>NZ_JAUJTZ010000012.1:0-184835 GCF_030433455.1 Yersinia sp. 22-579 | reverse complement strand
CAGCGAGCGAAGGCATCCCGATGAGCTGACTCAGGTCAGTGATTCGGGTAAGTGAGGGAAGCTAACACAGCTGTAGCTGTCGTGAATGCGGGGTAATACCCAAAGCCATTGGTGTTACAGCAAGGCAGCGAGCGAAGGCATCCCGATGAGCTGACTCAGGTCAGTGATTCGGGTAAGTGAGGGAAGCTAACACAGCTGTAGCGTCAAGGGCGCAGGGTAAAGCGAGTATCGAATTCCTCGCGTGATAACGGCTCCGAAAATAAAAAGCCCTGACCATAGCGAATACCGTGTTTGAGTAGCCATTGCCGTTGTTCTTCGGTCTCGACACCTTCAGCCATCACACGGAGTTTCAGCACATCAGAAACGGTGCTGATAATTCGCGCCATCGCATCGTCTTCTGGCAAATGCTTCACAAAGCTTTTATCCAATTTAATGATATTCACTGGCAAGCTTTTCAGGTGATTGAGATATTGCAGACTCGAATAGCCAGTACCGAAATCATCCAGAGCAATCGATAAACCCAGCCCCTGTAACTCACGCAGCAATACGTACGCGGCGTCGAGATTTTGAATCTGGGCGGTTTCTGTGATTTCCAACACCAATTGGCTCGGGTCAATGTTATAGCGACCCATCACGGTTGTTAGATGTGTAATGATACTATCGCATTGTATTTGCAAACCGGAAATATTGACCGCCAATGACAAGTTCATCCCTTGTGCTTTCCAGTCAGCCAGAATACGGCATGCTTCCTCCAGCACCCAACTACCGAGTGGCATCATGGCCCCACTCTCTTCCGCATCAGGGACAAACTCAGAAGGTAAAAGATAACTGCCATCCGCCTGACGCCAGCGTAGCAATGCTTCGGCACCGATAATCCGCCGCTCTTCCATATCCCACTGCGGTTGTAAAAACAGGACGAAATCACGGCGTTCAATCGCCTGCAAGATATCATTTTCCTGTGCCAACTGCTGTTGCGTTTTATGCAACGAAGACCGATCTGTGCTTTGGGTACGGCTCATTTCCGTATAAGCCTCAGTTAGCAGTTGCTGGTTACGATTATAATTGCGAACCAATATACCCAGTTCATCATCCTGATGATGGGCAGGCATAGTCAATTGATGGTTCAGCACACCTTGCTGCCCAATATGTTCCAGCTCTTTAGCCATCGCCCTCAATGGATGAATAATCAGGCGATTAATACACCAGGCAATAGACACTGAGAGTACCAGTGCCAACAGCAAATAAGTCGAGAGCATTGCCGACAAGGTGCTCAGGATAAACTGATACATACGATACGAGTCCACACGTAACACCAAATGTGCCAGTGGTTGCGGATTAGCAGAGACTCGCTCCAGTGAATACAGCGGTACCGTTATCTGAACGGGCAGAGCAAAAATACGCTTGGCCCAGCGAGGAACTGGCCGCTCGGTGGGGAAACTTGCGTGCAAAACCTGAATTTGATTAGGCAGAATCACATCGGCACGGCTAAGAATACCAATGGGCAGTAAGTTATTGAGGATTTTTTTGGCTTGTGGGATGTCAACGCTCAAAATGGCTTCAGACAGCGGCTGACGCACGGAATAAGCAATACTCTCCAACTGCTTGGCGTAGTCATCTTTGCGCTGCTGCACAAAGTGGAACAACTGAAGAACGATAAAAATACAGATGGTGACCAGTGCAACAACGGCCACTGCTGCCATTTGTTTAATCGTTAATGAACGCCTTACCCGCAAACTCACTCCCACCCATTCCGACTGAATAAAATATGATGGTTGCCACTGTGATGCGGCGACTCATCGATGCTGTCCGAGTATACTCGATCGCCCTGAGATTTTATCTTGCGAAACTAAACCGGTTGGGAAGAATACCGTGGGTTTCGGTCTTTTCCTATCAAGATCGCAACTTCAAAGTGCGATTAAACACGATGAAGTTGCTTTTTTATGCAAATAAACTCAACTAGCGATTACTTAAAGTCCGCGTAAGGCACTAACGGTTGTGGTGGCATATCCAGGTCACCCTGCCATCCTGCCATTGAGTAACGCAGGTAAATCAGCGCATGGCTTGGGGTATAATCTTTTGCTTGCTGGATATCCACTCCGGCACCCAGTGTCCAATGCGAGCTCAGACGGCGCTCAATTAATGCTCGTAAGGTATAACCCACACCATTGCTGCTTTCACCACCATCAATATCATAACGGTCTGAAATGTTTTTTGGCCTATTTGTATCAGGGTCAATAACTGGAGCCGGGAGCAAACTCTGAATCGGATAACGCGCCCTATCATTGGTGGCTGAGTGCGACAATGAAATCGACCCACCTAACTCCCATGACCAGTTATCTGTCCGTTGCCGATAGTTCACCGGAATAGCCAGTGACAAATATTTCTGCGGGCTGTAATACCCACCCTGACCTAGCGTGTAGCCGCTAAGATCTTTTTGGTAATGCCACCACATACCATTCAACCCGACAGTCAAACGGCGGTTATCTTCATTGATCAGTTTGTAGTAATAGCCGGTCATAAAACGTAGCCGTTGGTTATCGGCCACATTTTTCCCCGTCAGATAATGATAGCTCAAGTCACTCCAGACCCCATTGGCTTCACCCCGATCATAGCTGGTACCGAGGCTTACGCCACTGGCGCGCACGCCCCCCCAGGTGATATGGGTATTCGGATCTGTTGCACCGGCAAAGGCCAACAATGAGCTGGATATCGGCCGCCGTGAAGCGGTTGCTGTCCAGCCAATGTGATTCCAACTGTTGCTATATGCCACACCACCTACCACATCAACCACATCGAACCCCATCGGTGTGGTGCCAATATCCGTGGCCCAGCTGTCATTCTGCCAGCCAACAGCCACACTGGCCCCCGTTGCCCGTTGATGTAAATTCGTCTGACAAACCGTTTCGGAGCGATAACACGTCCCCGCTTTATACCGAGTATTGGCATCCAGTGTGCCTGCATCCATCTGCACAGTATCGGTGCGGAAGAACGCCCGACCATCAGCTAGCGCAGTATCTACCTGCAACATAGTGTTGTAGGCGCTGAGGTCAGAAATCCCTTCAGTACCGCTGGAACGTAGATAATCCTGATCCAATGTGACGCGGGTATCCTGCTGACGATAGAGGTCGGCAGCATCAGCACGAATGCCACGTTTGAGCCAATCATCCGTGGCCTGATTACGGGTCAGTAAGGTATAGCTGTCATTATCTGTCGGCCGTGTCGGTGCAATACCGCTGGCGACCATCGCCTGCTTGAAATCATCTTGCGCAGCAGTTGGCTGCCCTTGTGATTGTGCTAAACGGGCCGAGTCACGAAACACCAGCGCATTATCCTGTGATGGTGCGCCTTTGGCGGCAGCCGGTTTCAACCGTTGGAAGATATCGGCTGCTTTTTGTGGATCACCCACGCCGCTCCAGGCATTGGCGACCCGCCGTTGGGTATTTAAGCTGGCACCTTCACCCGTCAGTGGCTCAGTTTGTAAATGCTGACGTGCATCACTAAGGCGGCCTTCGGCAATATAAGCCTCAATTTCACCCAAACGCGCATCAGGGTTTTGCGGCTCGCGCGCCCGAATACGCTGATAGCCCGCCAGCGCTTCACTGTAGTCGCCGCGTTCCAGCGCCCAATCGGCCAGTGTCAGGTCAATTTGTGTATTCGCAGGTTGCTGACGTAACGCGGTTATCGCCCCGGTTTCATCACCATTTTCCCGCAGCTGGCGCGCCAATGTCAGCACTTGATCTAATTTCAAGCGCTGATCTAATTCACGAATATTATCGTTCCATTGCGCCGCTGGCAGTGTGGCCAGGTGCGCCAATGCCTGGCTATCTCGTTCGGTGCTGGAAAGGTAAAGCGCGTAAGCATAAACCTGCTCTGGGTCACCCGGTTTACGACTGGCCAATTGGTGGAACTCTGCATCCGCCTGTGCTGAATGACCATCTTGCGCCAATGCTTGTGCCAACCGGTAAGTTATCCAGACATCATCCGGTGCCAGCTTTTGCGCCTGCCGGTATTTCTCTGCCGCCTGATGCCACTGTTGCTGTGCCGCCAACGCTTCAGCCTGCTGTTTCAGCATATCCAATTGCAGGCTATTAAGTGTGTCGCGCATTTTGGCCTGTTGGCTGCGCGGCAAATTATTCAGGTAATTGAGTGCTTTTTGTGGGGATTCACGTTGATAGATATTTGCCAGGCCACGCACCGCGCTGCTGTTGGCTGGATCAAGACGCAATGCTTGCTGATAATGCTGCTCGGCAGTTTTATCATCATGACGGGCCACCGCCACATCACCCAAGCCAATCAGTGCATAACTGTCGCTGCCATCTATTTGACGCGCCTGCTGATATTTTTGCTGGGCCAGTGCAGTATTGCCGGTTTTCAGCGCTTTATCACCTTCATCATTCAGCAACCAGTAACGGTTGGTCTTGATCAAACTGGCCCATTTATCGCTCTTTAGGCCGTCTTTATCTGATTTTTGTGCCTGTTCAAATAACCGCAAAGCCTGTGCACGATCTCCCGCACGGGCATAGGCCAGGCCCAGTGCGCCCAGAATTTCTGGATCATAGGGTGAGGCCGCCAATGCTTGTTTCAATGCCGGTATTGCTGCCGCGCCACTCCCACTGTCAACTTTCGCCAGCCCACTTAACCGCGCCTGATAGGTGGGATCGGCCAACATCGCTTGCTGATTAGCCAGCTCTTTGCGAGCCATATCTGCTTGTGGCCCGGTTGAAAACACATTAAGAAAATGGGTCAATGCGGCGACGCTTTGCGGGCTTACCGTCATCGTTTTGATGGTATCCATCCACAAATCAGCAGCATCTGACGTTCCGGTAGGGTCTGTGGCCACTTTCTCCAACATCGCGTAGCCCTGTGCGGCCTTTTGTTGGCTGAAATACATGCGCGCCAATGCCATGCGTAGAGCGACGTTGCCGGGATATTGTTGGTCTAGCGAGGCAAGTTTCTGGGTAGCCAGCGCTTCCTGACCCGGTAACCGCGCCACCAGCCGCCAATATTCAACCGCCAGATCCAGTGTGGGTGGATTCCCTTGCAGCAACTGATCATATTTAACTTTTGCTTCTGCGACTCGCCCAGCGGTTGCCAACAGGCGCGCCTCTTGCAATTGCTGACGCACCTCTGGTTTTGTCATGGCCAACATCAGTTTAGCGCGTCGATACACATCAGAGTCAGGTGCCAATTGTTGCAATTTATCTAACTGTTTTTGTGCTTCCGCCAGATTCCCTTGCCGCAATGCCTGACGTATTCCCGCCGCAATGACATCCGGATTATTCGGGTCCATCATGTTCAGGCGATACAGTGACTGCTTAACCAACTCATCTTTATTAGTCGCCTCGCCCAATCGTACCTGTTCGAGTAAAAACTGGGTTGGCGAGACAGCTTCGGCCCCCCGCGCCACACCAATAAAGGCTTGAGGCAATAACGCCAGGCTTAACAGCCAGTTTATTTTAATGTTGCGCATTGACTGTTCCATGAGGGCTGAAGCTCACCCTGACGATTAAAGCTATAACGATGTTGTGCCCATCCCTGACCAAACAGTGTCAGCACCGCACTGTAGTAAGCATCGGCTCCCGGAGGTGAATCTTGTACCCGTTTTTGTTGTTGGCTAAGCGCCTGCTGATTAAACGGTGCGGGACTGCTGGCTAAAAACGGCAATAATGCCGCCGAAAAGCCAACTGGCCCATCACCGGTTGTTTTGCCGGTCAGCGTGTCGGCCTTTTCCGGTGGCAAACCTTGCTGCCGGGTGACTTCAGCCATCGGTTGGAAGCGCTGGATAAGTGCCGCCTTTTGCGGACTGTTATTGGCTAACATCCCGACCCATAAGTAACTACGAATCGCATCGTAGCTACCGAGATTTGGGTGAGTTTCATCCGGTTGCCAGCCTTTATCTTTTTGCCACACCACCCAGTCAGGGCTGAAACCATGCGGCGCTGTTTCCAGCCATAGCCGCTGATTGGTTTTCACCATAGCTTTCCACGGCCCGGCAAAGGAGGCGAAACGCGCCAGCAATTGTGGTGGCAAATAGCTTGGATTGAGCCGCCAACGGTCTTCATTATTAAAGCCAATTTTGCCCGGTAATAACATTTCACCCAAGCCGGGAATATTTACCACTTCTTCTTTGGCAATGCGTTGCAGCAGCAGAGTTCCCATGGTCTGGTAGCGGCGGGTATCCCACAATCGACCAGCCTCTAATAAGCTGTAAGCAATCCATAAATCAGCATCCGAGGCCGAGTTTGGGTCGAGAATATCCCAGCTATGTTCATTGCGTTGCCCCCACAACCATGCGGGCAGACGAGCGGTTAAATCTCCCGCCGACAAATTGTTTTCCGTCCAGGTGAGTAGTCGATCGAATGTCTCGCGATCATCTGCCACCAGTGCAAAAAACAAGCCGTAACTCTGCCCTTCCGACGTGGTGACTTTCCTCGGGTTGCTGGGGTCGATAACCCGCCCCGCCTCACTGATATAGTGTTGTTTGAACTGCTGCCATGCTGGCCAATCACAAGCTGCTGCGGTACCAAAACTGGCAAGCAGCAGCAGGATACATACCAGTCGTTTAAACATCACGACCATCAGAATTAATCTCTCTCATCAGGTGATAACCGACGGCGGCTAATCAGGCGTAACAAGCGCCAGGCCATCATTGCAGCAATCACTACGACTAACACTGCAACACCCGCCAGCAGAACCGGATGGGTAGATAAGCTGTGCCAGATGCGCTCCCACCAAGGTAAATGGCCGACATCATAGGTGTCGCCAACACGCAGGCTGTTAACACCTGACTCACGGATAACCGCGACCGAGCCAAACACCGCCTCACGTTTGCCGCTGTCGAGCAACGCGTTATTCAGTAAGCTGTAGCCATGCGGGCTGTCAGCCAATAACGCCACGATACTGCGCTGCGGGAAGTTAGGTGACTGTACGCCGATAATGGCAGACATCGCTCCTTCAGAACTGACGGTCGTTTTGCTGTCCGCCACTCTATCGGAAGCGGGAGCCAACATGTCCGGCAAGCCCGTTTGGCGATTTGGCATTTTGACCCAGCTCTGGGTTTGATCCACCAGCAAGTTAATCTTCTGGTCATCACGTAATTCTGGCGGAATGGTTCCGATAATTAGCACATCGACATCTTGGTCTTTTGCCTGTGACCAGTCGTCGGTGATGTTGATGCCCACCGCCGGATAGCCGACTTGCGCCCCGATATTCCCCACGGTATTCAACAGCGTAGTCAGTTGTGACGGCGCAGGTTTTGGTGGCACCAAGACCAGGGTTTCGGAGAGATCTGCCAGACGACTGAATGGGAAGCCGGCATTAGCAAATGCCCGCAAATCTGGCATTTCCATAAAGTGGCGGTAACCGGAGAAATCGATAGTGGAATTACCATCAATCACTGCGTGGTTTGGCGCGGTCGAGTAGGTTTCACAGCGCCCTTCCGCGCCGCTCGCCAGCAAGGTGCTGTAGTCAAAATCAAAGCGTAACTGGTTGGTGGCCCCCAGTTTCAATGCCGGAATGGTCAACCGCTTGGCAGAGTCTTGTAAGCCTTGCAGTAATGGCAGACGCAGGATCTTACTGTCTTCCGGCGTATTCGGCGACAGCGGGTAGTCCTGCACAAACTGATTATTCAGGCTGATGCTTAAACGGGAACCATCCATCAGGCGCGTTGAGGTGTAACGATATTTCAAACGCATATCAATGCCCGCACTGCGGATCAGGAACAAGTCCGGTGGCAGGTTCAGCGATAATGAAATCGGCGGCGGCAACAAACCGGTAGTTTGCAGTTGATCCGGATATTGCTGTAACTCAGCAAAAGTCATTGGCCGGTCGGTACGCACCCAGTTTGGCGCATCATAAGGCTGGCGTGGTGCCAGTTGCTCGACTTTATCTACCGTCACATTTTGACCACGGAACAGGATATTGCCTTGCGCTATCCCCTGTGCCGCCATGATCAGATCATTATCATCACGGCCCAGAATCAGTAACAGCTTCACATACGGGTTATCTGGATGACTGATAATTTCCACCGTCGGTGCTTTGACCGGCGGGTAATCTTTCAAGAAATCAGGGCGCTGGGTGTTGGTCGCAAACACCACGGCATGCTGGGTCGGCAGCTGATTATACAAAACCGGGAAGTTCTGCCCACGCCATTGCGCTTTGTCACCCAACCACGATGCCAAAATAGAGGCTGCACGTTGCTGCGCCACATCCGGTGCCGCGGCGAAAACTACCGGTAAATTGAGCGGGCGATTATCCCGCGCATCAAAGAAAGGCTCAGGGAAATGGGACAAATCATTTTTGACTGACAGTGATTGATAGCGTAAATCCAACGAGCTGGATTTGCTGATATCCAGCCACAGCGTATTACTGGCCGGATTCTCACAAATGTTTTGATAGTGGCCGACAAACACTAACCGCAGCCGATTGAAATCACTGATATAAAGTGGATCAATCGGCAACTGGAACCGTGTTGGTTTGCCCAGTTGGTCCTTGGTGATTGCCGTGACCCCCATCAGCTCATCATTCAGAAAGACTTTAACCTGTGATTCCACCGGGATCAGTGAAGGTGATGGCGTAAATTCGAGGTTTAACATCGCATGAGTGACAACTTCATCACTGCGCACACCAAATTCAATCACCCCTTCTGGATTGGTCCCGCGCAAGGCGAATGTCCCCGGTGGCGGGGCAATTTTGGCAAAAGTATAAGCCACATCGCGAACGGGGACATTCGGCAATGCCGCTGGAGCGACAGGTGCTAAATCCACTGTTGCTGCGACAGCAGTCGTCGAGGCCGCCGATTGAAGCGACGGAACTGCGGGTGTTTCGGCATGGGTGAATGGCGTCAATCCCAAAGCCAGTGCGGTAAACCAGGTTATTTTTCTCGTCATCATATCATCATCAATGTTGAGCCACTGTCTGGCCCTGGCTACTCGGAGCCTGATTTTTATCCACGCCGTGGGGTACAAACGATGCAATCCAGGCAATCAGGGAGGTAAATCCTATCAATACATTTCGAATCACCGGCGGAGCATAGCTGGCCATACGGACATAACCTCTAAAGCCCAGCGCCAAAACATCACGCAGGCTTTCAATCGGTTTATCTTCTGGGAAGCCATCCTGCCACAGCGCCCACGTGTCAGCGCGAGCAAAAGTACACTGTATAAAATCAATATGTTGGGACACACTCAGTTGATGCATCCGCATCCCGACTTTGGTGCCAAAGGCGCGGGTGACCTCACACGGGAAGGTATATTCCTGTGCGCCGCGTTTAAGCAGCAGATGTACCGCTTCGCCATCTTTCAGTAACCCGGCTTCACGCATTTCGATCCCCACCCCACCATCGGAATAGTCACGCAGGGTGCAGGAGAACAAGTGGCCATCCGCACGCGCCACCGCTGCGGGCATGGCAATCTCGACACGGTGGGATTGGCGAACTTGCTTGGCTTCAACCGCCACCGCTACAGCCCCGCCTAGAATCGTCATATTATAAATGACCCACACCAGGCTAATCACCACGGTCATGATTTCAGTCGCCGGGCCATAACCCAGGCGCCACAAGCCCGCAATCAAACCGGCCAGATTCAGCAGTACCAGCGCCATATAAGGACGGGTTATCACCCAATCCACATGTTGCGCCTCAACCAAACCGCCTTTTGCCGTGACATTAAACGTCCCTTTATGGGGATTGAGCAGCGCCACAGTAGTCGGGCGGGCAATATACCAGGCCAGCACCGTTTCATAGATTTCACTCCAGAATGAGTGGCGATATTTACCCTGTAGGCGGGAGTTGGTAAGGCTGGCGTGAATCATATGCGGCAACACATAAAGTGCAATGGCCAGTGCTGGCGCGAAAATGATGTAAGCATGCAGCAACAGGAATGCTAGCGGCGCGGTCAGGAAGATCAAGCGCGGAATACCGGATAAGAAGTGCAACATGGCGTTGGCGTAGCACAAGCGCTGGACAAATTTCAGCCCTTTGCCCAACAGCGGGTTATCCAACCGGAAGATTTGCACCATGCCACGCGCCCAGCGGATTCGCTGTCCGATATGTGCTGACAAACTTTCGGTTGCTAATCCGGCCGCCTGCGGAATACGAATATAAGCTGAGGTGTAACCTTTGCGGTGCAGACGCAATGAGGTATGAGCATCTTCGGTAACCGTTTCCACCGCGATCCCCCCTACCTCATCTAGCGCACTGCGGCGCAACACGGCGCAGGAGCCACAGAAGAAAGTCGCATCCCACATATCGTTACCGTCTTGTACCAGGCCGTAGAATAACGTCCCTTCATTCGGGGTTTGACGAAAACGCCCCAGATTGCGCTCAAAGGGATCAGGTGAGAAAAAGTGATGCGGCGTCTGAATCATGCCGAGCTTTTTATCTTTAAAGAACCAGCCGACGGTCAGTTGCAGGAAAGAGCGGGTGGGCACGTGGTCGCAGTCAAAGATAGCGACAAACTCACCGGTAGCCTGTTTCAGCGCATTATTGATATTGCCAGCTTTGGCATGCTCATGAGTAGGACGAGCAATGTAATGCACCCCCACTTCTGCGGCGAATGCTTTAAATGCGGGCCGGTTACCATCATCCAGAATATAGATATTGATTTTATCTTTCGGCCAATCAATACCCAGCGCGGCATAAATGGTTGGTTTCACCACGCCGAGGTCTTCGTTATAAGTCGGCACCATCAAATCAATGGTTGGCCAGCTATTGATATCTTCC
The DNA here is from genome assembly GCF_030433455.1 of Yersinia sp. 22-579. Lineage (NCBI taxonomy): Bacteria > Pseudomonadati > Pseudomonadota > Gammaproteobacteria > Enterobacterales > Yersiniaceae > Yersinia > Yersinia sp. 22-579. The sequence continues at coordinate 174,115 of NZ_JAUJTZ010000012.1, read as the reverse complement.
GGCATAGGCACTGGTTGGCGGTTGAGCGGCCAAATCGTCTGGAAATAACCCAATACCAACACTACCCAAGCGTAGGTTTCGGCTAACAGTAATAATAAACCGCACACCAGGCTGACAGGGTCATCCCAGTTAAGGGTTTCGGTATAACGCCACCATAAGTAGCGGCAGGAAACCGTTAACGACAGCACAATCAGCATCAGGGTAGGCAAGCGCCCTGGTACGCGCCGCACCACCATAGCAATGGCCCACAGCAACAATACAAACACGAATTGCGCCATCATGCCGAATGGCTGTGAGATACACAGCAAGGCTAAGATACCGGTAAAAATACCTAAGATAATAAACAGGATACGGCGAGTACGCTTTGAAAGTTGGCTTAATCGGGTGGCGACTGACGTTTCTATTCGCTGGAGTTCAAAGCGCTGCGGCACACTCCCCAACCAACTGATATATCCCTGTCTTTTGTTTTTTACCCAACCTTTACCGGCGGCCACTGGCTGACGTTTTTTATCATGATCAGATTGCGGGCGAATTAATAACAGCCACAACCCTTGCAGCAGATAACGTAAACCATCTCCCAAACGTGGGCGATTGGGGGAAATTTGCGGGAACCAGTAAGTGCGGTGTTGTATCACACTCTGCCAGCTTGGTGACTCGAGGCGCAGGAAGATCCAGCACAACGGTAGCGCCAGCGTAGTGAGAAACGCCGTGAGCACCGTACAGCCTTGCTGCATATAGAGATGATAGCGGCGGCGCATCCCCTGATAGACCGGGGTGAGGAATAACATCCGCATCAGGCGATTCATAGACCGCTTTCCGCAGCATTAATCAGGCACCAATTTGCCAGAGTCATCACTTCTTCTGCCGCCAAACTTTGCGCGCTGTATTCACCCAATGGCTGTTTGGCTGCCAATGCTTCGGCCATTGCTTCATCGCGATGAATAAATATGGGTAATAAGCTATCCAGACTTTGCAGCCAGAGCTGATGTAAATCCTGTTGTAAACGGCTACTGGCAGAGAACTGATTAAGGAGAAAATGACAGCCGGCAGGCAAATTTTGCTGATGCAGGCGGATATGGCAACTGGCATCTGCATGAATCAGAATCAGGGTTTGATCAGCCAGCGCCAGTGCCTGACGGGTGAATGCGCTATCACCGGCGGGGATATCCAACAGAATCCAGCGATAGCTCGCATTAGCAAGCAATCGGGACAGATTCTCCTGCCATTGACGAGGATGTTGCTGCAAAGACGCGCTAAGTTGTTCATTTTCAGTTTGAGTTAATTGGCCGAACGGTAAGAAATCCAGCTTCTCGGTATAGCGCATCGCCCCTTGCTGCCAGCCTTCGCCATCCACTTCAGCCCTGGCCCAACCACGGGATTGCTCAAAACTCATGTTGAAGTGCAATCGCAGTAAATTATCCGGTGAAAAATCGATCACCAAAACCGATTCATCCAGTTGCTGTAATGCCCATGCCAGAGCTGCGGTGACCGATGTCGTGCCAATGCCCCCTCTTACACCTTGTAAAGCCAATACCGGCATAGACTATTTACTCCCTGTGGATTGCGCCAATTCGGCCAGCAATGGCCAGCGAGCCATCATTTGGGTTAATCGCTCCTGACGGACAATATCGACATAACTTAACGTGGGTAACGAGAAGGCCTGACTTAATGCTAGTAGATCATCCTGAGCTTCAAGTGAAGTTTTCTCATGGAATCGATTTATTATCGTCTTCATTTATCCGCCTTTAGAAAATAGGCTATGGTAATTAAGTATAACAATAACCAGAGTATACTTTCTCCCGATAAGATGAGTCTTAGATTAATATCAAGGCAGGGACATTGGTTAATACTTATTGCAATGTTACAATTGTTCTTTGAATTTATCCAGTAATTGGCCCAATAGCACTTTAACGAAAGCAGATAAAGAATCTATGTCACGATCTTTCTCATTAGGTGTTCGAAAAATCTGGGATGAATTAGCCGTAATGCAGGCTCCCGGGTTCTATTGGGTCAATATTGAGCGTCAAGTTGATGCCAATTTATTTTGCCAGCAGCTTATTCGTAGCCAACCTGAAAATACCCGGGCGGCATTGATTTGTTCAGGGCAAAAACCTGAAAATCTCCTGAGTAATGTCGCCCATTCTGGCCCCAGTAAATTACCGTTATTTACCTTACCTGCTCAAAAAAACGCCTTAAAATATTTAACTCATGATTTAATGCGCTCGCTGCGCCCACAACAGCGACTCTTCATTCTGTTTGCGCCCGCGAATCTGTGGCAAACCTTTACCAGCGAAGAGATGCAGCAGTGGCTCCAGCATATTCAGCAATGGCTGGAGGCCCAGAACTGCACATTACTGGTGATTTGTCATAGCACTGGCATTAATAAAATCAAAAATCAGTTGGTCAGTCAGCACCGTTATTTACAAGGTTTGGCTAATCTGCAATGGCAGCAGGATAACGCACAATATGTGGTTTCCTGGTGGAGCACGGCAAAAGGGGTGACCGCCAACCAATTGGTTTTGCTCGAAGCCGATGAGCAAGGCTGGAGCATGGCGGATGAAGTCCAGCAAGCCTTGCCGCAATCACGCAATGATGAGCATCTGTATTTAGCAGAAACCAGCATCCTGGAAGGCGCTCCCCCCCTTTCTACCCACTGGCAGTTGCTGGAATCAAATACCGCTCTGGCCCAGCGCGCAATGACGGCGCATGCTGCGACACTTATTTTTGCGCTGAATCAGAGTGAGCAAATTGATGAAATGGCGCATCAAATCCACAACATCCGCCGTCAACGCGGCAATACCGTCAAAATTGTGGTGCGCGAAATGCACGCCAGCTTGCGCTACAGCGACGAGCGCTTGTTACTGGCCTGTGGGGCCAATTTGATTGTGCCCCATGTTGCGCCATTGTCGCGTTTTCTGACGATGCTGGAAGGCATTCAGGGGCAGCGCTTCTCACGCCATGTTCCCGAAGATATCAATGCGTTACTGGAAGCATTGCGCCCCCTTCAGCTCAAAGGCTATCTGCCACCCACCGAGTTCTACCAATCGGTGTTGCAGTTAATGAACAACACCTTGTTACCAGAAAACGGTAAAGGTGTACTGGTGGCGCTGCGGGCAGTACCGGGGCTACAGGCGCGTCAGGCACTGACACTGTGCCATTTGCGCCGCTATGGCGACGTGGTTACGGTGTCTGATAATCGGTTGTTATTATTCCTTTCAACCTGCCGTATCAATGACTTAGACACTGCGTTAAGTCATATCTTCCGCTTGCCGGTAGCCGAAGCATTCAGTAACCGGCTGGTGTGGTATCAGGATCAGGAGATCATCTCAGAGATGAACCGAATGATGAATACTCCCGAGGCATGGCAAACCACCGGCGATAAAAAGACTTATAAACAAGAAGTTGATGTGCCAGAGCAAGCGGAGCGCGTCCGGCGCACACCTGAGCCACTGACACTGAATACCGGCCACCGTCAGGAGACCCTCTCATGAATCTCAATGATATTTGGCAAATTCTGTTACTGGGGGCCATTATTTTTTTCCCGCTGGGCTATATGGCCCGCCGCTGGTTTCCGCGGTGGTGGGAGAAAAAACAACATTTATTCTTATCCGCGCGCTATTTAAAATCAGAAGGGATCTGGTTGCGTGATGGCTCATCTTCACAGACTAAGAAATAACCATGAACGCAAAAAATAAACAGCAAGAATCGCAGAGCCCGTGGCGCTATTGGCGCGGCCTGGGCGCATGGAACTACTACTTTCTGCTCAAATTTGCCCTACTGTGGTTTGGTTACCTGAACTTCCACCCGCTGGCAAATCTGGTGTTTCTGGCCTTTCTGCTGTTCCCGATCCCAGCATATCGTGTCCATCGCTGGCGTCATTGGCTAGCCATACCCATCGGTATCGGCCTGCTTTATCACGATACCTGGCTGCCCGGCATCAACAGCATCATGAGCCAAGGCTCGCAGATCACCGGTTTTAGCTTTAGCTATCTGATTGAATTACTTAGCCGTTTCATTAACTTGGCGATGATAGGAACAGCTTTCGTCATTTTGGTAGGCTACCTGTTTATTTCACAATGGATCCGCGTCACCGTTTTTGTCGTTGCCGCCATGATTTGGCTGAATGTCGCCGGTATTGCCGGGCCAGCATTTTCTCTGGCTCCCACTGCGGAGACAGCAGCGACAACAGTGCCAGTGAGCACAGATCAACCGTCAGCAGCAGGAAGTCGCCCTGTTGAAGCCGGTGGGCCGCCAACCGATGCAAATCTGACCGCTCATTTGAATGCTTTTTATGAGCAAGAGAAAACTCGTCACACGACATTCCCAGCATCTTTACCCGGTGACGCGCAACCATTTGATTTATTGGTTATTAATATCTGTTCACTGTCATGGTCAGATATTGAGGCCATTCAACTGGATAAACATCCGCTGTGGAGCAAGTTTGATATTCTGTTCAAAAACTTCAACTCAGCCACCGCCTACAGCGGCCCGGCGTCTATCCGCCTGTTACGCGCCAGCTGCGGCCAGTCATCCCATAAAGATCTGTATCAGCCACAAGATCAACAGTGCTATCTATTTGATAACTTAGCTAAACTTGGGTTTACCTCACAGTTGATGATGGATCATTCCGGTGTCTTTGGTAACTATCTGCAAAACATCCAGGATGACGGCAATATGCGCGCGCCGATGATGTCGCAGAAAGGTATTAGCAATCAATTAGCCTCCTTTGACGGCGAGCCTATTTATAACGATCTGGAACTACTGAATCGTTGGCTGGAACAGCAGAAGAATGGCGGTGATACACGCAGCGCAACTTTCATGAATATCATACCGTTACATGATGGTAACCGTTTCGTCGGTACCAATAAAACGGCGGATTATCGTTCGCGCGCCCAAACCCTGTTTGACCAGTTGAATACCTTCCTCGAAGAGTTGGAAAAGTCTGGCCGCAAAGTCATGGTGATCGTGGTGCCGGAGCACGGAGCTGCCTTGGTTGGCGATAAAATGCAGATGTCTGGTCTACGCGATATCCCAAGCCCTAGCATCACGCATATCCCCGTGGGGATTAAGCTGATTGGCATGAAAGCACCACAGCCTGCCAGCCCGGTAGTAGTCAGTGCGCCAAGCAGCTATCTGGCGATTTCTGAATTGGTGTCACGCATGGTGGATGGCAAAGTGTTTACCACCCCAAGTGTCGATTGGCAGACTCTGACGCAAGGTTTACCAGAGACCGCAGTAATATCAGAAAATGATAATGCTATTGTGATGCAATATCAGGGCAAACCCTATATTCGGCTAAATGGCGGTGATTGGGTGCCTTACCCACAATAAAGAGCGTGGTATTACTGATATTTATATTTAAAAGAGTGCATTCATTGCACTCTTTTTTATTAATATTTACGTGCTTATATCAACCCCAAATACCCTGATACTAATAAAGGGAAACTAATTAATCGCTAGAGTATTCGCTAAATAATAACAATAATATTGTTCATCCATCGATAAGAAATGTGATCCATATCATCTTAAATCCATACTTTGGCTCTGATTATAAACATCACCTATGGCGCTATTTCATTTTCATATCACTCAAACATAAATAATTTACTTACTAATATTTATTCACCATAAGCCACCACCCTATTTATGTTAAATAAAAAACGCCGAATATTCGGCGTTTCTAATAGAGTCTATATGGCTTTATTTCAGTGTTAACTGGCCTTTTCCGCTTCATCCTGATCAATAGCAAAACAAGCTACCATTTGGTCGCCATATTTCTTCAGTTGCGGCTGTAACTGAGTACAAGTGCCAAATGCCCGGCGGCAACGCGCATTAAACGCACAACCTGGCGGTGGACTCATTGGACTCGGCAATTCACCGGTCAATTTGATACGCTCGCGGCGCATATCCGGATTCAACCGTGGCGTAGCAGATAATAATGCTTGCGTATAAGGGTGACGCGGATTATTGAAAATGGCCTCTTTGCTGCCTTTTTCAACACAACGGCCCAGATACATCACCATCACTTCATCGGCAATATGTTCAACCACTGACAAGTCATGAGAGATAAAGACATACGACAGCCCCAGTTCTTGCTGTAAATCCATCATCAGATTCAATACCTGTGCCCGCACTGACACATCCAGTGCAGAAACCGGTTCATCGGCAATCACCACATCCGGGTTCAACATCAACCCGCGCGCAATGGCGATACGCTGGCGCTGACCACCAGAGAACATATGCGGATAACGGTCATAATGCTCGGTTTTCAGGCCGACTTTCGCCATCATCGCCAATGTTTTTTCGCGGCGCTCTTTGCTGCTAAGTTTGGTATTGATTTGCAGCGGTTCTTCCAGGATCTGCCCCACTTTCTTACGCGGGTTCAACGAACCATAAGGGTTCTGGAACACAATCTGGATTTTCTGCCGCCGCAGCTTCTCAGCACTTTCATCTGGCTTGAGCAAATCCTGACCTTGATAGTAAAGTTCACCACCAGTTGGGATTTCTATCATGGTCAGTAAGCGGCCGAGAGTGGATTTCCCACAACCCGATTCGCCAACCACCGCCAATGTTTTGCCGCGCTCTAAAGTGAATGAAACACCATCCAGAGCTTTAACCAGACGTTCCGGCGCAAATAACCCTTTTTTGACCGGATAGTATTTTTTTAAATCAATGGCTTGTAATAGTGGCTTGGTTGCCTGTGATTCATTTTTCATATCAGTAGGTTGACTCATAGGGTCGGCCTCCCCGCATCATCAAGCGGTGTATGGCATTTAACCTGACGCCCCGCTGGCCCCAACAGTTCAGGTTCTTCACGGCGGCAGCGATCATTGGCATACGGACAACGCGGGTTAAGCAGGCAGCCTTCAGGGCGGTCATATTTACCCGGAACCACACCCGGTAATGATGCCAACCGCGCTTTATCCTGTGCAAACTCCGGTAACGCCCGCAACAACGCCTGAGTGTATGGATGGCGTGGCGCACGGAAGATTTCCGACGATTTACCGGTTTCCACCACCTGACCGGCATACATCACAATAATATGATGAGCCGCCTCAGCGACCAGTGCCAGGTCATGCGTAATCAGCAGCAGCGCCATATTTTCGCGCTGTTGTAATTCCAGCAGTAACTCAATAATTTGCGCCTGAATGGTCACATCCAGTGCGGTTGTTGGTTCATCAGCGATCAGCAGTTTTGGCTTACACGCAATGGCCATAGCAATCATCACGCGCTGGCTCATCCCACCGGAAAGCTGGTGCGGATACACATCCAAACGCGACGCCGGGTCAGGGATACCCACCAATGTCAGCAAATCCACAGCCCGCTGATGACGCGTTTTACGATTGCCGCCCTGATGTACCTTCAGCGCTTCCATTATCTGGAAACCGACGGTATAGCACGGGTTAAGGCTGGTCATCGGGTCTTGGAAGATCATCGCCACTTCCGCGCCCACTAATTGACGCCGCTCTTTTTCAGAAATCTTGGTCAGATCGCGGCCATTAAACTCCAGCTTATCGGCCATCACTTTTCCGGGGTAATCAATCAGCCCCATGATTGCCAATGAACTGACTGATTTACCAGAGCCAGATTCACCGACAATTCCGACCACCTGACCTTGCTCAATGCTGTAACTGATACGGTCTACGGCTTTGAACGGCGCACCTTCGTCACCGAAATGCACCGACAATTTATCTACATTTAAAAGTGCCATCTCTCTCTACCTCTGTTACTGCTTGAGTTTGGGGTCGAGAGCATCACGCAGGCCGTCCCCCATCAGGTTAAACGCCAGAACCGTCAGCAGAATCGCCACACCGGGGAAGGTCACGACCCACCAGGCGCTTTGGGCAAACTGCAACACATCAGAGAGCATGGTGCCCCACTCTGGTGTTGGCGGTTGTGCCCCCATGCCGAGGAAGCCGAGAGCCGCCATATCCAGAATGGCATTAGAGAAACCGAGAGAAGCCTGCACGATCAACGGCGCGAGGCAGTTTGGCAAAATATTGATAAACATTTGGCGCATCGCACCCGCACCGGCCACTCTTGAGGCCGTGACGTAGTCGCGATTCACCTCAACCAGCACGGCGGCTCGCGTCAATCGCACGTAGTGCGGCAAGGCGACAAAGGTTAGCGCCAACGAGGCATTCACAATGGAAGGGCCGAATACCGCCACCAACACCAGTGCCAGCAACAGGCTTGGCAGTGCCAGCATGATATCGACCACACGCATGATGATGGCATCGACAATCCCACCGAAATAACCGGCCAGTAAACCGAAAACTACGCCCATCACCAGCGACAGAACCACCACCAGACAACCCACCAACAGCGAGAGGCGAGCACCGTACATCAGGCGGGACAAGACATCGCGGCCCACATCATCGGTACCGAGAATGAATTTCCAGCTACCGCCTGCTTCCCAAACTGGGGGCTTTAGCAATGCATCGCGAAATTGCTCTGCTGGCCCGTGTGGGGCAAGCCAAGTAGCACCTGCGGCAATTATTAGCATAATAATGATGTAAAACAGGCCGATTACAGCCCCTTTATTGCGCTTGAAATAGTGCCAAAACTCCTGCAAAGGAGTCATCGGTTTCGGCGCACTTTTTACTGTAGACTCAGTAAGTTGAGACATTCTGCGCCCCTTATTTCTTGTGACGAATACGCGGGTTAACTACGCCATAGAGCACATCTACCAGCAAGTTAACTAAAATAATCATGATCGCGACCAGCAACACCCCACCCTGTACCACCGGGTAATCTCGGCGTTGCAAAGCATCCATCAACCAGCGCCCTAATCCCGGCCAGGAGAAGATGGTTTCCGTCAAAATCGCGCCCGCCAGCATGGTGCCAACCTGCAAACCAATCACGGTAACCACCGGCAATAAGGCATTGCGCAAGGCATGGACCACAATCACTCGCATCCGACTCAAACCTTTGGCGCGCGCGGTACGGATATAATCCTCGCCCAACACTTCCAGCATTGAGGAACGGGTCATACGCACGATAACGGCGAGAGGAATGGTGCCTAATACAATCGCTGGCAAAATCATATGCATCACAGCATCTTTGAAGTCACCCGGCTCACCCCAAACTAAGGTATCTATCAGCATAAAGCCGGTCAGCGGTAGGCTATCGTCGAGGAATACGGTATCACTGACACGCCCCGATACGGGGGTTAGGTTCCATTGCACCGAAACCAGCATGATCAGCATGATGCCCCACCAGAAGATAGGCATCGAGTAGCCAGTCAGGGAGATCCCAACGGCAGTATGGTCGAATATTGAACCGCGTTTGACTGCTGCCAACACACCGACCGGGATACCCACCGCGATAGCAAATAGCATCGCACAGATACCCAGCTCTAGTGTCGCTTTGAAGCGGGGAACAAACTCTTCCCAGACAGCAATACGGCTTTTCAGCGAAATGCCGAGATCGCCATGTAATACGCCATTCACATAATGGAAGTATTGTTGATAAAGAGGCTTATCCAGCCCCATTTCCGCCATGATTTGAGCATGACGCTCGGTGGAGATACCGCGTTCCCCAGCCATGATGGTCACCGGGTCGCCCGGGATCATATGAACAAAAGCAAAGGTCAGCAAAGTAATGCCGATAAACGTTGGGATAACTAACCCCAAACGTCGGAGTATGAACTGCAACATATCCCGAACTCTCTGTGTAGAATGCCGGGCCGCTCGTGGGCAACCCAGCTTATTAAACCTCCCCAATAAGCTATTTTACTTGCCATTTTGACCTAGGGCAGTGCTCACCACCGTCACGTACTGCGTGTACGCTCCGGTGCTTGCGCGCTGTCCATGCCCAAAATTTCTGCGACAATAACACTTATTGGGAGAGGTTATATGGCTCACATCTGTATCTGTCTTAACCTAAATAAGAAACCGGCGAATATGCGTATGCCACACATTCACCGGTTGTCTACAAGGTTAAAATTAATCCAGGGACACGTTCTCGAAATGGTGTTTACCCAACGGATCAACCACATAACCTTTCACTTCTTTACGCACTGGCTCATACACGGTTGAGTGAGCCACAATCAGCGCGGGCGCTTGATCATGCATCACAACCTGAGCTTGTTTGTAAAGTGCGACACGTTTGTCATGGTCAGACTCAGCACGCGCTGGCTGGATCACGTCTTCAAACGGCTTATAACACCACTTGGAGTAGTTAGAACCTTGTTTGGCCGCATCACAGCTGAACAGGGTGGCGAAGAAGTTATCCGGGTCCCCATTGTCCCCAGTCCAACCCATCATCACAGTTTCATGTTCGCCGTCTTTGGCACGTTTGAGGTATTCGCCCCACTCGTAAGTCACAATTTTGGCTTTCACACCCACTTTCGCCCAGTCAGACTGGATCATTTCAGCCATACGACGTGCATTTGGGTTGTACGGACGCTGAACTGGCATTGCCCACAGGTCGATGGCGAAACCATCTGGCAGGCCGGCTTCTTTCAACAGCTCTTTCGCTTTAGCAGGATCGTAAGCGTAGTCTTTCACATCATCGTTGTAGCCCCACATAGTTGGTGGGATCAGGTTTTTGGCCGCCTGGCCAGCACCTTGATAAACCGCATCGATAATCGCTTGCTTGTTAACGGCCATGGTCAGCGCCTGGCGAACCTTGACGTTATCCAGTGGTTTTTTCTCAACGTTGAAAGAAAGATAACCGACATTCAGGCCCGGTTGCTCCATCAAATTGATGGTTTTGTCTTCTTTCATGCGAGCAATGTCAGCCGGGTTAGGGTACGGCATAACCTGACATTCATTTTTCTGCAATTTCGCGTAACGGACAGATGCATCTGGGGTAATAGAGAAGACCAGACGATCAATTTTCGGTTTGGTGCCCCAGTAGCCATCAAATGCTTTGTACAGGATGCGGGAATCTTTTTGATACTGTTGCAACTGGAACGGGCCGGTGCCGATAGGGTTCAAATCGACTTTTTCCGGTGTGCCGGCTTTCAGCATGTTGTCAGCATATTCGGCAGACAGAATTGACGCAAAGTCCATTGCCAGATCGGCCAGGAATGGAGACTCTGGACGTGCCAGTTCGAAGCGCACCGTGTTGTCATCAACTTTAACGATATTGGTGATTAAATCACCCATACCCATACCCTGGAAGTATTCATAGCTGCCGCCAGATACTTTATGGTAGGGATGTTTATCATCTTTCTGACGCATGAATGAGTAAATTACATCATCAGCATTGAAATCGCGGGTCGGTTTGAAGTCTTTATTATCTTGCCACTTCACCCCTTTACGCAGGTGGAAAGTGTAAGTCTTGCCATCTTCACTCACTTCCCACTTCTCAGCCAGACCGGGTTCAATTTCGGTAGTCCCGAGTTTGAATTCAACCAGACGGTTATAGATAGGAACTGAACTTGCATCATAAGTCGTGCCAGAGGTGAAAAGCTGCGGGTTGAACCCTTCCGGAGAACCCTCAGAACAATATACCAATGTTTTCGCTTGTACACTGGCCGCTACGGTCAGTGCAATCAGCCCAATACCGAATTTCAGTATCCCTGTTTTTCCCAAGGAAATCGTCATCGCTTGTGCTCCATTATGGTGATGTGTGTTGTGTGTACGGCCAAGCCCTATAATTTTTTCGTCCGTGGACTGTACCGTTTTGGCCTATTAACCGCAGGGATGCGGAATTGAGATGTCGGATAATTGTTATCGCGACAGCAACTTTGAATGCATGAAATCACCCAAAATTACTCTCGATGACTACCCCTGAGGGTACCAATTTGGCAACAGTTGGTGGCAACGTCAATACGGTCTGAGTGGATTTATCAAGACAATGAGAAACAGTATGCAAACATAAAAAAAACTTCTCGTTAACATTATCAGCATTAAAATTTATGCTATTAGCTGTAAGCTAGTTGCATTAACTGGCTAATGAAAATAAAGCAGTTGTAACATCCAGTGACAAACAAAAAAACTTTGTTGCCAAATGCTGTATATCTGTTCAGATTTTTTTGTAATATCGATAGAAAATAGAGGGAAATGCTGTTGTGACAGCCGATAAGTGACGTGAACCTTGTCACATACAGCCGGAATCTCAAACATTTTGCGTGCTGTTAAAAAAGCGAAATGTTGGCCCAGTTATCCATGTTAACCCAAAGCAGATATGGCTCTCAGATAGGGCGCACCATAATGACGCCCCAAATCAGTGCATCATGCCGTCAAAGTAAAAGAAGTGATGATAGATTCGAGCGGCTGAGTTCATTTAGGGCTTAAGGGTTCGGATAACATCGAGGCCACCATGTATCACGCCCGCATCACCGGGGAATCTTTTATAACGTAACTCTATATCACTAAATGCACTGACGATCCTGCCTTTATTATTGCTTAACTCATTAGTATCAATCAGGATATTTTGAGAGGTAATGATATTCCCATAATCATTATCGACTGTTTTTGCTTTGAGCTTTATATCAGCAGCTCCAGCACTCGCATTCGTCTTGATAACGCCCTGCATATTATTAATTGTGTAGTCAGCGGCAATGGATATTAGCCCACTGTTAGTATAAATACTGCCTGTTTTATTATTAAAATTATGTCCAGAAATTCTGATACCAAACTTCTCACTAGCCTTATAATTCAAGCCTTGTCTATCGCTTTTTATTCTCCCACCGATATTATCTATGTTACCGCTGCTTCTTAATTTAATTTTCGGTGCAGATATTCTTCCATTGCTATTATTAATAAATGAGGTTGATATAAGATTAGCTATTGTTCCAGCATCGATTGTCCCTTTGTTTTTTATGCCTCCACTTTTTGCAAAAATTAATATTTTATTAGCATACATCCCGCCAAGTTGAGTAACATCAACGGCAATATTGGTTTTGCTATCATCGATATAGTCATATATCGGCTTGATATTTAATAATTTCCCAATCGGAGCATAATTAATATTAAGTTTCCCTGTCGTAACAGCGATATCGCCACTCCTTACTTCACCATCTATGATGAGCGAAGTTGAAAACAGATCCAGATAAGTATCAAAATCATCGTTATGCCTCAAGCCATTTTTATCAATACTAATATTGCCTTGCGCAACATGATACCCCATTAAGTTGCCAGCCCGACTAAACACCGGTGTCCCGGTGGTGAGCGTGACATGGTTGGTATTATGAAATTGACAACCATTGCAGCGAATTCCCGATGGATTAGCAATAATCATATGAGCGGCTGGACCAACAACCGTTAAACTTCCATATAATTCGGTTTGTTTATCTGAGGTCACTTCATTTAAAATAACCTTTGCAGATTTATCAACCAGATTGGGGTTACCAACAAAACCTGGCCCATCAATTTTAAGATTGTTAAAAAAAATCTTATTATACCCACGACCGAATAATAAATTAAATTCTTCATATTTATTATGTGATATTCCTTGAGCAGTTGGCGTAGTGATATTAATAGTGGTGAAAACCGCTCCCTGACAATAAACATCTTGCGCCTTACAGTTTTTCTTCTCTTCAATATATTTATTTATACTTGGTTGTTGGTTTTTGGGTGCATGCGCATCAACAATCACTCTGGCAAATAAATAAGGACTTATGTAAATAAAAATACTGGTTAGAAAATAAATATATATTTTTTTCATATTTACCTTAAATATTTTACTCAATTAGCTAATATTGCCAATTGAGCATAAAACCCAAAACAACTGGATCAGTATTAAAATGAGCTGGTTTATCAAGTGGGGTGCTAATATTGAAGTCATAACCCAAGCGTCGATAATATCCCCGAACGCCTATAACAGCACCAACCAGACGATCGCCCAGTAAAAATTGCCCTCCTTTGTCACTCACTTCACCATAATCCAGCCCTAAATAGAGTTGATTCGCAAGTCGCTGATTTATCCAGGCGATGTCATTTTTTAAAAACCAACCTTGTGGCCCCACAAGTGCATTACCGGTAGTAAACCCGCGCACTGAATTTCGTCCGCCAATAGAAAACTTATCCTGCATAGTGACAGCCGATCGCGTGTATTGCTGGCTAAATGTCGGCTGATATTGGAAATGCTGTTCACCCAACATAAAAGGAATATTCAGTGAAGCGGTCAAATTAATCAGCCGAGCCGTTGAGAATGAATCCCTGCCCGGTGGCAGGCGCGCGCCAAACCATTGGGTTCCTTGCTGATAGCTAACTCCGCCACTAATGGTCGCCCAGCGAGTATAGTGAAGATGCTGCAACCCGAGTTGCCAGTCAACAGTATCCGACCGCTGGATTTCCAATTCTATATCGGCAAAAAAGCGGTTGAACTTACGGATTAACGCCCCGGTATAGCCCACTGTTTTATAGTTAGAACCTCGCATCAGCAGCCACTGAATTTGCATATCCAGTGATCGCCAATACGTATGATATTTATACGCGGTATTGGCCACCAACAAAGATTGGTAATAGGCTCCCTGGCTGGCCGCCATACTCAATAACCAATACCCAAAAGGGATTGAATAATGCAGGGCAAAATTGTGGCTCCCTTTATCATGATGATTATCCAGCTCACGACTGGCGGAGAAATAAGCCAAATCACTTAGCGATAATGGACTATCAAGAAATAAAGTAGCACCAGCACGATAACGGCCAACACCATAATTCCCTGCATCATCGAGAAAAGCATTCATGCGCCAGAAACGCGACTGCTGGCGAGTCACCATAATCTGGCTACTCAAATCCTCAGGATTTAGCACCACATCCATAGTGGCATTTACCGAGGGTAAACGCTGTAAATTATCCAAGCCTTGTTCAAGGTTACGTAAATTAACCAAATCCCCCTGCCGGCCAGGAAACACAGTATTTAACTGAGCATAACTCTGGCTATCTTCATGGTGTTCAATGCTCGCCAAGCGCCCAGGAATTAAAGTCAGAAATAAAGTGCCATCCACATAGCTATCTTCGGTAAAAACCGCATGCGAAGTAATATAACCATCAGTAACCAATTGCCATTGGAGTGTGTCGCGTAGAGATGATAGTCCTTTCTCATCTAAACAATTGCCTTGAGCCTGCTTTGCCCATTGTATTAAGCGCCCTGCATTCGGAAAGGCATCAATATTCATCAATTCGACACGCTTAATAACCAGACATGACGAATCATCGGAAGATCCAACGCCTGTAGGTATAGTAAGCTGGTTAACTTTCGCATAAGCGGCAAAGGGCATAATCGATATGAAAATAAAAAAAGACGATAAGACGGCTATTTTCCCCATTTTTTCATAAAATATTAAAAGCTCCTGATTTATTATTCTCAGTCTCATGCAATAAACTCCACTTCAATTTGGCCACGCGTGAATTATGTCATCAGAACAATTAGCCACAACATGTGGCTAATGACTTAACCAATGCAGATATGGTTATTTGAATTTTTCAATGCGAAGTGATTGGGTTTATATTTCTGATTGTTTTATTTTTCCAACAAAGGAAGAAGTACCATCATTATTTTTAGTATAGTCGCCAGGGCTTTTTGCAAAACTTTCATTATATAAGAATACTTTCATCTTGTTATTAATAGAGTAAAGTTGTATAGATTCACCGGTCATATTCCCACCCGACTTATTTTTAATATTTCCTCTTGATATCATCTGAATCAAGCCTCTAGACTTAATTTCATTTGAATTTTTAATATTACCTTCTGCGATAATGCGTATTTTATTCGCATAAATTCCTCCTATGTTACTGACATCAACACTTTTAAAATAATCTGGTGAACTCAAATAGGAAATCAACGACGTTATACCCATTTTATTTCCAGCAGATGCCAACTTTATTTTATTTTTTCCGGCAATGATAAAGATATCATCAGCAGTAACATTGCCATTAACATTTAGGGCATTAGAGAATAAATCGAGATAGGCAGACTTCTCACCTCTCCCCTGGTGGTTCAGCCCCGACTGATAAGCTATGCCATTATTGATATTGATATCTCCATCTAATATCTTAAAACCTTGCAGCTTATTATGACGATTGAAGTACGGCAGACCCGTGGTCAGGGTCAGGTGAGACATGTCAGTAAATAAACATCCATAACAATCAATACCCGCTGGGTTGGCAATAATAACATGGGCATCCTGACCAAAAAGCTGTACTTTCCCGGCTAAGTAGCTTGCATGTGAAGATCTCACCTCATTTAAAATAATAGTCGCAGATGACGTAACCAAATTTGGATTACCATTTATTTTCTTGGACAACTCATTATTAAGGATAACAACATCCTTATGATGGGGTGCATCAAATTTTGTATATTTATTATGTGACAATCCATTTTTATCTGGTGATTGAATATTTATTGTAGTTCTTTCACCACAGCCTATGGTAGAACGACATGGAGCAAGAGATAATTTATTAGGTTTTATTTTGATATCTGCCTGTTGGTTTTTGGCTGCGGTTTTATCCGCAATGATATTCGTGGCATGAGACAATGAAATACCGCATAGCGATAATATTATAGAGAGCGGTAACAAAGATAATCGTATTTTGGTATCACCATTAATATAGTTCATATCATTCCTCTTATAGTATTGTTAATATGGTTATTATATTGTGCACGCTAGTGGTTAAAACCGATATCAATTAGCAGCTTTAAATAAGAGGAAGTCAATATTATAAAATATATCTTACATATTATAAAATATATATCGAAATAAATTAGTAATGTATAAAATATTTATTTTGCAAAGATAGAGACGAAAAAAAACCCTGATATTGCTATCAGGGTTCTTAAATTTGGTCGGCGAGAGAGGATTCGAACCTCCGACCCACTGGTCCCAAACCAGTTGCGCTACCAAGCTGCGCTACTCGCCGAATTGGGGCGCATCTTACTGCTACGACTTTGGGCAGTCAATCACTTTTTAACAACCCGCTGGTGACTGTTGTTAAAAGCATCACCAGCGGTTAAAACTGAATCAGTTGAATAAAAATCAAGCTTCAGCTTGTTTCAACTGTGGCGCTTGTGCCCGTAAGAATGGCAATAAGAAGAAAGCAGATAAACAGGCAGCAATGGAAATAACGACAAAGAAACCATTCCAGTGCCAAATCTCCATAATGCGAGCAATAGGGTAACCTGATAAAGCCGCACCTAAGTAGGCGAATAACCCAACAAAGCCAGTGGCGGCACCAGCAGCATCTTTATGTGAACATTCAGCGGCTGCCATACCAATCAGCATCTGAGGGCCAAAAATAAAGAAGCCGATAGCGAAGAAGCACCCTGCCTGCAAGACATAACTGACTCCCGGCATAATCCACAATGATGCGACAGAAAGGAAAATGCCAATAGCAAATATCAGATTCATCGGCCCACGGTTACCGCGAAACCACTTATCTGACCCCCAACCTGCAACCAGCGAACCAATAAATCCGCCCACTTCAAATAATGAAATTGCCGAGTTGGCAGTCATTAATGAATAACCTTTCTCTTGCGTCAAATAGAGGTTACCCCAGTCATTGATCGCGGTGCGGACGATATAAACCAGCACATAAGAAACCGCCAGTAACCAAATATATTTATTGGTTAATACATAGCGCTTCACAATCTCTTTATTCGATAACCCCTGGCCTTCAGATTCTTGTACCAGCTCCATGGCATCATTGCGCCACTTACCCACACTTGGCAGCCCCATAGTGCTTGGTTTATCACGTAACCGCCAGCACATCAGTAAACCGATCACGACACCGATAATGCCAGGAATAATCATGCCGTAGCGCCAGCTAAAGTGCAGAGAAATAAAGCCCACCAACAAGGGAATTAACGCACCGCCAAAGTTATGCGACGTATTCCAAATTGCCCACCAACCACCACGCTCTGAACGGGAATACCAACTGGTTAAAATCTTAGAGCATGGCGGCCAGCCCCAGCCCTGGAAGAAAGCATTCAGAATCCATAAAGCACCGAAGACTAACAGTGACGAGCTCATACCAAACAGAATATTAATAATCCCGGTCATAACCAGGCCAATACCCATAAAGTAACGCGGATTTGACCGGTCACTGATCATGCCCGATATAAATTTAGAACAACCATAGGTGATATAAAATAGCGTACCCAAAACGCCAACATCCGACATCGTCAGCCCTAAGTCGCTAAGCATGGCGGGCATAATAAAGTTGAAGCTTTTGCGGGTGAAATAGAAAGCTGCATAGCCGATATACATCGTCCACATCAACTGAATTCGCCAATATTTATAAGACGAATCGATTTGCGCTTGTTCCGTCACTGGCGGCACGTTATCGCGACTTTTGAGGAAAAACCACATGTGAACCTCAGAAAATTTTTTAAGTAGAGTCATCATGTTCCTCGCGCGCACCAAACTAATGAGAAAAACACCGGTAAAAAACGAGAATATTTCTTAGTTTTCATTAGATGGCAAAGAAATTGTGGGTAGGATCACATTTAAACAGGTGCCATTATCAACACTCAGTGTAAAACTGCCACCTAATGCACTGACCCGCGACTGCATACCTCTTAAGCCATAGCTCGGTGTTAGTGTCGCCAAATCAACGCCTTTCCCATTATCACGAATCGTCAACGTTATCTGCTGTTTATCTTGCTGCGCATTAATCTCGATACGGCTGGCAGCCCCGTGTCGATACGCATTGGTGATCCCCTCCTGGCAGATACGATACAGTGTGATTTTCAAGGTCTCATCCATAGGGCTATCATCGACTTGCCAGTGCAATACACCGACAACGGATTGATCCTGTGGAATAAGCTCACGCATTAATGCTGCAATAGCCGCCGATAGCGGCAAGTTATTTAATGCCGCAGGCCATAATTTGGCTAAAACATCATGGACGCCATCATAAACCCGCAATGCCAGTGTCTCTATCATCCCGGCACTGGTTAGTACTGTCTCCTGTGTAGACAGTCGCTTGATAATACTGGCCTGAGTACGGATAACCGTTACCGTCTGTCCGACCTCATCATGCAGCTCACGCGCCACATTACGACGGGCTTGTTCTTCTGCCACCACTAAGGCTTTGGCTAATTCGCGGTTTTCATTCAGCCGTATTTGTAATTGCAGATTTAGCTCGCGCTGGCGCTGAATTCCGGCCCCCAGCAATAAGCCGGTCAAGCTTTGCGCCAAGAGTGATAACAGCAAATCACGGTGTGAATCTAACTCTGCCGGCGTGATAATCAATAGCACCATGCCATTGAGCAAAGTGGCCACCACCGCCCCTTGCCAACCATAGCGGTAGGACATAAATACAATGGGAATCGCCAGACAAAAAGGTGCGAATAAATACAAATCCGACTCGGTGATATGGTGTTGCAACCAGATACTCAACGCAAATAGCAACAGATACCACATGATGTGGTTCAAACGCAGGTTAATTGGTTTATGAATCAGTCCCGGTTCCAGTGGAGCCCAGATCTGGCGAACCAGGTAATGCCACAATAACAGACAAATTGGCGCAATCGTTAAACCGCCAACTAACCCCAACAATAGCGCCATCGCACCTTGTTCACTGGCAATTTGCCATCCTAATGCCTGTATCAACGCAGCACTAATAATGACTGCGCCCTGCATCAAGGGCCATTTCCATTCACTGTCATTTTTCTGGTGGCGTAATAGCCAAGGGGATGCAACAACTGCCAATAAGGTCGTCGCCAACAGCAAAGGAATTGCAGTCCATAACAGGCTATAAGAGTAACCAAACTGATCAGTGAGCAGCCACCAAAGTAATGCGTCACCCAACAGAATTCCCGGCCAATATTGTCGTGGGCTTTGCAATAAAATGCCCATGCGCAGACCAAAAGGGAATAGCAACATGGCCTGTAAAGGTCGGTCAACCAACTGGGTGCCAACAGACCATAAACAGAAAGCGGCGGTGATATAAATAAACAATAATGCCAGCAACATCATCAAGCGTTGCATCATAGATTCAACACCTGCTTGGCTAACTCAACATTATTACTGACACCCAGTTTGGCAAATAAGTTAGCGCGATGAACATGGACGGTTTTCGGTGACAGGCCAAGTGATTCCGCGATGTCACGCACTTCCATGCCTTGCGCCAGCAACACAGCAACTTCACGCTCACGGCGGGTTAGAGGATCAATAGCAACGCGAGCCAATTTTTGGGCAATTTCAGCCATTAAATAGACCCCGCCACTGCCCACAGTGCGGACCGCATTAACCAAATCTTCAGGTTTACAACGTTTGGAGAGAAACCCGCGAGCGCCGCGCTCTAGCGCCATTTCAACTAGCGCCGGGCTATCGTGCATCGACAGCATAATAACGCCCATACCTGAGGGAAGGTCTTTCAAGAGATCCAGACCACTTTCATCGGGCATCGAGATATCACAAATACAGATATTGGCCTGCAAGCCCGGCAATCCAGCTCGGGCCTGTTTCGCTGAACTAAACTCTCCTACCACCTGAATATCGTCTTCCAGAGCAAGCAGCTGGGCAAAACCTGAGCGCACAATGTCATGATCATCAATAAAGGCAACACGGTAAGCCATAGAAGACTCCAGCCGGTAGGGATTCGGGACTGGAGTATACCGCACCCTCAAAGCGACAATGAGATTGATATCAAAAATCATGCCGTATCAGATTTTACTTGCGCTAATTAATTATATTGCAGGCTGAGAAGGCCGGGCTGGCGCCTGACACCAGTTATTCTCTGCATTAATTCCGCCATCCGGCGAGGTATAACCTAAACAGCCCAAGATAGAGTCAAACAGCTCAACCTGACGATGACTTTTTCCGATACGCTGCTCTGCCTGTAGTTGCTCAAAAGCCGTAAGGCTTCCCGGTTGGGCCAGAAACTTATCTGACGCCCAAACCATCAATGGCACACGGAATTGCTCTGGCGGTGCCATTTCACGTGGCGTGCCGTGGAAGTGGGAATTATCGTCGATAGATTCACCATGATCGGCGGCATAGAACACCAGCGCCTTCTTATCACGCATTTGATCAATGACATTGGCAATAAACGAATCGGTGTATAGCACGCTGTTATCAAAAGCATTTATCAGTTGCTGCTTACTGCAAAAATCATCCACACCCATACATTCGGGCTGATAGCGAGCATAGCTACGAGGGTAACGTTGCGAATAGAGATAATGTGACCCTTTGGTATGCAGTATGACTAAATGCTTACCAACCGGATAACGCCCGAGTGACTCTTTCAATTCATCGACCAGCAGCATGTCATCTACTGGCTTATCATCGTTACGTTTCTCAGAAGCAATTAATTCCCGAAACGAATAATTATCAACGCTCGCATTATTGTAGAACCACATCTCGCTCTGCATGGCGAACAATTCAGAAGTGAAACCCAGGGATTTCATCACCGCGAACACATTTTGCTCTTTCAGTGTGCGCTGTGGGTTATCTTCCGTACCCCCTTCACGCACGAACATGCAGCGCAATGAAAGTTTGGTGGAGGTATCGCAAGATGTGCCACGAAAAGCCACTAAGTTCTTTTCTTTACTGAGACGTGGAGTGGTATCACGCGGATATCCCAGCAGCCCCATATGGTCCCAACGAGTTGTTTCACCAATAATAAACACAACATAGGTATCATCAATACCCGCTGGTGCAACATAAGTATGGTGTTCCGCGGGGTCATACAGCGTTGCCGCGTCATACTTCTCATCGTATTGAGTGTAAGCGTATAAACCCAATGCAGCCAACCAGTTAGAAGGCAAATATGAGTGAGCAACTACCCCGCCATAACTGGGTAAATCCACGGTTTTCAGTTGTTCATCCGCGTGCTGTACTTTATCCAGATAACGAATAGGTAACCAAACTAATGCGACCACCGCCGCCATCAGTAAGATTGGCTTAATACGCTGTCCCGGCGTCAAAAATTGCTCGAGTAGAGTGAGTCGTAAACTATTTTTCCAGATAAGCAGTAGAGGCAGTGCGCTGACGACCACCATCCAGATAATAAAATGGAGTCCAATAACCTCTTTAGACAGATCAGTATCCGTGGTCAAAACAGATATGACGATGCCGTAACCAATCACCACATTGAAAAATGTCATGTAATAACTGGCTGCAACAGAAATGAGTACCAGAAGAGTTGCGACTACGCGATAAAACCATCGGCCACCGAGGGAAATGATGCGCATAACAAAAAAGGTAAACAGAATAATCGCCATCACTTCGATGATAGCAGACACCACTTTTATGCCTTGAATACCTTGGCTAAAGGTGTCAAAACGACGATAAAAGACAGAGATATTCAGGAAAATACCAATATAAACAGCCAACAACAAAGAAATACTTTGCTGCGATAAAGATTTAACTCGGTCCATATAACGCAAGGTCTCCAGAGACACTATTTGCGGCTTGAATCAATCAGACAGTGAACCCCCCCTCAGGTTCAGTGTAAAGCCAATAAGCACGCTATTGATTTCAGTTACAAGAATTATCCTAACCAATCCTGGCTATTCAGTCTGGGAACTGGCGCATAGTCCGGTAAGGATATGCCAGCTTATTTATTAGGCAAATATTATTGCGGAGAGTATATGCCCACAAAATAATTTTTATGGGCTTTTGCGTGCGGAGATTGAATTATTTGATATTCAACGTGACATCAATATTGCCACGCGTGGCGTTGGAGTATGGGCAGACAACATGGGCTTTTTTCACTAAATCTTCGGCCACACTGCGCTCGATACCTGGCAAGCTGATATCCAGTTGAACTTCGATGCCAAATCCCGTCGGTATAGCGCCAATACCCACCGTTCCTTCGATACTGGCGTCATCGGGAATTTTCACTTTTTCTTTTGATGCCACAAATTTCAGTGCCCCGAGGAAGCAGGCAGAGTAACCCGCTGCAAACAGCTGCTCTGGATTTGTCACGGCCCCGCCTGCGCCGCCCATCTCTTTAGGGACGCCCAATTTTACATCTAATACGCCATCCGAGGAGGTTGCCCGACCATCACGGCCACCCGTCGCTTTAGCTTTGGCACGATATACCACTTTTTCGATAGACATAGTGCTTTCCTTTCAGGGTCAATAAATATGAAGAGCATGTACGATTTGAAAGTATGGCACTCATTATGAAAAAGCCCCCAATCGGGGGCTTGAGTAGTTCTATCATTTAGAAAAACAAGATCATTTAGCCGGAGCGTCGATTTTGTCGTCAATGCGCTGCAACATATACGGGTAGAACGGATTTGATGAGATACGCATTAGTGAATCCAGCCCAACCACCAGAACAGCCCGCTCACCGCGTGCGGCAAATGTCCCCAGGCTAATACCATATTGGTCACGCGGTTCTGGGTAGCGACCATAAAGTGAATCACTCATTGGGAATGGTAATGCCACATGAGATAACGAGAAGATATCCGGCGGATAAATCAGCCCGGTCGGTGCTGAAGTCTCGTCGGTTTGGCCAGCCAATGTTGTCAACGCCACGGTTTCATTACTTTGTGGTGAGACGTTGCTGATAATCGTCACGCTGTAATTACGCGGTGGTGGCGGTAATAAACGAGCCAAAGCCGTATAAGAAGATGTTCTCAGTAATGGGCCGAAGCTTGCAGCACGGTTCAAGTCGAATAACACCACTTCACTGCCATTCTTAGGCAAATGATTATAAAGAGCCGTCACAACAGCACGGGTGCTAACTGTTGAATCCATTAATGACTGGAAGGTCAAAATTGGAGGTAACTCCGCCATCTTATTATTTCGGGCATCACGCGCAATTTGCTGCTGCAACACCGATGTCAGCAAATAAGACTGACGTGCAGCATTCACCGGGAATGAATTGTATTTGAATGGATTAAACTCGGGCACAATCCCTAACCAAGCCGCTTTGGCAAAGGCTGGGAAGATAGCTGGCCAACCGGCTATGCCAGCAAAACGCGCGAAACTTGTTACCCCAATCATTGGTGATATCAAAATAACGCGTTCAGGTTTTGCCAGTTTCGGGTCATCCAGGGAGTCGAGTGTGTATTTCATTGCCAATGCTCCGCCGTTGGAGAAACCAACAACATGCAATGGTAAATCAGGGCCACTCAGTGCTTTGGCTTCACGGACAGCAAGGCGAGTAGCCGCTAACCAGTCCTGCCATTCAACATCAGTCAACGCGCCGGGTACCGTGCCGTGAGCAGGTAAACGAATGCCAATAGCAACATATCCACGTTGACGATAATTCTCTGCAATATGACGCAAACTATAAGGAGTATCAGTCAGGCCATGCAGTAAGACGACGGCACCTTTAGGCTTACCTTCGGGTTGCAAAATATAAGAACGGTTCCAGTCATTTTTAAAATGAGGTGGATAAATTGAGCTACCAGAATAATAACGGTTTAATGGAACCTGAGTTCTGGGTTCCAGTTTTTCGGTAACATTGGTACGAACTTCATCGAAAATATTGTTTTCAGCTTTTATGTAATCCGCCCAACTGGCTTTATCAATCTCAGCGGCGCGCATGTCATGAGGGACAAACGTATGCCAAAGCTCCAGTTTCGGGCCGCGTTGTGTATCATAAATTCTTATCGCCAGTATGGTTACTGATATAACCACCAAGACCAGTACAATTCGTTTAATCCACCGCTTAATAGCTAGAGCTGGCATGGGCAGTTACTCCGTAGATATATAATTTTCATCATTAAGGTCACTTTATCACCATCTGGTTATGCCGCTACTTTAAACGCAAAGCATTATCTTGGTATATAGTGCGATATTAATAAAATTAGCATCCAGCTATTACTTTCAAAGAAACAACCTTAAACAGCTTAATTCCCCCGTTATCCACTCCATTTCACTTACCACTCCGCCCTGCCTCAAAATAAATCGGGCCGCAAATGTGATTAATTGCGGCCCGATTCAGAATGTCGATTGCTATGCTTCGCTGTTTTCCACCTGCTTCGCAATAACATGAACGGGTGTTTTACGTACCCAAACCCACCAGGCCAGTGTCATTAATATCACCCAAGCCAGGCCAACATACATAGCAATACGGGTATCAGGGAAATACCCTAAAACAGCAATAATAAAGGCCATAAAGATGATAGTGAGCATCGGAGCCACCGGCCAGAAAGGTACAGGGAAGGCGAGGCGGGCAACATTTTCTTTGCTCATTGAACGGCGCATCGCGACTTGTGAGATAAGGATCATTAGCCACACCCAGACGGTGGCAAAGGTCGCAATCGAGGCAATAATCAGGAATACATTTTTCGGAATCAGGTAATTCAACACCACACCCAATAACAGTGCAATTGCCATTACTAAAATAGTCATCCAAGGCACGCCATTACGGGTCAAACGGCTAAAGCATTTAGGTGCCAGCCCCTCTTGAGCCAGGCCATACATCATGCGACCAGCACCGTAAATATCGCTATTGATCGCCGAAATAGCCGCAGTAATCACCACCAAATTTAGAATGTTTGCAGCAGAACTGATCCCTAAGCTACTAAAAATTTCCACAAAAGGACTGCCATTTTGCCCAATGCTATTCCACGGATAAATAGCCATCAAAACAAATAAGGTCAGAACATAGAACAGTAGAATACGTACAGGAACAGTATTGATGGCACGGGGTAATACTTTTTCCGGATCTTTTGCCTCACTGGCAGTCACCCCGATGATTTCAATACCACCAAAAGCAAACATCACTACAGCAAATGAAGCAATCACACCTGTAATACCGTTTGGCATAAACCCTTGATGAGACCATAAATTACTGACCCCAGTACTCTCATGACCGGCACCGAAGCCAAACATCATAATGCCTAGCCCTGCCGCAATCATGGCAATAATCGCGGTTACTTTTAGCAGTGATAGCCAAAACTCCATTTCACCAAATACTTTTACTGAACACAGATTTAGCGCGCCAATAAAGAAAATAATACTCAGCACCCACACCCACTGCGGCGCATCCGGGAACCATAGTCCCATATAAATACCGAACGCCGTGACATCGGCCAGCGCCACAATGATCATCTCAAAGGTATAGGTCCAACCGGTGAGAAAACCCGCCAGTGGGCCAAGGTAACGGCTGGCGTAGTGGCCGAATGAACCCGCCACTGGATCATGCACCGCCATTTCGCCAAGTGCGCGCATCACCATGAATACGGCAGCACCACCAACCAGATAAGCGAGTAATACCGCTGGCCCGGCCAGACGGATTGCCTCGGCAGAACCATAAAACAAGCCGGTACCAATGGCAGAACCTAACGCCATGAACCGGATATGCCGGGCGCTAAGGCCGCGTTTGAGCGTGGATGAATCATTCTTCATGGTACATTCTCGCAAGATTTGTGCCCTTACAGGCAGGGGTTCAGAGAGGGTGATCCCGGTTACCGGGATCACCTATAGGCCAATGTTTTTAAATGCTTATTATTCGTTATTAAAGACTTGGTAGTAGATGCGCAGGCATCAGTTCATTCATATGACGCAGAGCAATGAGCTGGCTGGCAGCTTCAATATCGGGGGCAAAGAAACGGTCTTTTTCGTAGTAGGCCACATGCTTACGCAGTAACAAGCGAGCTGGTTCCAGAGCATCTGATGTTTTCAGGCCTTTGCGCAAATCCAGCCCCTGACATGCAGCCAACCACTCAACAGCCAGAATGCCGCGCACGTTTTCAGCCATCTCCCATAAGCGCTTACCTGCACGGGGTGCCATAGAAACATGGTCTTCCTGATTCGCTGAAGTTGGGATGCTGTCAACACTGGAGGGGAATGCCAGCCCTTTATTCTCACTGGTTAGTGCCGCCGCCGTAACCTGCGCAATCATAAAACCAGAGTTTACGCCGCCGTTCTCCACCAGAAATGGCGGTAGCTGCGACATATGTTTATCCATTAACAGCGAAATACGACGTTCTGCTAACGAGCCTATTTCTGCCAGCGCCAGCGCCAGATTATCTGCCGCCATTGCAACTGGTTCGGCATGGAAGTTACCGCCAGACAATACGTCACCCTGCTCAGCAAATACCAATGGATTATCTGACACCGCATTAGATTCAATCGCCAGAACTTCAGCAGCCTGGCGCATTTGGGTCAGACAAGCCCCCATGACCTGTGGCTGACAACGCAAAGAGTACGGGTCTTGAACTTTGTCACAATTACGGTGAGATTCAGAGACTTCACTACGTTCACCAAGCAAATGACGATAAGTGCTGGCGGCATCAATTTGCCCACGCTGGCCTCTAACCGCATGAATACGGGCATCAAACGGGCTACGAGAACCTAATGCCGCTTCAACCGTCAGGCTGCCAAAGACAGAGGCTGCGGCATAAAGGTCTTCCGCTTCAAACAAGCCGCGCAAAGCATAAGCAGTGGAAACCTGAGTACCATTAAGGAGTGCCAACCCTTCTTTTGCCGCCAATGTCAGCGGTTGCAAACCGGCTTTAGCCAGCGCTGCGCGAGCATCCAACCATTCCCCTTGATAGCGGGCTTTACCTTCACCGAGCAGCAGCAAACTCATGTGTGCCAACGGAGCCAGATCACCAGAAGCACCCACTGAGCCTTTTAGGGGTATATGTGGATAAACTTGTGCATTAACTAATGTTATCAACGCCTGAATAACCTCAAGCCTGATACCCGAAAAACCACGCGCCAGGCTATTGATTTTCAATACCATAATCAAGCGTACAATCGCGTCATCATTGGATTCCCCAACACCTGCTGCATGAGAAAGGACAATCGAGCGCTGTAGGTTTTCCAAATCTTCTGTCGCAATACGCGTGGAGGCCAACAGACCAAATCCAGTATTGATACCATACGCAGTACGCTTCTCTGCCAATATTTTCTGTACGCAATCCACACTTTGCTGAATAGGTGCATAAGCACTTTCATCCAAAGTTATTTTTACCGGGTGCTGATAAATATGTCGCAAATCAGCCAGCGTCATCTGGCCGGGACGCAGTGTCATTGTTGTTTTCATGCTTTTTTCCCCTGAGTTGCGGCAATCATTGGCAGGTTAAGCCCCTGCTCTTGTGCACAATTAATCGCGATGTCATAACCCGCATCTGCATGACGCATTACACCAGTAGCTGGATCATTATGTAATACTCGGGCGATACGTTCGGCTGCATCGTCGCTACCATCACATACCACTACCATGCCTGAATGTTGCGAGAAGCCCATACCAACGCCACCACCATGATGCAGTGATACCCAAGTCGCGCCACTGGCAGTATTCAGCAATGCATTGAGCAGCGGCCAGTCAGAGACGGCATCAGAACCATCCTGCATGGCTTCGGTTTCGCGATTAGGGCTGGCGACCGAGCCGGAATCAAGATGATCACGCCCAATCACAATCGGCGCTGACAGCTCACCTGTTCGTACCATCTCATTGAAGGCTAAACCTAATTTAGCGCGCTGCCCCAAGCCAACCCAGCAGATACGAGCCGGTAGCCCTTGGAAACTAATACGCTCACGGGCCATATCCAGCCAGTGATGTAAATGCTCATCATCTGGGATAAGTTCTTTAACCTTCGCATCCGTCTTATAAATATCTTCGGCGTCACCGGAAAGCGCGGCCCAGCGGAATGGGCCAACACCGCGACAGAATAATGGGCGAATATAAGCAGGAACAAAACCCGGGAAATCAAATGCATGGGTAACACCCATATCTTGCGCCATCTGACGGATATTGTTGCCGTAGTCAAAAGTCGGGATGCCCATATTGTGGAAAGCCAGCATTGCTTCAACATGTTCTGCCATTGAAGTTTTAGCTGCATTCACCACCAGCACCGGCTCACTTTGGGCACGGCGGCGATATTCTTCCCAGTTCCAGCCTTTTGGCAGATAGCCATTCAGCGGATCATGAGCACTGGTTTGGTCGGTCACCATATCCGGACGAACCCCACGGCGTACCAGCTCAGGTAAGATTTCAGCTGCATTGCCACATAATGCGATAGAAACAGCTTTGCCAGCAGAAGTGTATTTTTTGATACGCGCCAACGCATCATCAAGATCTGTTGCTTGTTCATCGACATAGCGGGTTTTGAGGCGGAAATCGATACGGCTTTGCTGGCATTCAATATTCAAAGAGCAAGCTCCGGCCAAGGTAGCCGCCAGTGGTTGCGCGCCTCCCATGCCACCCAGCCCAGCCGTTAATACCCAGCGCCCTTTCAAGCTACCGCCAAAGTGTTGCCGCCCCGCTTCGACAAAGGTTTCATAGGTGCCCTGTACAATGCCCTGGCTACCAATATAGATCCAACTGCCCGCCGTCATCTGGCCGTACATGGCCAACCCTTTGGCGTCCAACTCATTAAAATGTTCCCAATTAGCCCAATGCGGAACTAAATTAGAATTAGCAATCAGCACCCTCGGTGCATTACTGTGGGTTTTAAAGACGCCTACGGGCTTACCAGATTGAATCAATAAGGTCTCGTCATCATTCAGATGAGTGAGGCTTTCGACAATCTTGTCATAGCATTCCCAGTTACGGGCCGCACGACCAATACCACCGTAAACAACTAATTCTTTTGGATTCTCAGCCACTTCGGGGTCGAGATTATTCATTAACATACGCAGCGGGGCTTCGGTCATCCAACTTTTAGCAGTTAGTTTTGTGCCACGCGAAGCTCGAATCTCAGTATCACGGAATCTATTTTGGGCAGTCACGGCAATTTCCTTCAACCAGTTTTTCAGGTATCAACGACATTACTTAGTTTGAATATTTATTAACATATACTCGTATAGACAAGTACAATCAAGCACCAGAAAAACAGCGATAAGCCACCACTCATCTGAAAACGAATAATATTAATAATGTTTAAAATTAATTGGTTATAAGAATTCTCACTTCGTACTAAGACAAAGTGGGAGGATTTTCGACGTGATTTTGCCAAAGAAACCAGCATAAAATTGGTCTGTTTTTGCGCACGGAGTCACATATATTTCACACGAATTTTACATTACGACATTCAAAATGCGGGATTCCCGCAGGCAAACTGCGGACTGTGTATCAGAGGGAAGTAATACAATTGACTCAGAATGTCTTCTGCATGATGCCGATCAGTTGCAGTAAATTTGCATCGTGCTTCTGCGCTTTATGCATATAGGCATAAACATGGCTACTTCTTTTAGTGAAAAAATCACATTGCACTGTTTTTAAAGCGAAATTTTGTAGTATTCTCTCTATTTTCCAATAGCATGACTAATACCAGAGGGGGCCATATCCAATTTTTCTGATGCACTGGACATACTCCGAGCATCAACCACGGCGACCAAAAAACTTAATTAAATTATAATCAAATTGTTTATGCATAGTGCAGACTACCCCAGCGTTTCCCACCTTAAGCATCGCCTAATGTTGATATTCTGAATTTCAGAAAATAGCAATTCCATCCTGTCGATTACTCAAAAAATCGCCTTGGTTTTAAATAACGTCATTCAGCAAGCGACCTGCCGCTTGCAATAAACCTAAAATATTACCGAGGCAATTTTTAACATGGCTAACCGAAAATTCTTAAGTAGAAACGAAGTTGAACGTCTGCTTGACGCAATTCCTGCTAATAAAAATACAGCCGTGATAAATGCATGCTGTTGATGTGTTTTATCCACGGCTTACGCACCACTGAGCTTCGTAGCTTACGGTTACAGGATGTGGATTTGGCTGGCAATCGCCTGAATGTTTCACGTTTAAAAAACGGTTTTTCAGTACAACATCCGATTCAACCTCATGAAAAAGCTGCCATACTCGCCTAACTGGCGCTGCGTGCTCAATATCTGGAGGCTGATAGCGATTTTCTGTTTCTATCACGATATGGTGGCCAGCTTTCGCGCCAGCAGCTGCATCGTTTGATGCGTGATTATGGCCAGTTAGCTGGGATACATATACTTACAACCCCATTAAATATTATCTATGAATAACATCTAACGTTGCTGTCGGGTTCGCAATATCTGCTGTAACAGCATTACCGGCTTGATAATATCTGGCGCGAAGAGAATGAGTTTATTGCCAGCCGACGATGTCTTTTGATAGATATAGTTATTAAATTCTGCTGAAGATAGCGATATCAACTAATATCAACATTCTCATATTAATTACTCTTTTTATCCACACTGTCCGTGCAGCATATGAACGCTATTTGTTTCTATTTTTCCAGAGAGGGAATAATCCACATGGCACTGCTGCGAAGTGTCATGGCCCCATTTCACAATTAATTGGCCGCTGTCTGCCAACCCGGTTAGATAAACCTGCCCAGTATCACCGACAATAAAACCCTGGCCCTTGGTAGCCATATCGCTCACGGTGGCGCCAAATGGCACTGGTGCTCCATCAGGGCGCAGTAGCGTCATCATCGCACGCCCACCAATCTGGGTAACAAAGCTGGCTCGTACTACCGCACCACGCGTCGGCACCACATTCTGGGTATTCTGGTTAAGCTCCACATCATCCGAAAGCGTCGCACTATTCAGTGCTATCTTATTTTTACGGTAAGGACTGATGTAAGGCACAATAGCATAGCCGCGATAATCGGTTTTCACCCCTGTCTGACTGCTCAGTTCCACAGACTTTGCTCCTGGAGCTTTAACCAGCGCGATGGTTTCACCTAATGGTTGACCAAAGGTAACACCATCGCTGTGTGCCACTATTCCGCCCTGTACCCCATAGTTCACCCGCTGCATGTCATTGTCATAGGCATAACCGGCGTTGATTGCACCATAGGTACCGCGATAATCCGCAGCCAGATTGCCGCTATTACCTTGCCTCTGGCTACCATAACCTTGCTGTGCATTCCAGCTCAGATTATTACCAGCCAGTGCGGTACCCTTTAGGCCAGCAATTTGAGTGGTACTCCCCTTCTTGCTGGTATTCATGGTGTAACTGGCATAAGTGTTACCCAGTAAAATGGCTAATGGCACACTAATATTGAAAGCAATAACCTGATCTTTTCCATATTTTTTACCGCTACCTGCACTACTGGCCATAAAATTAAGGTTATAGCTGTAATTCATACCATAGCTAACCTTGTGCCAACTGTTGTTGTAGCCCACTCCGTAGGATTGCAAACGTCGATTACTGTTCCAGTAATCCTCATTCACTAAACTAAGTGACACTGAACCGATTTCCTGCCACAAACTCTGAGTCATGGTCGCCTCAGCACGATTGCGGCGACGCTCTGACAGGGCGGTATTCTGACCTTTACGATAACTATCCAGCGTCTCCTGCAAGTTGTAATAACCTGCGGTTGCGTAGCGGTAACCCGCAATGGCAATGTTGGTTCCTGTTTGTGCCATATTCTTGCTATATCGAGTCCGCAGAGATTGGCCACTTCTCTGTGGTTGGTTTTGCATGGTGGCTTGGGCATGTGTGACATCCACTGATACCGCACCCAACTTCCCCAGATTATCTCCCAGCCCGCAAGCTAAAGATTGATAGTGACTCGCGCCCTGAATACCACCATAAATTGTTATGCCATAAGGGAATCCATAGGTGCCCGTACCTTGCACAAAGGGAGTTCTCTCAATACGGCTGTTGTAGGAACGATATTGTCCACCGGTGAGTGCATATTTCAGTCGCCCTTCCCGCTGTAATACTGGCAAGGAAGCAAAAGGCACCACAATCAGTTGTTCGCTGCCATCCGCTTCTTTTACTGTTACATGGAGATCACCACTGGTACCCGTTGGAAACATATCTGTGATTTCAAATGCACCTGGTGCGACAAAATGTTGATAAACGACATAGCCATTCTGACGGATAGTCACTTCAGCATTGCTATGGGCTATACCACGTACCACTGGCGCATACCCTTTCAAGCTATCAGGCACCATGTCATCATCAGAAGCCAGTTGCGCGCCACGAAATGGCACACCATCAAACACATCGGCCAGCGAATTGCTATCACCCAAAATCAACTGACTCTTCAATGCAATAATATTGCGCTGTACATAGGTATAGACGGTGTCCCACTGGTCCTGACGGCCACTACTGCGATTCCAGGTGATATAGCTACTCAGTCGCCACGGACCAATGTTAAAGCCGGGCCGCAGGTTGGCATATTGGCTATTGCTATCATTATTCTTGCCATTACGGGGACTATTTTGCGCACCACTGACACTGTAATTAAGTAACAACGCCGTAATACCATCATCCCATTGGCTGGGTTCTACATAGCCACGCGCTTTGTCGGTGATGGCTGCCTGCGGGATACTGATCAACAACTGCTGCGTACTCAAACGAAACTCGGCGCTGGCCTGCGGAATAGCGCTAAGATCAGCACATTCGCTATCCCCCAGTTGTGGGAAAGCTTCAATTTTAACCCCAACCTCCGCCAATGCTTTGGCACTCAGGCAGGGCTGGAGGCTCTCTTTACCTACAGCATTTTTTTGCATGCTAAACACCACATCACGAGTATCCAACAGCTCATTATTGATATAAATGTCGACACGATAGGTGCCGGATGCCTGATTGGGCTCCTGCTCAAACACCGATAGATCAGTGTGGCTTTGTTGCTGGTTATCAATTTCCAGCAATGCCGAGTTAAAGTGCTCTTCGGCCCGCACACTTGCAGAGGCCCCCCCCAACAAAGTGGCAAGCCAAAGAGCCAATATCATTAGCCGCCCAACTGGGCAGTAAATGGTTTTCATCCGATTTGTTCCGATATTTCAAAAGGGGCTTTCTCAGCGCCACCGTATCTGATTCAATCTTGGGTTGAATCAGATACGGTGTTTTGCTTGGATTATTGACGCTCAGTAAAGACTCTTTGCTACCTCCGTCGTAAACCAGCCGGGTTCCGCCAATAATGACGCCCGCCGGTGTTGCACTAGCCTGTAATAACAATACGACCGCCAGTGTGACTAACATAAATTTCATGGTGAATATTCCAGTCATGTTTCTGGGAACGAGTTGGCGCTAACTAGCCCGAATATCAAATCCTATCCACATTTAGACGATGTGGGATGGTGTAGTTAACAGTGAAGCTGGCAGTTGAATTAGCCGGCCCTGCGGTTACGGGTGCAGTAATCGCAATGTAACGGGCCGCCGCAGCTATCAGATTATTTTTCATAAATACATTCCTTAAAAAGACACTATTTCTTGATGTAAAACGTTATTTCTGACATAGAGTCATATCGCCACATTTTTATTTAGTTCAGCGAGGTCATTCCTCGCCAAATAAACAATTTATGAGAATTTCGTTTAAGACAAGACGATTCGTTTTGAACTAAAGTTCACCCAGAGAAATAAATAACCACACTCTAATCACCATATTTATTTAAACCTCTCAGCGTTTCCTTAGGTATATATTACCGTGTTATTAATATTACGTTAACCAAGATAACCCTGCATTAAACAAGTATCAATTCTCCGGTCTGCCAATGCGAAACCACAGCCATATCTTAATACATAAGGATGCGCGGCAATAGTAAGATCAGCTAACTCAATATAATGAAGAATTAGCCAGTAAATACGTTATCTGGATAAACGACTTCCTTTTTCTGATAAGAATAACCACTCACTATCTGAGCCTTCATACTTATCACGTATATTTAACCATGCATATAATGCTTTACGTTTTTTTAAATAATGGGTGTCGTGATGAGTTGCAGCTAATAGCTGGTCTACTTCAGCCGGTGTCAAATTTTTGCGATTTGACATATATCCTCTTTCGGTTAACAGGGTTATTAGTTAATCGAAGATAAACATTTTAAGACAAGATTAAAAAATATTAAACAGAATGGTATGAGTGAATTTTCTAATGGAGATAAAAATAGCGCGAATTTATTTTATAAAAATAAATTAAATAAAAAACTGGCTTATATTTTTATTAATACAAGCCAGAAATTATAATCTTATCAACAATACACTCTGCAAACCTTGCCAGAACAAGTGAGGGTAAATTGACCGACGAAGGCCGGAATAAATGCAGACTGCCCTGCGTTTAATATTAATGCTTCACCACTGGCATGATGGAGTGTGGCAACGCCACTGATGACCAAAATAATTTCGGCGCTATCGGCGGTTATCGCTCGGCTCTCCACATTGGAGAAAATACAAAAGCGGAAATCATCTACCGGAACGCTGTAATTAAAGCACTCTTGGGTTTGGCTGGGTCTCAGGAGTAAATCATTGGGCTTTATAGAGGTAAACGTCGTACACAGCACCAACTCAGAAAGATTGATTTTTTTGCTGGTAAGCCCTGCACGCAACACGTTATCAGAGCTGGCCATGACTTCAATAGCCGTACCTTTTACGTAGGCATGAAGTGTGCCCGGCTGTAGAAACATCGCCTCCCCTGGTGCCAAAGTAATGCAATTTAATAATAAGGGAGCAAAAACACCGATATCATCTGGATAGGATTGATTGAGGTTATGAATCAATGTTGCCAGTTCTGGTGAGAAACAAGCCGACGCCTGACTCACCAGCTGTCGTACCACCTGTTGGCACAATTCGGGTGTTAACTGCATCAGCGTGACGAAAAACAGCTTCAAACCGTCAGCATTCGGCTGAGTTATCAAGGCATCGAGTGCCGCAGTAATGGCGGGTATATCGAGTGTTTTAAAGTGTGCAATTATCTGGTCAACTTCCCGAAAGCCATTCATGGCCTGAAAAGGTGTTATGGCATAAACCAGTTCAGGCTTATGGTTAGTATCATTATAATCAGGTGATGCGGCGCGATGTGGTTGCCGTTGCTGCTGCCAAAATCCGGTTTCAGCCTGCGCTTTTTGGGGATGAACCTGAATAGACAGAGCACTTTCAGCAGACAGTATTTTCAACAAAAAAGGCAGATCACCGAAACGCTCCGCCGTTGATGTCCCCAGAATTCGACATTTATCCTCAGCGATCACATCCGATAATGCTTTAATCTGGCTCAGCTCATTGATAGTAGAAACTCCCGCCGGGTGGACGCCCATCCACAGTTCGGCCTGCGGTTGCCCATCAGGATTAGGGATATTAAACAATTGGTTTAGCGCAGTACGGCTTCCCCAAACATAATTTTTAACTCTATTATCAAGCTGATAAAAACAGCGCGATAGCTTGCTGCTCATAACCTTCACTCCTTTAATGGCTTAATCCTGTCGGCTAAACTGGTTAGTTTCAGCAAGAGATTTAAACCACAACCCATTGCGTTTTATTTGCCGTTCGCCAGTAGCCAAATCCAGCCGATAGAAACCATAACGCCGTTTAAAAGAGTTAATCCATGACCAGTTATCAATAAACGTCCACTGATGGACACCAAAACAATTCGCTCCCTCATTGATTGCCCGATGCAACTGAACCAAATGTTCTTCCATTAAGGCAATACGAAAACTGTCATCAATCACGCCATCTACCTGCACTGGCCCTTCTGATGCCAAATCCATGGCAATGCCAATTTCAGCCAGATACCATTTAATATTGCCGTAATTGTCACGAATATTGGCCGCAATATCATAAATAGCCTGCGGCAGAATTTCGTTATTATCACGGTAGGGGTTAAAACGACCATCAGGATCGACATAATTTTCGAAGTAATATTCTGGGGTAAAATAATCAAGGGTGTATTCGCTTTCGCGCGCCTTTACCCGACGAGGAACATAGTAATTTACCCCCAAAAAATCTATGCGAGAGTCGGTAATTAAGCAGACATCTTCTTTGCTGACGGTGGGTAGGCAATCATGGGTTGCCAGTATTTCACACAGCTCTTGAGGAAACTGATGTTTCACTAAAGGGTCGAGGAAGCTGCGGTTAAAGAGTAAATCGGCATACCAGGCTGCTTTTTGGTCTTCCGGCGAATCACTACGGGTATAGGAAGGTGTGAGATTAAGCACCACACCAATTTCTCCGGTAAGGTGCAGTTCGCGATAACATTTTACCGCTTTAGCATGCGCCAGCATGATATTGAATGCTACCTGAGCGGCCAGTTTGCCATCTTTTTTACACGGGTAATGGAAGTCATACAGATATCCGCCTTCCACCGGGACGATCGGTTCGTTGAAAGTGGTCCAGTATTTGATTTTATGACCAAACAGTTCAAAAGCTGTTTTGGCAAAATGGGCGAACAACTCGGCTACGTAGCGAGATTCAAACCCACCATAACGATTTTGTAATTCTTCTGGCATGTCAAAATGATAAAGATTAATTATTGGTTCAATGCCATTGCGGATCATCTCGTCAAAATAGTCATGATAAAAGCGCACCGCATCATCGTTCGGTTTACCCGTTTCAAAATCCTCAATCAAACGCGACCACTGAATTGACGTGCGAAATGAGTTAAAGCCAATGTTTTTCATCAGCGCGACGTCTTCTTTATATTTGTGCAGTGTTTCGCACACTTTGGTCGGGCCGATTTGTTGAAAGAAACGCTCTGGATGACTGGCAAACCAGCTGTCCCAAATGGATCGGTGCGGTTTATTGTCAGTGCCTTCAGTCTGTGGACCAGACGCCGCTGCCCCCCAGAAAAAACCAGCGGGGAACTGATATGTTGTCATACAACCTCCTAAGGATTCCGGTGCCTGGCACCTGAAAAGGCTGCGCCAGTGAAGGCGCAGCGAAAAAAACTACTCTGCTGTCACCTGCATGGACTTAATGAACATATAGCCCCAGTCACCGGAAAACTTACCAAAACCAAGGGTGTTCTCCCCCTGTTTTAGTTGTACCGGCACCACCATTTCCTGACCTTTTTCATCGGTTTCCGGGAATTCAATTTGTAGTGGATTATCACTGTTTACCTGAATCGAGTTTTTCTTACCGCCCCATTTACCATTAAAGAAAATATGCAGTTTGTATGCACCGTCCCATGGCGCATTAATATGCCAGGAGACTTTATCGCCTTCGTTGACAAACGGCCCGAGGAACCCATCATCTCCGGTGGCAAGCTGGTTTTCATCACTCTTCACCACATTCACTTTGCCGTCGTTAATACCGAGTTGTGAGCTGGCAAAATTGCAGTAGTCCGCTGGCGCTTTAGCGGTTGCTTTACTCACCGCAACCTCAACCACTTTGCGGCTTTTTAGTAACCCATCATCCGCAGTAAAGGTCAGTGAGTAATTCCCTGCCGCTGGGAACCAAACACGAGTGGAGGCCTGATCATCGTGACAAAAATGTGCCTGGTGCTTGCCGCTACTCGTCCATTTCACACTCACACCATGGCCGGGCAAGTTATCGTCCTGCCAACGAGCATCAAGGCCGATTCCCTTATCCTGTGTGGTCGTCGCCTTATCATTCAGCTCGATAACCGGAGCCTGATTTTTCTGGTGATGGGTAATGCTGATAACGTTGGACGGAGCAGATTTGCCGGATTCGTTCTTGGCTACTACTCGGTAATAGTAGGTTTTACCTAATGTCAAAGTAGAATAATCATCGCGGAACAAGTCCATTTTGGCTGGGTCCCACGCCTGAATACCGTCAGAAATGTCATGACCTACTACTTTCCATGGGCCATTTTCACTGTCTGCGCGCTCTACGTCATAACTACGGCCAACAGCGGCCCCCATCCAATTAATTGCGAATGGTGATTGGCTAGCGTGTAACTGTGGTGCATCGGGTACTGGCAATGGCGGGGCCTTATCAAGCCCGGACATCTGTGCAGAAGCAGTACGCACCAGATTCACCACATCCATTTCCTGATTTACCTTTCCTTCAGGGAAGCCAGGTAAGTGATAACTGTAGTGGCCGGTGTACTCTTTGTGCCAGTAAAATCCCCCATCCTGGCGATGCCCACGGAAGCCCCAGATAAAGCCCCCTGCGGCCTTGGCACCATTAACATCGGTGTGAACAATAGACTGCATAATGCTATTTAGTTCACTGCTGTCCAGAAGACCAAACTCGCCCACCAGATAAACTTTTTTGCCACCGATAGCCGTTAAGTCTTTCTTCACCTGATCCGGGTGGTTATTGCCAGCGTTGGTGTAATAGTGATTGCTGACGATATCGACATTCGGATCATTAACTGAGAAATCATTAATCTTCTTATAAGTGCCATCGACCACTAATTGATGCGGAGCCAACTTTTTAATCCACGCGGCCGTTTCGTGCAAAAAGGCCGCGTTGGTATCCTCCAGTTCGTTACCCGTTTCCCAAGCCATAATGGCTTTTTCATCATAATAGGGGCGGCCAGTAACCGTATTGGTTCGGGTAATAACCTGACGGATAACATCTTTATAAGCCTGATAGGTTTTGCTGGAGGTATCGTAAAATGCCTCAGGTTTTTCGTGATAAAACGCAGCTAATTGTTCTCGACCTCCCCACCACCACCAGTGGTCAATAAACGGCAAGATAAGCCGCAGCCCTTGCTTATCAGCTTCGGCTATCATGTTGTCATAAACCGTCATCGCTTTTTCGTTCAGCCGTGGCATACCATCCGGTGTGGAAGGTGCCAGAATATGAGTTTCACGTCCGCAGCCTTTATCATTCTCCTGCTGAACTGATAGTACGTAGACGCGCTGGGCTTTCGCACCAGTTGCTACCATCGCCTTGATCCAATTTTCCTGCTCTTGAGCAGTCGGCCATTTAAAATATTGCCCCCACCCTCGCGGATCCGCTTTACAGGTGCCACGAGCATCATCTTCAATGCGGTGTAATTCAGGCGCATGAATCCCGGCAAACCGGAAGGTCTTGTCTCCCTCCATTAACTCCGCGCCCTGACGAGTAATAAAGTGCTCAAAATGAGACTGTTCAGCCGCCATCACACCCGTGCTTGCCAATGCTGATAACAGGGATAGCAACAGCGTTTTTCTTCGGATAATTTTCATCATTCGCCCCTTAGAACCACACTTCAGCTTGAATACCAAAGTTCAGCGTGTCGGTTTTCCCACTACGGCTATAACCTCCGGCGCTGATACTATTGGTGTCCCAGTTGTAATTGCCATCAAGGGCATCAGATACGCCTTTATCCCATTTGGCATAAGTGGCAAAAACGCGCAGTTGTGGGCGGCTCCAGAATCCGGAATCGAAAGTCAATGTTGGGGCAATAGTGACTTTGGTTAAGCCACCTTTTCCTTTGCCATCAACACCTTTGTAGTTGTCATCATCCAAATACTCATAACCCACTTCATATTGCATAGCGAAGTGTTTGGTAATTTGCTGATAAGGACGAACTCCGGCAACCCAGCTTGTCCGCCCCCAACCTTTCTCATCACTGCTCCACCAACGGTAGTTTTTATCTTTTTGGTAGTAGGCAAAGGTAGCAATATCCCATTCACCCAGTGAGGCCACCCCGTCAAGCACCACTCGCCAGGATTGAGTATCTTCCAGGTTGGCCCACCCCCAGCCGTTCTTACCCAAAGAATCCCCCGCGGCCAGCCCTCGACCATACTGCACAACGAATTTGGAATATCCGCCAGCGACGCCATAAAATCCGTCGAAATTATAAATACCCGTGAAGCCATAACCTTTTTCCGCCGCATCCACATGTTTTTCGCTGTTATTCATGTGATGACCGACCACTTCCAGGTCAATGGGAGACCCACCAATCTTCTTCAACCATAGGTTCAGGGAATAATCATCGGGGTAGCCCTGATCACTTTTATCCACCGGGAATGCTTTGCTTTCATCGGTTGGAGTAAAAGCGTAGATACCAGCATCAAAACGTGCGAAGCCTAAGTCCAGGTTATCGAACCCGCCCCCAGTCCCGTTGTATTGAATATATTCCCAGTCAAACTGATGGCTTGAGGTGTTGGAACTGCTGTAGCGTTTTCCGCCCCAAAAAGCCACTTCAGGAGCAAAGTCGAGGTTAGTCATTTCGACATAACCTTCACGAAATTGTACTGCCTTGCCATCTTCATCCAGACAGTTCCAGTCAGAGGTACATTTACTTTGATGGGTGATATTGGCCTGAATTTTGGCCACTGCACCAGAGTCTGATGTCAGCGTAACCCGCGGAACTAATTCAATTTTCGTATCATCTTCGTTACCAAGACGCCATTTCCCATCAGGCATCAAGCCAACAGAATCGACACGGTTACCATCGCTATTAGCCAAAATGCCAGAGCGAATATAACCATGTAACGCGAAATCATATTTTTCTGCACTGGCCTGATGACTCATGGCCGTCAGGATGAGCAAAGACAGAGGCATTAATTGGTTCAGACTTTTCATAATTTCCCTTGTGTTTTTTTTGATTGGAATAGCATCTGAATAACGCGTCGGGAAATTTACGGAATAGAAACGGAAATGTACATCCAATAACGGAAAGCGCTTTCCGTATTTGCCGGATCAAGTCACAAATTAGCCAGTAATCCCCTTAGAATTGTGATTGGAGTCGCATTTTTAGTTGTAGAGGGCGGGGAGTGCCAACCCTAACAACGGGTAAGCACATCAATGGCGAGAAAACAGTATCTATTATTTACTTTCTAAATCAGCAAGTTGCTTTTCATACACACAAAAGAAAGGGCGATATAACATCCAGGAGTTGAAGATGGCAAACAAGCACATACACATGTTTTTCCAACTGCCGTTCGCAGCCCATGCAGCGCCTAAGGGTGAGGGCATAGACCAGGGCAACATAGCAACCGCTCTGTCCAATACCCCTAGATGAGTAAGATACCAGGCAATGCAGGCATTGATCATCGGAACACCAATAAATGGCAATAAAAACACAGGGTTAAGAATAATTGGAAAACCAAATAAAATGGGTTCATTGATATTAAACAGCGAGGGAATCAAACCAATTTTTCCAACACTTTTGAGCTGGCTGGAGCGGCTGCGCATCGCCATAAAAACCAGCGGCAATGTTGAGCCAATGCCGCCAATTAATAAGTAAAAATCCCAGAATCCTTGTAAATAAATATGGGGTAGCTGGATCACACCATTAGCCAGAGCCTCTTGATTTTCAACTAAATATGTCATCCAAAATGGGTTCATAATACCTGTGACAATCAGTGCGCCGTGAATACCAACAAACCACAATAACTGGCAAATAAGTAAGGAAATCAAAATAGCTGTCAGAGTATCAGAGGCAATGATTAACGGGCGGAGTGCTTCACTGATCAGATTCGGTAACATCATTCCTGTCGAAAGCTGCAATAGCGTATTCATCACGCTAATGGACAACATAATGACCAATAGCGGGACCAATAACTGAAAGCTATTACGCGTCATCAGAGGGACTTCCTGAGGTAAGCGTATGCACCAACCTTTTTTATAGAAAAATCTTATTATTTCAATGGAATAAAAACTTGAGAACAAGGCAGTAAACATCCCCATCCCACTTAAAAATATATTGGGTGCGGTGCCCTCTTTGAACCCAATAAACATCAGAAAAGCCAGGCAGCCAGTGAGCCCAGCAAGCCGTTCAGGTAGTCGATATTGCTTAGCCAGGCTGGCACTGGCACCAAAGGCAATAATCAACGAGATCAGGCCTAATGTTAGTTCAAAGATAGGCATCAGTATTGGCCGAAAAAGCAAATACCACGTCCCGAAGCGGCCATCAATATTGATAGAAAATGGCGGAAAAATCAGTGGAACCATCAAGCTACCTACGATCACAAAGGGCATTGCCAGAGCAAAGCTGTCGCGCATAGCCGTGATGTGATGGTTGCGGGTAAGCATATTGGCAAAGGGAGTCAGGCGCTGCTCAATCAGAGCGACGGCAACATTCATGATCTGGATATTCATGGTGGAACCTTTCTGGGGCTGTTTTATGGAAGGATGATGGCGTACATCACAGCAAAGCGAAAGCCTCCATCTGGTGATCAGGCTCACATTTAAATGATCCATAAACGGAAAGCGCTTTCCGTTTATTTCCATCATGGCTATAGTCCGCTCGTTATCACTGTCGTTATTTATTTCGGAGCTACCCATGAAAAAAATCATGCTTTGTTGTTCTGCGGGAATGTCTACCAGCATGCTGGTAAAGAAAATGGTTGAGGAAGCGGAGAAAAGAAATCTTGAAGTTGATATTAAGGCTTTCGGTGTCGTGGAGTTTGAACAGAACGTTGGTGATTATCAGGTCGTTTTATTAGGGCCACAGGTGAAATATATGCAACATGATCTACAGAATAAAGCCAATGCATACGGCATTAAAGTCGAACCCATCAATATGATGGATTACGGCATGCAAAAAGGTGCTGCGGTTTTAGATTTTGCCCTTTCACTAATTGATAATAACAAATAAGGGATAAGCCATGGGTTCTCTGTACAGTAAATTAATCGACGTGATTGAACAGAAAATCACGCCAATGGCGGGCGCAATAGGTCAGCAGAAATATGTTACATCCATTCGTGATGGATTTATTGCCGCACTCCCTTTCATGATTGTTGGTTCATTCATGTTAGTTTTTATATTTCCACCTTTCTCGCCTGATACAACTTGGGGATTCGCTCGCGCCTGGTTGCAATTTTCATTAGAACATCGTGCCAGCTTAATGCTGCCTTTTAATTTCAGCATGGGGATCATGACCCTATTTATTGCAGTTGGGATCGCAGCGAGTTTAGCGCGCCACCATAATCTCGATCCTTTAACTTCGGGCATGTTATCGCTGATGGCATTCTTATTGGTTGCTGCCCCCTTAAGAGACGGACAAATATCCACAGCTTATTTTTCTGGCCAGGGGATTTTTACCGCTATTCTGGTCGCTATCTATTCCACTGAACTTTATGCCTTTCTCAAGCGTCATAATATTACTATCCGTCTGCCACCTGAAGTTCCAACCGGTGTTGCTCGCTCATTTGAGATTTTAATTCCTGTTCTAGCGGTCATCCTGACTCTGCACCCACTTAATTTATTTATTGAAGCGCAATTGGGAATGATTATTCCTGAAGCTATTATGTCGCTGGTAAAACCCTTGGTTGCAGCCTCTGATACCCTACCTGCTATTTTAATCTCGGTACTGGTTTGCCAAGTATTATGGTTTGCCGGTATTCACGGCGCACTGATTGTCACAGGTATTATGAACCCATTCTGGATGGCAAATCTGTCTGTAAACCAGGCGGCAATGGCGGCTAGTCAGGCTATTCCACACATCTATGTGCAGGGATTCTGGGATCACTATCTGCTTATTGGCGGCGTGGGTTCCACACTACCACTAGCATTGCTACTCATGCGCAGCAAAGCAGTTCATCTACGCACAATTGGCCGAATGGGTATTGTGCCAGGCATGTTCAATATCAATGAGCCTATTTTGTTCGGCGCCCCTATCATTATGAATCCATTGTTCTTTATTCCGTTTGTACTCGTGCCTATGGTCAACGCCACACTCGCCTACTTCGCACTGGATTTTGATTTGGTCTCCCGAGTAGTTCAAATGACACCTTGGACAACCCCTGCACCAATCGGTGCTTCATGGGCTGCCAACTGGACGTTTAGCCCGGTCATTTTGTGCCTGATATGCATGGCAACCTCTGCTGTTATGTATTTCCCATTCCTCAAGGCTTATGAAAAGCAGTTATTGGAACAGGAAACAGACAAAACCACAGAACATAATACAACCGCACAAACAGGCGCGGCATAAATTACAATTACGATACCACCGAGGTCATTAATGGAATTAGAAGAACAGGTTATGGGCATTATTATTAATGCCGGTCAGTCACGAAGCCTATGCTATGAAGCGTTACGTAGCGCTAAAGAAAATAACTTCGCGGATGCCGATGACAAAATGAAAGAAGCTGAATATTACGCTAAACAGGCCCATTTGGTACAAACCAAACTCATTGAAGCTGATGAAGGTGAAGGAAAAACCAAAATGACACTGGTAATGGTTCATGCTCAGGATCATTTAATGACTTCAATCCTGGCAAAAGAATTAGTGACTGAACTGATCGACCTTTACCGCACCAGACAATAATAGTTCAAATTTCATGTTATAAGTCAGAGAGGCATACCCTCTCTGACCATTTTTTTAAGTTCTCTGTGAGGTTAATATGTTTCATCTCGGACTGGATATTGGCGGCACTAAAATTGAAGCAGTATTATTAGATTCTCATGGAGAAATACAACTACGTGAACGCCGCCCAACTCGCAAAGAGAGTTATCAAAGTTTTATAGATAACCTGATCTTTTTTATTAATGAAATAAAGAATAAAACTAGTAGTGAATTTACACTCGGTATTGGGCTGCCAGGCACAATCGATCCAGTAAGTGGCTTAATTAAAAACTGTA
The DNA here is from genome assembly GCF_030433455.1 of Yersinia sp. 22-579. Taxonomy (NCBI): domain Bacteria; kingdom Pseudomonadati; phylum Pseudomonadota; class Gammaproteobacteria; order Enterobacterales; family Yersiniaceae; genus Yersinia; species Yersinia sp. 22-579. The sequence continues at coordinate 129,163 of NZ_JAUJTZ010000012.1, read as the reverse complement.
ATTGCCTGGTACTGAATGGCCAGGATTTAACCGGGGATTTAACTCAGCATTTAAAGCAACCCGTTTTTCTCGCAAATGATGCTGACTGTTTTACTCTTTCTGAGGCTGTAGATGGCGCCGGTTCCAGCTATAACACAGTATTTGGTGTAATAGTGGGTACCGGTTGTGGTGGTGGTATCGTGGTGAATAAAAAACTGCTTTCAGGGCCAAATGCCATTACCGGAGAATGGGGTCACAACCCGCTCCCCGGATTTATGACGGAGCAAGATGGTATAGCGCAGCAGTGTTATTGTGGTCAGAAAAACTGTGTTGAAAGTTTTATTTCAGGGACAGGTTTTGCACAACGTTTTAATCAACAGTGGCACATGCAACTCAGCGCCGAAGATATTATCGCCGCCGCCCGAGAAAAAGAACCCCGCGCGCTGGCACATTACCATCATTTTATCGATGCCTTTGCCCGCAGTCTTGCGGCTGTTATTAATACGCTAGACCCTCATGCCATTGTCATCGGCGGAGGTTTATCTAACGTGGCGAGTCTTTACGACGATTTGCCCAGTGTCATCAGGGAATATATTTTCTCAAGTGATTGCCGCACAACTATTCTGAAAGCTAAATTCGGTGACTCCAGTGGAGTACGCGGGGCTGCATGGCTGCCTATATTGCAGATAAATAAACAGATATAGCAGAGCCAGGAGTGGCAACACTGTGAACAATTATCTCGGTTATTTATGCTACTATAATGGGAAAATCGTTACGCAGAAGACGCAATGCCAACAATCGATGATGTTTCCAAGTTAGCCAATGTTTCCAGAGCCACGGTATCGCGCGTTCTTACCGGAACACGTGGTGTGCGCGACGAAAGTCGGGAAGCAGTATTACGTGCTGTCGAGCAACTCAATTATCGTCCGAGTTTTGCCGCCCAAAGTCTGGCCAGCCAGACTTCCAGCTACGTTGGCATTGTACTACCGACTTGTGAAGCAGAGCTTTCTGCCATTCTATTGCCACAGCTATCTCGCGCAATGAAAAATCTCAATAAAACACTTATTGTTCAGTATGTTAATGACGACACTGAACAACAAATGTTTATCGAGGAACTCCAACATCAATGTGTGGCTGTTGTCGTCTTGGGGAAACTCAGCGCTAACGCGCCGCAGAACGTCATTGCATTCGATCAGTTTGCTGTTACCGGGGCAGACAGTCGCGGCTATGACTATGCGTTTGCAACAGAAAGTGCCTGCCGATACGTGATTGGTAAAGGCCATAGAAATATCGCGTTACTCATTGATAATGAAGATGATGATGCCAGCCGCCAGATGGTAGAGGGTTACCGTAACGTATTGCAAAACTTCTCACTGCCTTTTAACCGGCAGTTATTGTTAGCCGCAAAAAATAACGTAGAGCAAGCCTTACTGACTCTAATTAACAGCTTTACCCGTTATTCAGTCATTATTGTAAAACGCGATAGTTATGCCGCTGAAGCTATGCGCCTGATGCGTGAATTTAACATTGTCGTGCCACAGGAGGTTTCATTGCTAAGTCTGGAAGACTCTCCGCTGGCCTCGCTGCTTTACCCGCCGCTAACTTGTATTTCCTATCCTTCAGAACAGTTATTAGAAAATTGCCTGCAACGCATACGCGGCCTAATTGAACAGCATCCCATTTTTGTTCCTGAAGGGCATGCCGTGACTGGTAGGTTAATTGCCAGAGCCTCTGTTGCTGATATTTCTTGAGACGGCTTATTAAGTCAAAGCAGGCCCACAACACTATAAATAACAGACCATATCCATACATCTCAAGTTGGCCTGCGCCAATTGGGATGGATAAAAACTCTCGCCAATGAGTATAAATCCATTCTTTTCATAAAATACCGATGCATTAGGTGTTGCGGCCAGTGTTAACTTTGCAAAACCCCGCTGTTTTGCTTCTTGTTTGATGGCAGTCAGAATCAAAGACGCCATACCGCGGCCTTCAAATTCAGGTAATGTAAAAATAGCTTCGACGCTGCCGGATGAGAGATCTAAAAACCCAGTGGCAACAGCAAGCTGGCTAACTGGGTCATCGATGACAAAAAATGGATTACGCGCCACTGCCTTAGGATATCCCTCAGGCATCTGATCCGGTGTCCAAGCTATCAATATTTTTTCATCATACACATTTCGACACCCATGCCTTATGGCCTTATTCCTTACCAACCATAACTGACCTGCTTCATCAGGTGACGCCAACCTGACCTCCATACATCCCCCTGTTTTTATTAGGCATAACAGCGCAAGCCCCAAAATAATAAAAGCCCCGACTACACTAGTCAGGGCTTTTAAGGTACTACACATTTAAAATTAAACATTAATCAACTTAATAACGTGATACTTATCTTGGTACTGTTTATAAAGATGTACATGTTTTACAGGAATATTTTCGTTTAGAACTAACTCTGCCCTCCAATATATTAACTGAATGGTAACATTCCCAACTTATTAAATTTAGCCATACTTTTGATAAGACTGACTAAATTAGTACATCACCCTCGCGATATATACTCTTTGTTACGTGGCTTTACTTTCGTCGCGATATTCTCGATCTCATACTGAAGTACACAAATCGCGAACATTACTATTAACAACAAAGCCTTAACTCATCGCGTGTCGTCCACAAAATGCGATTATGAAGATTTACTGCGTGACCTTAAAACATCATCGCATGAGTAAATTATAAGTAAACTCATAACGAATCTCACATAAAAAAATATTTCGTGACCTTTATCGCATTATTTTAAATCTGCTACATGGACACCGGCTAAATAAAAAGTTCGCTACTAATTGCACCGGTGTTAAATTCCAATCTACGTGTTCTACATCAGATGTCAATACTGTTTTTAAGCACATGTCTTTATTATCAGTACTATTGAAGATTTTATGATGATTTATTGATTTAGATTAGTATAAATCACCCATAATCAAGGACTCAGGCATCAAGACAATTCACATATAACCCTACGAGAGAGTTAGTGAACTAATACTAGAAACCAATAAATGTAAATTCGTGAGCTGAGTGATCGCCTAACATCTTTCACATCGGGGATAGGAACATCTGTGACTCTGCCCGCTTTTAATTCATCATGACAGAAAAGCATCTCTAAAATGGCAGTACTTTTATGCCCCCAGCACAGGGTAGAAACCAGTAGACCACGGTAGATTCAGACAGACTGTTTTCATTGTAACCATTGGATTATAAAAGGATTTATTGACGAAGAGAGAAAGCGAGAGATAGGCTTTGGCGGAAGATCACAGGAGTCGAACCTGCCAAGGACCGCTGGCGGCCCCATCTGGATTTGAAGTCCAGCCGCCCCACCGGGGACGATGATCTTCCAGAGAAGATATGAGTGTAAGGCGGTGATTATAGCGTGTTTATTATATGGTGCTATTCATTCAATAGGCATGATGAATAAATTCCCTCGCCAGGCGGAATCTAATGTCATCGCCTGCGGCTTAAAAACGACTAATAGCTGACCTCGCCATATTTATCACGATGCTCTTTTGGCGTGATCGAATAGCCTTTTTTGAAGACCGAATAGAAATATTGCAGCGATGGATAACCACACATTTGGGAGATTTCATTGATGGGTAATGAAGTTGCAGCCAACAAATTGCGCGCCCGATCGAGCTTCTCTTCATGAATAACACCATGAATAGTCTGCCCAATATCATCTTTAAAGCGCTTTTCCAGATTTGAGCGCGACATCCCTACTGCATCCAGCACCTGTTCAACCTTAATCCCCTTGCAGGCATGATGGCGGATATAGTGCATCGCCTGAATCACGGCCGGATCACGTAATGAGCGAAAATCTGTCGAACGCCGCGCCATCACTTTCACCGGAGGCACCAGAATACGCTGCAATGGCGCAGCTTCTTGTTGTTTCTGGCGCTGATTAAGGCGCTGATGCAATAACTTAGCCGCGCGATAGCCCATCTGCCGCGTCCCCTGCACCACCGACGAAAGTGCCACTCGCGACAAATAGCGGGTTAGTTCTTCATTATCAATACCAATCACACTCAATTTCTCTGGCACCGCAATATCCAGATGCTCGCACACTTGCAATAAATGCCGCGCCCGCGCGTCAGTGACAGCAATAATACCCGTCTGATGTGGCAGAGTTTGCACCCAATCCGCCAGCCGATTTTGCGTGTATTGCCAGTTGGCGGGCGCAGTGGCCATCCCCTGATAGACCACACCTTGATATTGCTCTGCCGCGACTAATTGCCGGAAGGCATACTCTCGCTCCTGCGCCCAGCGTTTATCACTACTGGCCGGCAAACCATAAAAAGCAAAACGGTTTAAACCCTTCTCTTTCAGATGCATAAATGCCGCCTCAACCAGAGCTGAGTTATCCGTTGCAATATAATCTACTGCTGGATAATCCTCTGACTGATGATAAGACCCCCCCACGCCGATAATCGGAACATCAACATTCGCCAGCAGCTGCTCTATCTGCCGATCATCAAAATCGGCAATAACACCATCGCCTAACCAATCCCTGATATTCTCAATGCGGCAGCGAAAATCCTCTTCTATAAAAATATCCCAGTCGCACTGTGAGGCCTGCAAATACTCACCGACACCTTCCACCACTTGCCGGTCGTATACTTTGTTAGCATTAAATAACAAGGTTATCCGGTAGCGTTTCTCAAACATGGGAATAGCTCCTGAAATAGGTGGGGGAATAACAGACAAAGAGATCAATGCAGTATGGCATTGATCTCTTTTTGAAGATGGGATCAGACCCGGCGTTTAGTGGCAGAATCCATCCACACTGCCAACAGCAAAATTGCACCTTTGACAATGTACTGCCAGAATGTCGGCACATCTAGCATGCTCATCCCATTGTCGAGAGAAGCCATGATAAATGCCCCCATAACGGCTCCCGCCACACTCCCGATCCCACCCGCCAGGCTGGTGCCACCAATGACACAAGCGGCAATCGCATCCAGTTCGGCAATATTACCGGCTGAAGGTGAACCCGCTCCCAGACGTGAACTGAGAATCAAACCTGCCATGGCAACCATCAACCCGTTGATAGCAAATACCGCCAGTTTGGTGCGTTCCACATTCACCCCAGACAAGCGTGCGGCATCGATATTGCCGCCAATAGCATAGATCCGGCGGCCAAATGCGGTGCGGGTGGCCATAAAAATACCCGCCAACATCAATGCCGTGAGAATCAATACCGGAGTAGGGACGCCCCGATAATCATTCAGTAAATATATGGCACCAAGAACGATAACTGCGGTAATAGTTTGGCGAGTAACATCACCTTGTGGCGCGGCAACAGGCAAGCCCAGCCGGATACGATGGCTACGTCGACGCCACTGCCAGGCAACAAATAACATCAGGCCAATTGCGCCAATGCCAAAACCAAGGCCGTTTGGCAGATAACTTTGCCCAATCTGCGACATGGCATTACTGGTAGGTGAAACGGTCGTGCCGTTGGTGATGCCGATTAAAATGCCACGGAAAGCCAACATCCCCGCCAATGTGACAATAAACGAAGGCACTTTGCGATAAGCAACCCACCAACCATTCCATGCGCCAAGCACCAGCCCCAATCCCAGAGTGACTACAATGGTCAGAGGGAGCGGCCAACCGAGCCACACATCAAAAATGGCTGCCGCACCGCCCAATAACCCCATCATCGAGCCAACAGACAAATCAATTTCGGCCGAAATAATGACAAACACCATCCCCACCGCCAAAATGCCGGTGATCGCCGTTTGTCGCAGTAGATTCGAGATATTCCTGGCGCTGAGATAGGCCCCTTCGGTGGTAAAAGTGAAAAACAGCATAATCACGGCAATAGCCGCCAACATGACAAAAACTTGTAAATTAACCGATTTTAGTCGGAATAATGGCTTTTTATCGCCATTTTCGGGTGTGTTTACTTCAGTTTGATTAGCTTGCGACATGGGTTTCACTCCTGAGTGCGGCTTCCATGACCTTCTCTTGTGTCAGATTATGGTTAATGAGATCGGCTTTGATGCGCCCTTGATGCATGACCAGCACCCGATCACTTAATCCCAAGACCTCCGGTAGTTCAGAGGAAATCACAATGACCGCAATCCCCTGCTGGACTAGTTGATTGATAAGTTTATAAATTTCATATTTTGCACCAATGTCGATACCGCGCGTCGGTTCATCGAGAATCAAAATTCGTGGGTTCAGTAGCAAGCATTTGGCAAGAATGGCTTTTTGCTGATTACCCCCACTAAGTCGGGCAATGGCCAACTCAGAAGAGGAGGTTTTCACCTTTAATCGGGCCAGGGAGTGCTCAATAGTTGATTGTTCTTTCGCATCATCCAACATACTGAAAGAGCCGGTGAAGTCATCTAGCGCAGCCAGTGTGATATTAGCCCCCACCCCCATAACCGGTACGATGCCGTCTTTCTTACGATCTTCTGGCACCATGGCAATCCCAAGTTTCATGGCCTGTTGGCAATTACTGATGGTCACAGCTTTACCATCAATAAATATCTCGCCTTGCCAGCGACCAGGGTAAACACCGAATAAGCACTGCACTGTTTCTGTTCGGCCAGACCCCACTAGCCCAGCGACACCTAATATCTCCCCGCGTTTTAAAGAGAAAGAGACATCATCCACTCGCCGGATATGGCGGTTTACCGGGTGCCAGGCGCAGATATTTTCCACGCGCAGAATTTCCTCACCAATATGGTGGGCTTCGTGTGGATAGAGTTCTTTCAGCTCACGGCCAACCATCATGGCGATGATGTCATCTTCACTCATGGCCGCCGCAGAGCGAGTGCCGATATGGCGGCCATCGCGGATCACACAGATATGATCTGATATCGCTTTTACTTCATTCAATTTGTGCGAGATATAGATACAGGCAATGCCGTGATTGCGTAGATCACGGATAATATCCAGCAAAATAGCCGTTTCGCTTTCGGTCAAAGAAGCGGTCGGTTCATCCAGTACCAGCAACCGAACTTGTTTGTTCAGTGCTTTGGCAATTTCAACCAATTGTTGCTGCCCAAGCCCCAATTCCCCCACCGGGGTATGAGGGTCTACCACCAGTTTGACCTGGGCCAGCATTCGTTGGCAGCGCAGGTACATGGAGTCGTAATCCATAATGCCAAAACGCCCCCATTCGGAGCCGAGAAACATATTTTCCAGCACAGACATGTGCTTCACCAATGCTAATTCTTGATGAATTATCGCGATGCCTTTTTGTTCGGTTTCACGAATATTTTTTGCCTGAAGTATCTCACCTGAGAAAATTATTTCCCCCTGATAGGAACCTGCGGGGTAAATACCACATAACACTTTCATTAATGTGGACTTTCCAGAGCCATTTTCGCCACATAAAGATAATACTTGCCCGGCTTCCAATGTCAGGCTGATATTATCCACCGCCTTAACGACACCGAACTGCTTGGTAATTTCTTTCATTTCTAGCAGGTAGGGCATAATTCCCTCCATATATCTTTTATGCCAGGGGTTGCAGCATAATTAGCTACAACCCCAATGACTTCTGATATATTAAGCAACGAAAAAATAATTAGTAAATGTCCGATTTCTTGTGGAATCCATCTGCAATAATTGTGCTGTCGATATTATTTTTATCTACCTGAATCGGCGTTAATAAATAAGAAGGAACATCTTTTATACCGTTATTTAATTTACTATTTTCTTTTGGCTCTTCGCCTTTACCCAAACTTACCGCAATTTCCGCCGCATCGTTGGCTAATTTACTGATTGGCTTATATACCGTCATAGTTTGGGTACCAGCAACAATACGCTTTATTGCCGCTAAATCAGCATCCTGTCCAGAAATAGCCACTTTACCCGCCAAACCTTGTGCTGCTAACGCCTGAATAGCCCCACCGGCGGTGGCATCATTAGACGCCACGACAGCATCAATTTTGTTATTGTTAGCTGTTAGCGCATTTTCCATGATTTTTAAGGCATTTTCTGGTAACCAGGCATCAACCCACTGATCACCGACAATCTTTATTTTCCCTTCTTTTATCAATGGATTAAGTACTGTCATCTGCCCCTGACGGAACAGCTTGGCATTATTGTCTACCGGCGAACCGCCCATCAGGAAATAATTACCTTGTGGCACGCGTTCAACCAGACTTTTAGCTTGTAATTCACCTACTTTTTCATTATCAAAAGAGATATAAAAATCAATGTCAGCATTATTTATCATACGGTCATAAGCTAATACTTTTATTCCTTCCCGTTTTGCTTCGGCGATGACATTACTTAATACTTGCCCGTTATAAGGAATAATAACCAAGACATCGACACCACGGTTAATCATATTCTCAATCTGCGACATTTGAGTTTCTTCATTGCCATTCGCTGATTGAACAAATACTTTAGCGCCGAGAGACTCAGCCTTGTTAACAAAAATATCGCGGTCTTTCTGCCAACGTTCAAGGCGAAGATCGTCTATTGCCATACCGATTTTAATTTCTTTACTGAATCCGGGCTGGCTAAACATGACCAGAGCGGCACATGCGGAGAGTAAAATGTTCTTAAATTTCATCTTTCGGTACCTTTCTTATTGTGCAAGCAGGGTAAGAGAAACGGTAAACATCAACTGCAATAGGGATTGTTGTCGCTTATTTGCACATCGGCAATTACAGATTTTCGTCCGCCAATTATGTTTTTTGGTTTAATGTTAATTTTATGATAACGATCATGTTTTCTTTCCTGCAAAATTCATAATTCCAGTAAGAGATGTTATCCAGACAATGAATACCAGTGATTCTTTATAATTAATTGGGTATTTATGAGATCTACTCCACAATTAATAATTCTCTGAATTTAAGTGTGAAATAACGTAATTGAGAGAATAACAAACAACTCCGAAGATAAAAGCTCACCAGCCCGATAATGCGGGTCAGCTTCCAAGGAGTATTGCATGTCATCTTATTTTGATAAATTAGAACAAGTGCGTTACGAAGGCAGCCAGAGCTCTAACCCACTGGCATTTCATCACTACAATCCGGATGAAATTATCCTTGGTAAGCGAATGGCCGATCACCTAAGGTTCGCTGCCTGCTACTGGCATACCTTCTGCTGGGGCGGGGCGGATATGTTTGGCAGCAATGCCTTTGAGCGCCCATGGCAACAATCGGGAGATGCATTGGCTTTGGCAAAACGTAAAGCTGATGTGGCTTTTGAATTCTTCCATAAACTGAATGTGCCTTATTACTGCTTCCACGATGTGGATGTTTCTCCAGAAGGCGCATCATTAAAAGAATATTTAAATAATTTTGCCGTCATGACTGATGTATTAGCTGAGAAGCAAGAAAGTAGCGGCGTAAAATTATTATGGGGCACCGCCAACTGCTTCACCCACCCGCGCTACGGTGCCGGGGCGGCGACCAATCCAGATCCAGAAGTTTTTAGCTGGGCGGCAACCCAAGTCTTTACCGCCATGAATGCCACCCAAAAACTCGGTGGGGAAAACTATGTGTTGTGGGGCGGACGCGAAGGCTATGAAACACTGTTAAATACAGATTTACGGCAAGAACGTGAGCAAATTGGCCGCTTTATGCAAATGGTGGTCGAACATAAACACAAGACTGGCTTCCAGGGCACATTGTTGATCGAGCCAAAACCACAAGAGCCGACTAAGCATCAGTATGATTATGATGTTGCTACAGTTTATGGTTTCCTCAAGCAGTTTGGGCTAGAAAAAGAGATTAAAGTTAACATTGAAGCTAACCATGCCACTTTGGCTGGACACTCTTTCCATCATGAGATTGCCAGTGCGATTGCATTAGGTATTTTCGGTTCGGTGGATGCTAACCGTGGCGATCCACAATTAGGTTGGGATACCGACCAGTTCCCGAACAGTGTGGAAGAAAATGCGCTGGTGATGTTTGAAATCCTTAAAGCCGGTGGCTTTACTACCGGTGGGCTGAACTTTGATGCCAAAGTACGCCGCCAAAGCACAGATAAATATGACCTGTTCTATGGCCATATTGGGGCAATGGACACCATGGCTTTAGCACTGAAGATTGCAGCAAAAATGATTGAAGATGGTCAGTTGGATCAGCTGGTTGCTAAACGTTATGCCGGTTGGAGTAGCGATTTGGGGCAACAAATCCTAAAAGGCAAAATGTCGCTGGAAGATTTAGCGTCCTATGCCGAGCAACATAATCTGGACCCACATCACCAAAGCGGGCATCAAGAACTGCTGGAAAATAGGGTTAACCGCTATATCTTCGGCTGATAGCTTTATTTATTTGATGCCTGCGGCGAATAGGCAAAGATTTATCTCAACATAGCGAATAGACGGGGAAATGTACCGAATGGGTCCCTATTTATTTAAAATACAAGTGGCGTGAGCCGTCGGAGCGCCCATCGGTGCAGTCGCCCCGTCAGGCTCTGCCAATAAAATAGCCTATTAATATGAGGAACATATATGTACCTTGGCATCGATCTGGGCACCTCCGGCGTTAAAGCCATTCTACTGGCCGAAAACGGGCAAGTTATTGCCAGCCAAGGTGCTGCATTATCTGTCTCCCGCCCACACCCCTTATGGTCTGAGCAAAATCCCGCCGACTGGTGGCAAGCCACTGATCAAGCTATGCAGGCTTTAGCCGCAGACCATGATTTAACACAGGTAAAAGCACTGGGATTGACGGGCCAAATGCACGGCGCTACTTTGCTGGATAAACAGAATAAGGTGCTGCGCCCGGCCATTTTATGGAATGATGGCCGCAGTTTTGCCCAGTGCCAGGCGTTGGAAAAGGCGGTACCCGAATCCCGCCAAATTACCGGCAACCTGATGATGCCGGGTTTTACTGCACCGAAGCTGAAATGGCTGGCAGAACATGAGCCAGAGATTTTCAATCGCATCGATAAGGTATTGTTACCCAAAGATTATCTACGTTTTCTGATCAGTGGTGACTTTGCCAGTGATATGTCAGATGCTGCCGGAACAATGTGGCTCGATGTGGCAAAGCGCGACTGGAGTGATGAGATGTTGGCGGCCTGCGGCCTAAATCGCCAGCATATGCCCGCCCTCTTCGAAGGCAGTCAGATTACCGGCCATGTCAGTGCCAATATTGCGCGTCGTTGGGGGATCAACCCTGTTCCGGTGGTGGCTGGCGGGGGTGATAATGCCGCCGGTGCCATCGGGGTGGGCTTGTATCAAACCGGGCAGGCAATGTTATCGCTGGGGACATCCGGCGTCTATTTTGCCGTCAGTGATGGCTTTCTGAGTAACCCGGCCAGCGCCGTGCACAGTTTTTGCCATGCTTTACCCAATACCTGGCACCTGATGTCAGTGATGCTGAGCGCCGCATCCTGCCTTGATTGGGCATGCCAACTCACCGGCGCCGAGAATGTTCCTGCACTGATTAATGAAGTGGAAAATACACCACCAGCCGCCACTCCCGTGTGGTTCCTACCCTACCTTTCCGGCGAACGAACCCCCCATAACAACCCTAATGCTAAAGGGGTCTTTTGGGGATTTACCCACCAACACCGCCGGGCAGATTTAGCCCGTGCGGTATTGGAAGGAGTCGGATTTGCTTTAGCTGACGGAATGGATGCCCTGCATGCCAGTGGTTTGCAGCCCACATCAGTCACGTTAATTGGTGGTGGTGCACGCAGCCCTTATTGGCGGCAAATGCTGGCAGATATCAGCGGCCAGACTTTGGAATATCGAACAGGTGGTGATGTCGGCCCCGCACTCGGCGCTGCCCGGTTGGCCCAAATTGCTCTCAATCCGGATGTCCCGTTAGCCGAATTACTGCCTGCATTACCACTGGAACAAACTCATTTACCTAATACACAACGCCATCAATATTACGCGGCCCGCCGTGTTATCTTTAAAAAGCTCTATCAACAATTACTGCCATTATGTGAATGCGAGTAAGATAAAGTGCAAGCTATAAGCACATAGCTAACAGAACAGGTTGTGGAAATTATATCTTCTTTTCCACAGCCTGAATGCGGCAATGGCCTATCGAGCAGTTCACGCTGCGAATGATCATCTGACCAAAATCATCCATATAACCGAGACTATAGTTGCTGCCATTATAGCCGGGAGTCTTAACGGACTCAGTACCGAATGGCGCAATCATAACACTGTCAAAACCGGGGAAATTACCGCGATTATCCCGATTTAAATGCCCTAACGTGACGTAATACGGCGTAGGGTTATGAATTTTAAGCTCTTCTCCTTGCTGCCTGATCTGTAACTTCTCCTGCCAGACATTCTTATAATCTGCTTTAATCGCCGCTGGCCGATAAAATAACTTTATTTTATTTTGGATGGCGATTTGCACTGCTGCGGTTACTTCACTTTTCGGGGGAATTTCCCGCACATTAAAATAGAATAAAGTTTCACGATCAACGGCTAATTGCTCGATATCTGGCAGTGAAATAATTCTCACCTGGCTTTTCTGACCCATATCAATCCGCTGTATCGCGGGTAAAGCAGACAAGGGGCTATCTACTTTCTGCCCAGCGGCATTTTCCAACCAGGATTGCGCCAGATAAGGCAATACCTCGCTTTTATTTTGCAACATGACACTGGCTGACGTATCGGCACTATTGAAAATAATCCGCGTTCTATCCAGAGATATTGACGCCTCACTCATCATCGTGACAAACAACAAAGCTGTTCCTACCAAAGCATTATTTCGATGTTGGTTTGCCCGTATCAGGATAACGTTATTAAGGTTTGCCATGACTTATTCCATTCCCATTGATTGTCATACCGTGAATAACGGTTTTCCTTACTCACTGTTTTCGGCCAATAAACTGTTTTCGGCCAAAAAACTATTTTAATGAGCCTATTTGGCCATTAACTCTTTAACTTACTGAATGGGTGGTGGTAAAAATCTGGTCCCTTTTGCTCCCTATTATGGCCGGATTTGGCATTCCACTTAGCTCAAAACCCGCAGATGATGGAACTCTACCGAAACGGCGGAGGGCCGGATATGACTAACAGCGCATTACTGATAATTGATGTCCAACAATCATTCGAACATAAATCTTTTTGGCAACAACAGGATCTCCCTGCCTTCTCTGCGGCGCTGAACCAACTCATTGCGGGCTGTAAACAGCGCGGAGTAGCACTGGTAGATGTATTCCACGTCGCACCGGAAGGCCCGTTTTCACTGGCTTCTGGCTATGTGAAGCCCATGTCATTGGTTTCCCATCACGCCGATGTGACAGTGCAAAAGCGAGTGCATAATGCATTAACTGATTCAGGGCTGGATCAATGGCTGAAAGAGCGTCAAATAAGCCATCTAATTATTGCCGGTATGCGCACCGAACAATGCTGTGAAACCACCGCACGCGTGGCGTCAGATCTGGGTTATCAAGTCACTTTTGTCACGGAAGCCACACTGACCTTTCCAATGACCCAGCCCAACGGCATTGTTCTGAGCAGTGAGGAATTGAAATTACGCACGGAAACTGTGCTCGTCGACCGGTTTGCGACTATCCATACCGTCGCGCAAGCACTGGCAGCACTGGATTCACCACTATCAGTAGCGGCTACCCAAAAAGTCGTCAATTGGCAGCCACAGCCTTATTTTCCTCGGGCTATCACACCTGCGGGTCTCAAAAATCTTAACCGCTGGCAGTTGAAACGCTATGTGATTCGTTATGCGCAGGCGCAAGGTACCGCGCCCGATTATGTCCCTGCTTATCAACTCGTCAGCCAGTGGTTACCCCATGATGCTGAAACAGTGGATCGCCCCGGTATTGGTTTTGTGATTGAACATCAGGGAAAAACATTGAATTACCTGATTGTTGGCTGGTGGGATAACGAAAACGAATTGCGGGTGAAAGTCTGGGTGCAGGAACAGGGAATTTGGCGCGCGGCGCGTGATGAATCTTTCTGTGTTTGGGATTTACAGGTAATGGCCTTTGAGCGGGATGCTTTTGTTGATACTTTGCTACAGCACACTCCGGATATTCCGGCTTATATGAATCGTTATCTGACGATAACTGTGGATTAACCATGCAACGAAATGTCTATTTTCTCTTGCTGCCCGGCGTGCTGTCGCTGGATTTAACTGGCCCTGCCGAAACATTACGGCTGGCGGGGTCATTTAACCTTTGTTATATCAGCCCATTGCCCGAGGTAATGTCCTCCACCGACATGATGTTAGGCCAATTGCAGCCGCTACCTGACAGCTTACCGGAAGGTAGCTTGCTGGTGGTGCCGGGGGTGAGCGATTCACGTCACTATTTTGCGACAGAAACCGCCGCAATAGCCCGCCGATGGTTACAGCAACAGAAAGCCGCCATTACACAACAAAAAACGATATTGGTTTGTGTCTGTTCTGGAGCATTGCTGGCAGCGCAAGCCGGGCTATTGGATGGCTATCAATGCACAACTCATCACCATGTTCTTGAACGGTTACGCCAGCAGGCTCCGGCGGCCCAAACCAAAGAAAACCGTATTTTTGTTGAAGATCGTGGAGTGTATACCAGTGCCGGGATTACCGCCGGTATTGATCTCTCTTTGCATCTGATCAGCCGTTATTGCAGCCCGCAAACTGCACTGGAGGTGGCGCGCGAAATGGTGGTGTATTTCCGCCGCTCAGGTGATGACCCGCAACTTTCACCCTGGCTACGTTACCGTAACCATCTCCACCCGGCAGTACATCGGGCACAGGATGTGATGTCAGCAGAGCCACAAGCGGAGTGGTCACTGCTTCAGGTGGCACACAAAGCACATGTCAGCAGCCGTCATTTAACCCGATTATTCCGTGAACATGTCGGGATCAGTGTGCGTGAATATCATGAACAATTGCGGGTCGCAGTAGCTGAAGTCCGCCTGCAAGAAGGGTTTAATCTGGAGAAAGCTGCACTGGCAGCCGGATTTTCCTCCGGCCGTCAGCTTCGGCGCGCACAACAGCGTGGGCAGGCTGTCACTAACTGACTAATCGCCGCCGATCAAGGCGTTGCAGCCCCATCGACAATAAAGTGCTTAACGCCAGTGCTAAGGCAAAGACATAGAAAATATCCAGCACCGGATAGTCAGTAAAATCATAATGATGGGTGCGGATGAAATGAATAATCAGTGCATGGAAACCATAAATAGCCAGCGAATGTCCGGCCAGCCAACTCAACCAGGCAATGGGCTGATTCAGGCAGTTTTTAAACCACACCAGCAGTGATACCGCAGCAACAAAGACCAAGGGGCCACAGTACATATAGAAGGTATCGGCAAAGCTGCCATTAATTCGTGTCTGTTTCTCCGTTGAGATGGCAATAAATATCACGCTCATGATAAACAATAATGCCGCGCACCAACTGATAGCTCGCCCTCGCGTCTCAAGCATGCCAATAGCTCGCCCCAGCAGCGCATACAACAAATAATAGAAAGTATCGCCGTAGATATAGAGATTTATCGGCAGTAACTGAAAACCACCGATTGAATATTTACTGGTCTGCGGGTTGGCAACCACCGCCAACAACAAAATAACGACCGCCAGATAGCGGCCTGATACCGGTTTGACGTTAATCAGTGGTGAAACCAGATAAACCACAATAATGGCGTAGAAAAACCACAAATGATAAAACACGGGTTTTTGCAGGATGTTTTTCAGTGACGCCCAACCGTTGATCGGGGTCAGGGTAGAAATATAGATAAGTGCTATCACGCTGTAAAACAACAGGCATAGTCCGATGCGGGTAAAATGCTTTTGTTGTGCGCTTTTTTCACCAAAAAACAGATAACCGGAGATCATAAAGAATAGGGGCACACAGGCCCGAGAAGCCGAATTTAGCAAATTGGCGATGTCCCAGTTCGCTTCCCCTACTTGCGCCCCGCTGGTGACGTAATAGGTGGTGGCATGGATCATGACCACCATAATGCAGGCAACGGCCCGCAGATTATCAATCCAGCCAATCTTATTGGTCATGCATACTCTCTATCACCGTCTTGTCTTTCGCGTACATAAAAACGCTTATCTATACTCGTCATACTTCAAGCTGCATGTACGTTGGCTGCTCTCTCTCACCCGAATCATTGACTGGCGTCAACTCATCGGGATTCACTCACTTGCCGCCTGCCTGCAACTCGAATTATTTAGAGTATATTTATTTTGCAAATAATCAGGCTGCAAACAATAACGTAAATTTGACTGATACCCAAAGTAAATGAACCCCATCAGGACGAAGGGTAATTGTTGCCATAAAGTTATATTGACGGCAAAATAGCCGTCCTAATGCGCTCTGACTGTAGATCCTGCCTGAGTGCTTCCAGTTTTTTATTTTTACTATTAATAGCTTAACCTATGCAAACTTCATTCTCACCCGCGACGCGTTTAGGTCGACGGGCGCTTTTATTTCCCTTGTGCCTGGTATTATTCGAATTTGCCGCATATATCGCCAACGATATGATTCAGCCCGGCATGCTGGCGGTAGTCGCCGATTTTAATGCTAGTATTGAGTGGGTTCCGACATCAATGACGGCTTATCTGGCTGGCGGGATGTTCCTGCAATGGTTGCTTGGGCCGTTATCAGATCGTCGTGGCCGTCGCCCAGTGATGCTGGTTGGTGTCGCATTCTTCGTGGTGACCTGTCTTGCCATATTATTGGTCACGTCGATTGAACAGTTCATCGCCATGCGCTTCCTGCAAGGGATCGGTTTGTGCTTTATCGGCGCAGTCGGTTACGCCACTATTCAGGAATCCTTTGAAGAAGCGGTCTGTATCAAAATCACCGCACTGATGGCGAATGTGGCACTAATTGCCCCGTTACTCGGCCCATTGGCGGGTGCCGCCTTGATTCATGTCGCCCCGTGGCAGTTCATGTTTGTGATATTTGCGGCGCTCGGCGCAATTTCATTTGTGGGGCTGTGGCGCGCGATGCCAGAAACCGCCTCACGCCAAGGTGAGAAGCTGTCGATAGGAGCGATGTGGCACGATTATAAACAAGTGCTGACCAATCGCCGTTTCCTGTGCGGCTCCCTCGCATTGGGCTTCGCCAGCTTGCCTCTACTGACCTGGATTGCCCAGTCCCCAGTGATTCTGATCAGCGGTGAGCAGCTCTCAACCGTGGAATATGGCATTTTGCAGGTACCCATTTTCGGCGCACTGATTATCGGCAACCTGACATTAGCGAAATTGAGCGGTAAAACCAGTGTTCCGCAACTTATCCGCTACGGTGCCGGCCCGATGATTATTGGCCTAATGATTGCCGCTGGCTCGACCCTCTATTCATCCCATGCTTATTTGTGGATGACTGCCGGGTTAAGCCTCTATGCCTTTGGTATTGGACTGGCGAACGCCGGTTTAGTGCGACTGACGCTGTTCTCCAGCGATATCAGTAAAGGGACGGTGTCAGCTGCCATGGGGATGATCAGTATGATGGTCTTCACCTTGGGGATTGAATTTGCCAAAGTGGCTTATCTGTGGGGAAACAGCGGTATTTTCAATCTATTCAATCTCATCAGCGGCTTGCTGTGGCTGGGCTTGGTGATGATTTTTATTCGCCGCCAGCCCAATTCATTGGCTGCAGAGTAAATTTGCAAGAGGCGTGTCACTTTAATATCTATTAAACAGACTTATTACACGCCTCGCTCAGATGCTCAATTCACAGAAGAAAACAGCCCGCTGTCGCGCAATAAATGGTCATTACCTCGACGGCGAGTGAAGCCGCTGCGGTCAAAGAATTCAAGGATTTGAATTGCCAGCTTACGGCCAATACCTAACCGGTCACGAAAATCAGCTGCGCTGGCACTGCCTTGACTGGCATCCAATTCACGAATCAAATCAGCAAACTGCTCAATACGTTGGCTCAGATAGTAGCGGTCGGGAACAATTGCCGTGATGTAGCCCAGTTGTGCCGCTTTACGTAGCAAGCTGCGCATTTCACTTTCATCCATTGCCAATTCCGCCGCTAAATCACGAACCCACCACGGATCGTCAGAGAAATAGGGGGCAACCTGTTGCCATCGTGCTTGTTCTTGCGCGGTAAATCCCAATCCATGATCAGGCAGATGCAACCAGCCACGGGTATTTTTTAGCGCGCCTTGTGTCAGCAGATTATCAATTAAACGAAACACCAATGCTTCATCCAATGTCGGCAATGCCATGCGGCGCAAGCGCGCCCGCCCTAATCCTAGCTGATCACTATGCTGCTGATGGTAGAGACATAACACATGCAATAAGGTTTGTTGAGCTTGCTGAGCATGAGGGCTGGACAGAGCAATATCACCGGCGACCACACAATCAGTACCTGCCAGCAATGCTGTCATATCATGGTTGGTAAGCTGACGCGCCCAACTGAATTTATGCAGAGAAATTGGCCCTTGTGCCAAATGCAACTCCAGCACCTCAGGATCGCTCTTCGCTTGCGCTAACGCGGTTAACCATGCCAAAAATGCCGGTTGCCGTTTCCCTCGTTTTGGCACCGCCAGATGAATAACACGCGCCCCACCCAGTGTCTTTTTCGCGGCAATATCTCGCAGAATCAGACGATCATTCTCAGCCAACCACAGGGGGTTATCCAGCAGTAGCTCGGCCAGTATCAATGGGGATTGGCAGCCCTCCGGTTGAGGGGTGTTAAGCAATGAAAAGCGCCCGGTAATATGGCTGGCGGCATGATGTAAATGCAGCGGTTGCCAGTGCTGTATGGGTTCATCTGCATCGACGACGACCAACACTCTATCAACGGGTTCCGCTGGCTGTTGCGCTAATAGCCAGTCACCACGATTGACCTGTTGTTTGCTAATATCGCCGGAAATATTCAGGGCAATGCGCTGCCCAGCCTGTGCATGCTGGGTATCCTGGTTTTGAGCATGTATACCTCGCACCCGTACTGAGCAATCGCTGCCCGTAAGCCATAAGGTATCACCCACCGCCACTTTGCCCGCTAACGCCGTTCCCGTGACCACTAAACCTGCGCCTTTCACACTGAATGCGCGGTCAATAGCCAGACGAAACCGCCGCGATAGTCGGTTATTATTTTCATCTTGCTGCTGGCATTGCGTCAGATGCTCGCGCAATTCACTGATGCCCAGATCGGCCGTAGCCGCAGTGACAAACAGAGTAACTTGCTCGATTTCCCAGCCTTGCGCTAACAACTCCGCCATCACTTGCTGGCGTACTTGCGCAATACGCTCGTCATCCACTCGATCGGATTTAGTCAGCGCCACCGTCAATGTCGGGCGGCCCGTCAGCCGCAGGATGGCCAGATGCTCGCGGGTTTGTGCCATCACGCCATCATCACAGGCCACCACCAACAAAGCATGGTCGATACCACCGACACCAGCCAACATATTGGCAAGAAATTTCTCATGTCCGGGGACATCAATAAACCCAATAATGCTGCCATCTGATTGCGGCCAATAGGCATAACCCAAATCAATGGTCATCCCGCGCTGCTTTTCTTCCGGCAAGCGGTCAGCATTAACCCCAGTAATCGCCTGTAACAGCGTGGTTTTACCGTGATCGACATGACCCGCGGTTGCAATAATCATGGTGCCAACTCCCTGAGCAACGCTGCCTCATCCTCCAAACAGCGCAAGTCCAACCATAAACGCCCATCAGCCACGCGGCCAATGATGGGTTTAGCCAATCCACGCCAGCGCGCAGTCAGTGCCTCCAGAGCGCTTCCACGTCCCTCTTTAGGGGTAAATGTTACGGCCCAACTGGGTAACCGGTCTACAGGTAATGAGCCACTGCCAATCTGCGACCAGCATGGCTCTACCGTCAGCGTAAACTCAGCGCCATAGCGGCTATTTAAGGCGGCCAGCACCCGCTGCGCACTCTCGGCAATGTCTTGCGCCGAACGCGTTAGCAGCCGCATAGTCGGTAACAATTTGGTCAAACGATCGGGTTGCTGATAGAGGCGCAAGGTCGCATCCAGTGCAGCCAGAGTCATTTTATCGGCGCGAAGCGCCCGCTTGAGCGGATGTTGCTGCAATTGGTCAATCCACTGCTTTTTACCGAGAATGATCCCTGCCTGCGGGCCGCCGAGCAGCTTATCCCCTGAAAAAGTCACCAAATCGACGCCCGCTGCAATTAACTGCTGCGGCATCGGTTCCGCCGGTAAGCCGTAGCGGGTCATATCCACCAGCGAACCACTGCCCAAATCTGTTGCGGTCGGAATCGCAAATTCATGCCCCAACGCAGCCAGTTGCTGCTCCGCCACCGAGGCCGTAAAGCCCTCAATACTGTAATTGCTGGTATGCACTTTCATCAGCAAACCAGTATGTTCGCTAATGGCCTGACGGTAATCTTTCAGATGAGTGCGGTTGGTGGTACCGACTTCAACCAGCTCACAGCCAGCCTGACGCATCACATCTGGGATACGAAAAGCGCCGCCAATTTCCACCAATTCACCCCGAGAAACCACCACCTGCTTCCCAGCAGCCATGACAGTCAGCATCAAAAATACCGCAGCAGCATTATTATTAACGATGCAGGCATCTTCCGCTCCAGTCAGTTCGCAGAGTAAATCGGCTACCGCGCGATCACGATGGCCACGACCTGCACCACTCAGGGAATATTCGAGGGTAACCGCACCGCGCATGGCATCAGTTACCGCAGCAATAGCGGATTCCGCTAAAGGTGCTCGCCCTAGATTGGTGTGTAAAACGGTGCCGGAGAGGTTAAATACGGGTTTTAATGCGGGTTGACGTTGGTTCAGTCGATGACGTAAAGCCGCAGGCCAGTCCGCACACCAATCAGCCAATGTATGGAATTGACGGATATATTCACGGGCTTCAGCCTGCATCAAACGCAGGTTTTCAGTTAGCAAGGCTGCGCCATATTCATCCAGCAAAGGGGCCATTTCTGGCGCTCGCAGCAAGCTGTCTATGGCGGGTAACTGACTGTAAAGATGATGGGGTTCTGCGCTCATAGCCACTCAAATCAGGGGTAATAAGGAAAAGTTATTCCCCGGGAAACAAAAAGGGATTAATACTGCTACGGGCAAACCCTTCGCCTTCCATCTTGGCATCAAGAATCAGCGAAGCCAAATCATCTGCCACCGCTTCTACCTGCGGGTCTTTTTCCTGATATAAGATTTTCAGGTAAGTGCCACAATCACCACAACTTTCCGCTTTCACGGCGGCTAATTCGGTGTCTAGCGACCAGTAGTTCAAATCACGGGTCTGCTCGCAATTACTGCATTTAATCCGCACCACATGCCACTCACTTTCACACAAGTTGCAGTGCAAATAACGTAAACCGTTTTGCGTACCGATATGTACCACACTGGAAACCGGAATACTGCCGCACACCGGGCAGAATTGGCGATGTTCACCATATTCGGCCCGCGCTTTGCCAGGAATTTGACTCGCCATCTGCGCCCAATACAAGGATAGCGCAGCCCAGATAAATGGCGCCTTTTCGCTGCCAATCTGTGCAAACTCGCGGTTTAACAGTGCATCTGCGTACAATTCCAACTCATGTACTGATGCCTTATCCAGATTATCCAGCACCGCCACGATATGGTCGGGTGCATCATGGCGTAACTCGGCAATCAATGCTGATAACAGCTTGCGCCAGTGATCCGTGCGCGGAAAAACACTCAAATCTAGCGGCGGTTTACCACTAGCCGCAGATTGTGCCAACTCAGCCTGCATATCCAACACCAGCGGGTGGTCATGCAGTGCTTTTTGCTGCGCTTGGGTAATTTTGGCGGCAAAATCGAGATAGTCAGCCAGTGGATTATCCAGCGCTAACTGCTGTAAACGTTCGGTGCGCCGGGTATACAGGCTTTTTAAATTCGCGAAAAGTAACGGCGGGATATTCCCCGCCGTTGTACCTTTTTCGCTCTGTTTACCTAATTGATCTTTAGGGACAATGCGAATACTCATCAGGGTTTCTCTTCCTGTTTGTTCTGAAGCTGCCTTTTGGCATTGACCTCGCGATACCAACGTGGATGGTGCTTTTTAGCCCATGCTGCGGGTACCCAACCTTCTACCATCGCGGTAATGGTGCCTTTCACCCACAAGGCGGCATAAATATGCACCATAATCACGATAATCAATCCTACCGCGGCCAACGAATGCACCAACAGCGCCAGACGAATCAGTGGGATCGGGAAAGAGGGCGCAAAATAAGGCCGCCAAATTACCACACCACTGGCCAGCAATAACACCAGGCTGATAATAGCAGCCCAGAATACGCATTTCTGACCAAAATTATAGCGCCCCGTGTCACCCACTTCCTCATTCATGGCAATTTTATGGATATTTTTAGCCCACTCCAGGTCTTCCTTGTTGATCAAGTTATGTTTCCAGTAACGGAAAAACATGATGAGGAAGGCAGCGAACATAATCACCCCGGCGAAGGGGTGAAGGATGCGCGCCAACTGCGGCGTACCAAAAATATTCATCAACCAGTTAAATGATGGGAAGAAGAACCCCAGACCACTGATGGCAGCTAATATAAAACAAAAAGCCACTATCCAGTGGTTGATTCGCTCCGGCGCACTGTAGCGCTGGATACGCTTTTCTTTTCTCATTTCCGCGTCTCCCCGTCATCTGAGTGTTCAGCGGTGGTAGGCTCAGGAGCCTTGGCTGCGGTATCGGAAGGCGCGGAATCCGGTTTATCGTCTTCGTCCTCTTCTTCTTCAACCCGATTCGGGCCGACACCCACGTAGTGGAAGATACTGGCAGCAAAGGTCGCGGCAAAGCCAATCGCGGCCAGTGGTTTCCAGATGCCTTTCCAGAAAGTGACCGTCGGGCTGATGGTCGGGTTCTCCGGCAAACCATGATAAAGCTGAGGTTTATCCGCATGATGCAGTACATACATCACGTGGGTGCCCCCAACACCCGCTGGGTCATATAACCCGGCGTTATCAAAGCCGCGCGTTTTCAGTTCGCTAACCCGGCCTGCGGCCACTTCTTTCATTGCTTCTTTGGTACCAAAGTGAATCGCCCCGGTCGGGCAGGTTTTCACACAGGCAGGTTCCTGACCCACACCGACGCGATCGACGCACAGAGTACATTTGTACACCCGGTTGTCGTCTTTGTTCATGCGCGGAACATCAAACGGGCAACCGGCGATGCAGTAACCACAACCGATACAGTGCTCTGACTGGAAGTCGACAATACCATTCGCATACTGAATGATAGCGCCTTCTGACGGACAGGCTTTCAAACAGCCCGGATCAGCACAATGCATGCAGCCATCCTTACGGATCAGCCACTCCAGCTTGCCGCTCTCTTCGTCTTCAACTTCAGAAAAACGCATTACCGTCCATGACTTGGCGGTCAAATCGGCGGGGTTATCGTACACCCCGACGTTATGGCCCACTTCATCACGAATGTCGTTCCACTCCGAACAGGCCACCTGACAGGCTTTGCAACCGATACAGGTGGTGACGTCGATAAGCTTGGCCACCTCTTGCTGGTGGTTACGATCCTGTGGCGGCGGCGTAAGGGAATTGGTGCCAGAGCGCCGGATAATGTCTTGAGTTTGCAGTGACATAGGTTCTCTCCGTTACACCTTTTCCACGTTGACCAGGAACGCCTTAAACTCTGGCGTTTGCGTATTAGCATCACCGACAAACGGTGTCAGGGTATTGGCAATAAAGCCTTTTTTCGCCACCCCTTCGTAACCCCAGTGGATCGGGATACCAATAGTGTCAACTTCCTGCCCATGAACATTCAGGGTACGAATACGTTTGGTCACCACTGCCTTGGCTTTAATGTAGCCGCGGTTGGAGCTGACTTTCACGGTATCACCCTGCTTAATGCCCTTTTTCGCCGCCAGTTTTTCGCCAATTTCCACAAACTGTTCTGGCTGAGCGATAGCATTGAGCAGCGCATGCTTAGTCCAGTAGTGGAAATGTTCTGTCAGACGATAAGTGGTGCCGACATACGGGAACTGCTCATGAGAACCCATTGCAGCCAGGTCATCTTTAAACACGCGCGCAGCTGGGTTGGATATCACATTCGGATGCAGTGGGTTGGTGCCCAGCGGCGTTTCGAATGGCTCATAGTGTTCCGGGAATGGCCCTTCTGCCATTTTGTCGATGGCAAACAGACGCCCCATGCCTTCAGGCTGCATAATGAACGGCCCGACATCACTACCCGGCGCGGCAGCGCTGTAATCTGGAATATCGACGCCGCCCCATTTGGCACCATCCCACTCCAGTAACTGGCGTTTCGGATCCCAAGGTTTACCCTGTGGATCAGCAGACGCGCGGTTGTACAGAATGCGGCGGTTAAGCGGCCATGCCCATGCCCAGCCCAGGGTATTGCCAAGACCTGATGGATCAGCATTATCGCGCCGTGCCATCTGGTTACCGGCTGGTGTCCAGCTACCGGCAAAGATCCAACAGCCACTGGCAGTGGTGCCGTCATCGCGCAGGTGAGCAAAGGTGCTGAGCTGCTCGCCTTTTTTGACCAGAATTTTGCCATCGGCATCGGTAATATCGGCCAGCGCTTTACCATTGCTTTCTTGTGCCACTTCTTCTGGCTCTGGATTGTCTGGCGTCAAATAATCCCAGGTCATATTGAGCACCTGTTCTGGCACGGCACCACCTTCGCGGCGGTACATATCACGCAGACGACTAAAGATACCGGCCAAAATAGCGCCATCGTTCAATGCTTCACCCGGCGCATCAGCACCTTTCCAGTGCCATTGCAGCCAGCGGCTGGAGTTAACGATAGAACCGTTTTCTTCAGCAAAACAACTGGATGGCAAGCGGAATACCTCGGTTTGAATTTTCGATGGATCGACATCATTAAATTCACCGTGGTTTTGCCAGAAATTCGCGGTTTCAGTATTGAGCGGGTCAATAGTCACCAAGAATTTCAGTTTCGACAGTGATGCCACTACTTTGTTTTTGTTCGGGAACGACGCGACCGGGTTAAAGCCCTGGCAAATATAGCCATTCACTTTGCCCTGCGACATCATCTCGAAATACTGCAAGACGTCGTAGCCTTTATCCCACTTAGGTAACCAGTCGTAGCCCCAGCCGTTCTCTTTCTGGGCTTTATCACCGTAGAAACTTTTCATCAGACTGACGAAGAATTTCGGGTAATTACTCCAGTAGTTAACCTGGCCCGGTAACAAAGTTTTCGGGGTATTGGCCTTCAGGTACGTATCAATATCCGGCTGCTTTTCTGACGGCAAATTCAGGTAGCCCGGCAAGCTTTGTGACAGCAAGCCCAGGTCAGTTAAGCCCTGAATATTAGAGTGACCGCGCAAGGCGTTAATACCGCCCCCTGCCATCCCCATATTGCCCAGCAGCAACTGGATCATCGCCATAGTACGGATGTTCTGCGCACCAACCGAGTGCTGTGTCCAGCCCAGCGCATACAGGAACGTGGCAGTTTTATTGGACGCACTGGTTTCGGCGAGATATTCGCAAACCTGCAAGAAATCTTCTTTTGGCGTACCGCAGATGTTGGAAACCACCTCTGGCGTGTAACGGCTGACGTGTTCTTTCAGCAAGTTCCACACACAGCGCGGGTCTTGTAATGTGACATCGCGTTTGGCAAAGCCGTTTTCATCCAGCTGGTAATTCCAGGTGGTTTTATCGTATTTGCGGTTTTCAGCGTCATAACCACTGAATAAACCCTCATCAAAGGTATAGTCTTCCCGCACCAGCAAGCTGGCGTTGGTATAAGCTTCGACGTATTCGCGGTTAATTTTGTTGTTGGTCATCAGATACAACAACACGCCGGACAGGAACGCAATATCGCTACCGGAACGGATTGGCGTGTAGAAGTCAGCCACCGATGCAGTACGGGTAAAGCGTGGGTCTATCACCAGCAACTTGGCATTGTTGTGGATTTTGGCTTCCATCGCCCAGCGGAACCCCACCGGATGCGCTTCTGCCGCATTACCGCCCATGACGATAATTAAGTCTGCGTTCTTGATGTCAACCCAGTGGTTGGTCATCGCACCGCGACCAAATGTTGGAGCAAGACTTGCTACCGTTGGTCCGTGTCAGACACGTGCTTGGTTGTCTACGGCAAGCATGCCGAGAGCGCGACTAAATTTCTGGGTCAGATAACCCGTCTCATTACTGGATGCAGAAGCACACAGCATACCGGTACTCAGCCAACGGTTGACGGTCACGCCCGCATCGTTGGTCTTAATGAAATTAGCGTCCCGGTCTTCTTTCATCAGCTTGGCAATGCGGTCAAATGCATCATTCCAAGTGATTCGCTGCCATTTGTCTGAACCTGGTGCGCGATATTCTGGGTATTTCAAGCGGCTTTCGCTGTGAATAAAATCCACCAGCCCCGCACCTTTAGGGCACAGCGCACCACGGTTGACCGGATGATCCGGGTCCCCTTCAATGTGGAAAATACTCTCTTTGGCGTTTTTAGCACCATCGCCGAGGCTATACATCAAAAGCCCGCAACCGACGGAGCAATATGTGCAGGTATTCCGCGTTTCACGGGCGCGCAGCAACTTATAATTGCGCGTTTCCGCCAGCGCCACCGACGGCATAAAGCCGAGTGCCGCGACCGTGGTTCCTGCCATACCGCCAGCGCAGATCTTAAAGAACTGCCTTCTGCTGACCTGCATGGGTCTCTCCTTCATCTCACGATTGTCACAATGTTTAGATTTAAAATTCAGTTCTCACTTCCCTCAACAAAACCAGAAGCGCTAAAATCGCTGACGCAATATCACCTTTATCGGTGTGGGATACATTTCTATATAAATGAAATTATACCCATACCATTCTTAATGTGAATGTTACCACATTGTGATTATGGGTTATAACTTTCAGGGCCGCATAGTGAGCCAGATCAAACCTTCAGATATTGACCTCTCCACCGAAATTTGCGGTGCCAGGCAACTTAACGTGCTACAGCGCCATCAAATGGCAGAACCGCAATTGGATTGGCTGGCAGAAGAAGTGCCGGTAGCTCTGGTATACAACGGCATTTCTCATGTGGTGATGATGGCGACCCCTAAGGATTTAGAGGCTTTCGCGCTGGGGTTTTCGTTGTCAGAAGGCATTATTACCGCGCCACAAGAAATCTATGCCATTGATGTCACACCCGGCTGTAATGGCATAGAAGTTAACATTGAACTCTCCAGCCGCCGTTTTGCCGGTTTAAAAGAACGCCGCCGAGCGATGGCTGGCCGCACGGGGTGTGGAGTTTGTGGTATCGAACAACTGGACGATATTTTCCGCCCAATCGCCCCCCTGCCATTCACACAAACCTTTGACCTTAACCACTTAGACCACGCACTCACACAGCTCAAACAAGTGCAAACGGTGGGTCAACTGACCGGTTGTACCCATGCTGCCGCCTGGATTAATCCTCAAGGCGAATTATTAGGTGGCTGTGAAGATGTGGGTCGTCATGTGGCACTGGATAAACTACTTGGGATTCGAGCTAAACAGCCGTGGCAGCAAGGCGCGGTGCTGGTTTCCAGCCGTGCCAGTTATGAGATGGTACAGAAAGCGGCTATGTGTGGAGCCGAGATTTTATTTGCTGTTTCAGCTGCAACAACCTTAGCAGTTGAAGTCGCCGAGCGTTGTAATCTCACCTTGGTTGGTTTCAGTAAACCCAGCCGGGCAACGGTGTATACCCACCCAAATCGGATTCAGGAATAAAAAGACCACACAATAAGTACGGCATTGATAATCATTTTCAATATCATTTAATTAACTATAATGATCCGAATGCTTACGCGGTGCTTACTTTTTTTGTGCCGCCCTACACCTACGGAGACGATGATTATGAGTTACTCACTGCCATCCCTGCCTTATGCTTATGACGCCCTGGAACCACACTTCGATAAGCAGACGATGGAAATCCATCACACCAAACACCACCAAACCTATGTTAACAATGCAAACACGGTGTTGGAGAGCTTCCCTGAGCTGGCTAAATTCAGTGTTGAAGATCTGATCAAAGATCTGGACAAAGTTCCAGCTGAAAAACGCACCTTTATGCGTAATAACGCCGGCGGTCACGCTAACCACAGCCTGTTCTGGAAAGGCCTGAAACTGGGCACCACTCTGACCGGTGACCTGAAAGCCGCTATCGAACGCGACTTCGGCAGCGTTGACAGCTTCAAAGAAAAATTTGAACAAGCTGCGGCAACGCGTTTCGGTTCAGGCTGGGCCTGGCTGGTACTGAAAGACGACGGCAAACTGGCTGTTGTTTCGACTGCTAACCAAGACAGCCCGCTGATGGGTGAAGCTGTTTCTGGCGCATCAGGTTTCCCGATTGTGGGCCTGGATGTGTGGGAACACGCTTACTACCTGAAATTCCAAAACCGCCGCCCAGACTACATCAAAGCATTCTGGAACGTGGTTAACTGGGACGAAGCAGCCGCGCGTTTCGCTCAAGCTAAGTAACGAGAGCAGCTATACCCCATAGCTTCAAGTTCGAAAGATATATGCCAGCAAGGCCCTCTTGCTGGCATTTTTTATTGCTACTTACTGGCATTTTTATTGTTAAAGTTTAGCCAATTCCTGCCGATAGAATGTACAAGAAGGTCACTGGTATTCATGGAAGAAATCTATGAATGTAGAAGTCATTGCGTTTGGGAAAAGCACTCTTGCCAAGGCTGCCCCACATACTGCCAGTTCCCCGAAATCCTCTAATAATTAGACCTCCCCAAACTCACCTACGCTGATTGATTTGCAGCAAAAACACCGCATAACGGAGAAGAACATGGCAGCATTTAGCAAAGTTTTTGGTAACTTTGAAAACGTGAAAGTCGGTAAAAAGCTGGGGTTAAGCTTTTTCCTGATGTTGTTATTGGTTGGGATCATCGCTGGTACCACCGCATATCATTTCTCCGTCATTGAAGAACATGCTTATAAAGTCGATTTGAGCTACAAAATTAATGATGAGGCTAATCAGGCGAAATATAACCGTGCGTTATATGAACGTACCTATGACCTGAAGTACATTAAAGAAAACTCTCAACATATCAATAATATAAAAAATCTATTAACCCAAAGCGAAAGCCTTAGCTGGTCGGAAAACAACCGCAAGACAATCAGTAGCATTGCCGATGTGGTAGACGAATATCTACAACAACAAAGCAATTTTGTTAATGCGGTGGCTCATAAGGACGATGTACGCAAAAGTTGGAACATCTCTGAAACTCAGAAGAACCTCAATGAGTTACAGCAAAGTTTGCTTAATGAGGGTGCAGATACCAACACCCAGATTCTGCTGGCGGAAATGAACCAAAAGTTAATGACCGTGCGCTATAACGCGCGAGGTTTATTACTGGATCGCAACCAGGATGCAGAGTCTTCATTGATTACCTCAATCAATATTGCCAACAGCGCGGCGAATGCTTTTATGCCGGTGCTATCAGCCGATCAGCAAAAACTATTAGCTCCAGTCATTTCCAGTCTCAGTGCCTATAAAGACAACGTATTAGCCTATTTGCCGGCATATCAGCAAGAGCTGGAAGTGGGTAAAGTGATGGAAGAAAATGCCAATGAATTAAATAAGTTGGCAACGCATTTGTTCACTCAAGAACTGCAAGGCACTCATGATGAAATCAATAATGCGCAATTGCAGCTAGCTATAGCAGCTATTGCGGCCCTGATATTGGGTTTACTGATTTCATGGCGCATGACTCGCCAGATTACTGTGCCACTGCGCACCACGTTGGCGATGGCTGAGCGCATTGCCACCGGTGATTTAACCGCAGCAACCACCTCCAATCGTACTGATGAACTGGGCCTGCTGATGAATGCCGTCGCCCGAATGAATGAAAACCTGCGTGCCATGATTGACGAAATTCGCATTGGCGTCAGCCAGGTGTCTCATGCCTCCGGCGAGATTGCCGCCGGCAATACTGATTTATCATCCCGAACAGAGCAACAAGCAGCTGCGGTAGAAGAAACTGCCGCCAGTATGGAGCAATTGAATGCCACGGTTAAACAGAATGCTGATAATGCCCACCATGCTAATCAGCTAGCGACGGAAGCATCACAAACCGCGCAACAAGGCGGCAAGCTGGTTAACGATGTGGTGCGCACCATGAATGATATTTCTGGCAGTTCTAAACGTATTTCTGAAATCACCTCGGTGATTAACAGTATTGCTTTCCAGACTAATATTCTGGCGCTGAATGCCGCAGTTGAAGCAGCGCGCGCCGGTGAGCAAGGCCGTGGTTTTGCTGTGGTCGCGAGCGAAGTACGTAATTTGGCACAACGCAGTGCACAGGCAGCAAAAGAAATTGAAGGGTTGATTGGAGAGTCGGTGTCTCAAGTCAATGCCGGTACATCGTTGGTACAAAATGCGGGTCAAACTATGGAAGATATTGTCCGCTCAGTGACCCATGTGCGCGATATCATGGCGGAAATTGCCTCTGCCTCAGATGAACAAAGCCGGGGTATCACCCAAGTCAGTCAGGCTATCTCGGAAATGGACAGCACCACTCAACAGAACGCCGCATTGGTGGAAGAGTCTGCCGCTGCCGCTGATTCACTGGCAGAACAAGCTATCTTACTGGCACAAGCTGTTGCCGTGTTCCGCCTGTCCGAAGCAGAAACTGAATCTGTTCAAAGCGAAACTACCACGCCACGGGCAACCCCACCACGCCCAGCGCCAGAGACGAACCGTAGCCAACAGCAGGATAACTGGGAAACCTTCTGATTCTGCGTTAAACCATGGAGCCCTGCCGTCAGGCAGGGTATTCTGAATCTCCCTTCTGAACGCAGGCAAGGAGAGCAGATGAAATATCCACAGGTTTATATCGGTAAAATCGAGCCTTACAGCGGCAGTTCCCCAAGTGCCATTGGCAAACGTCAGGTGCAGGGCAGCATTATGCTCACCTCTCTGGGTCTGGAAGGGGATGAACAAGCCGAAACTCGCTTTCACGGCGGCCCGGATCGGGCGTTATGCCACTACCCACGCGAGCATTACGCTCACTGGAGACAACAATTTCCTGAACAGGCTGAGTTTTTTTCCGCTCCGGCTTACGGCGAGAACATATCGACCCTCGGCATGACTGAACAAAATGTCTATATGGGGGATATTTACCGCTGGGGTGAAACACTCATTCAGGTGACACAGCCGCGCTCACCTTGCTACAAACTCAACTTCCATTTTGCTATCGAAGATATGTCGGTGTTGATGCAGCAAACCGGCTACTGCGGCTGGTTGTATCGGGTGATTTCACCCGGCAAAGTCAGCGACGGTCATCCACTGGAGCTATTAGCGCGTACCAGTGATATCAGTGTATCGGAGGCCATTGCTATTGCCTGGCATATGCCGTTTGACGAAGAACAGTATCGCCGCTTGTTGTCAGTATCTGGATTATCCGCCAGTTGGAGCAAAACCATGCTGACCCGCATTTCGCAGGGAAAGATAGAAGACTTTAATCGGCGGTTGCGCGGCTCTTGATAGATTAAATATCAAACGATAAAAATACGCTATTGCCAAGGATGGCAAATTATCTTAAAGATCTTTCTAAAGAGAATTAATTAAATAGGCTATTGAAATTAGCGCTCTGAATATATGACTCCATAGTATTAAACTGTTTGTATTCGAAATAGTGGCTATTGAGTCCAATCTTCAATTCGTAGTTTTTTAACTCGTTCAAACTCTCTAATATTATTAGTTACTAATATTGCTCCAGCAGAAACTGCATGCCCGGCTATTGCGGCATCATTTCCACCAATTGGTGTCCCCTGCTTTGCCAGCTCAACTTTAATATTAGTCGTGGCATCAACAGCTGCGACATCCCACGGTAAAATAGCATCTAACCTTTTTACAAATTCATCAACTAAATAATTATGCTTTGGAGATGCTTTCTTACCTATAGCGCCGAACCGCATTTCTGAGTATGTAATTGCTGAAACAACTATTTTATTCTGATGCTCAATACACTGTTGTAATTTTATAATTAATTCTGCTGGTCGTTCTCGCATAATAAAAGAACAAATATTCGTATCAAGCATATATAATTTTTTGATCATAACTCGAAGCGTCCTTCTTCGATAACATCCTGTCTTTCGGCAAGAAAATCATCATCTGCCTTATCTTCATCCATGAATGATACCCATGTCGGGCGTATGGGTCGTAGAATAATACTATCACCATCCCTGAGTATTTCCAGCTCGGTCACGCCATCAAAATCCATATCTTTTGGCAAACGAATTGCTCGATTCTGCCCATTTTTGAAAATAGATACCGTTCTCATATTTTTACTCCTGATGCTTGTGTCATTGAAAACACTAGCATATGCCAAGCATATGTCAAGAGTAGCATCAGAGCTAGAAAACAAACCAGGCGGCGGCCATGCCACCCACCCGGTTATTTTGAAAGTCGCAATCAGAACGCTTTTTTGGCGTAACCAGTCACTTCTTTCAGGCCCATCTCGCGGCCTAATGCGGTCATTGGGTGCACTACCACAATACCGCGCACTGCTTTCTTCAAAGTGCCCATATCAGCCTGTTCTTTTTTGGTGATGGCACGGCTGAAGGGCAGTTTAGCCAGCTTCTGGGCTTCAGCACTCAGGTTTTTAACCCTAACTTCTTTCAAGCGCTGGATTTCAGCCGCAAGTTTCTCTTTTTCTTTCATATGCTGAGCGATTAAATCCACATTACCCTGCTGAATAACAGTTGGATCTTTGTGATTCAGCGCATCCAGCATATCGCTTAGACGTTTGATTTCTGCATGTTCTTTCATAGTATTGGCCCGTACATGCCGCTAATGGGCACGATATTTCGCTAAAGTTGGAGATAGAATAGCACTGATTGTGCATCAAGATGGGTAGTGTATCAGGATGCATCTCTTTCGGCAGCAGCCTCCTGAACTGGCCGCCACTGCATTCCGGCCGGTAAGCCACTCATTTCACATGCAACCGCCCCCAATCGCTCCAATGCGCCGGTATAACGGCTGTTAAATGGATAACAGCAGGATAGGCGAAATGCATGACGATAGCGGCCACTGGGTGAATAAAGTGTCCCCGGCGTCAGGCAAATCTGCTCTTGCAGCAATTGATGGAACAGCGCCACGGTATCGACGCTATCAGGGAATTCGACCCAAAAAACAAATCCGCCAGCCGGTTGTGTCACTGTGGTTCCGCGCGGGAAGTTGCGGGTTATCAGTTGTTGGGCTTGCTGCACTTGCTGCGCATAACGGCGGCGCAAGCTACGCAGATGGTGATCATAACCGCCAGACTCAAGGAACAGTGCCAAAGTCTCCGATAGCAGCATCGGCTCCGCCATCGACGATACCGCTTTTAGTTTGTGCAGTGCTTCGGCGAAGCGCCCGCCATCAATCCAGCCGATACGGAAATCCGGTGCCAGAGTTTTGGTAAAACTGGAGCAAAACAGCACCCAGCCATCACGATCAAAGGCTTTAACAGCCGGAGATAACGTCGAACCAAATTGAATTTCAGCATACAAACCATCTTCAATTAATGGCACTTGGTGATCGTTCATCAGCTGTGCCAACCGTTTTTTGGCGGCGAGTGGCATGGTATAACCCAAAGGATTCTGCACCGTCGGCATAGCAATCAGTGCATTCAGTCGCTCTTCTTCAAGCAACAACTCCAGTACATCCAATGAGATACCTTGTTGCGGATCGGTTGGAATCTCCACTGCCTTCAACCCGAGGCTTGCCAGCAATGGCATCAGATAGAAATAGGTCGGTGATTCCAGTCCGACACAATCCCCGGGTTTGGTGGTTACCCGTAGCGCCAATTGCAGCGCCTCCATGCACCCATGCGTAATGGTGATATCAGCCGGATCAGCCAACATTCCCAAGGTCATGGCGCGGCGAGCGATTTGCTGTCGCAGGCGCTGGCTGCCGGGTGGCAAAGAATATTGACTGATTAATTGCGGCTCGCGGCGTAATAAGGAAGCCATGATACGACCCAACTTGGCGCTGGGATAGAAATCACCTGTCTGCGGGCAGGCCAGTGAGATATTGGTAAAGCGCGGATTTTGCTGGGCGGCAAAGACGGTATCAATCAAATCCAGCACTTCGTCTACTGGTTTCCCGACCGTGGCCGTTGGCACCACTGCGGTTGACGGGCTACAGACGTAAAAACCCGACTGCGGGCGCGCTTCAATCAGGCCGCGGTCTTCCAACGTGCGATACGCAGCCACTACCGTATTGATACTGACCTGATGGCTCTGCGCGTAGCCCCGCACCGAGGGCAGTCGGCTACCGGCCAGGAGACTGCCATTCTTAATGGCTTGCGCCAGATTGTCAGCCACTTGTAAGTAGCGAATTTCGTTCATAACAAGGGACATGGTGACAGTTCTCCACAGGATCAATGGGTACAGTTTAGTGTCATGCAAACTGTACCCATAACAATAGATAACTTCTGCTTCTGACGCCATCACGGATTGATCTTTATGCTGAATATCTTGATAACATTAATAGGATCTCCCCCATGTTGGACAGTGCTTTCATCAGTTACGTCACCGTGATGTCAATAACTCCAGGCCCGAACAACCTGTTGTTAGCCGCTTCTGGTGTTAATTTTGGCTTACGCCGAACTTTCCCGATGATGTTGGGGATTACCTTTGGTTGTGCACTGCAATGCGCATTAATGACCACGCTATTGGCATTTATCCTCAGTTGGGTGGGAGTTGTCCGTCTGCCTTTGGTGACATTAGGCGGTGGCTATTTACTGTGGCTCTCGTGGAAGATTTTTAATTCCGGCACCCCCAACGCCAGGGATAGTGAGCAACCTATGGGCTTTATTCAAGGGGCATTATTTCAGGCCATAAATCCAAAAGCCTGGTTGATGGCAATGAATGTCGCCATCTTATTCACCCCTCGCGAAGGGGCGACGCTCAACCATACCCTGCTGATTATGACCGGCTTTGCTTTATTGAATCTACCCTGTGTGGCGGTTTGGGCAGTGATGGGGGATCAATTGCGCCATGCGTTGCGCGTCAATTGGAAGCTACGGTT
This sequence comes from Yersinia sp. 22-579, assembly GCF_030433455.1. Lineage (NCBI taxonomy): Bacteria > Pseudomonadati > Pseudomonadota > Gammaproteobacteria > Enterobacterales > Yersiniaceae > Yersinia > Yersinia sp. 22-579. Next base: position 94,308 of record NZ_JAUJTZ010000012.1, on the reverse strand, counting down.
ATTTAATGGCGTGATGGGTGGCTTGATGGCAATAACAGCATTATGGCTGTTGATCGAAGAATGGCTCAGTGTCTTTAATCATTAAACATGGCCAAGCGGCGAGAGTTTTGAAACTTGTTTTTGACTGATGCGGGAGAGTAATTCAGTAATCGATAGCACCATAGTAGAACGCACCATCTGCTGATAACGCTGGCGTTGCATGGCAATCAGCGAAGCATCGGCTTCATCTGGGCGTAAGAATGTTGGTACTGGTGGCAGCTCAGCAACACAATGCAATTCACCAAATGGCCCGAGGATTTCGTCATCGGTAAAGCGATACTCGGTGCCATCATGGTTTAGCTCTTCACGCAGCGCCATTAATAGCTCAGCATCTTCATATTCATGCCGGGTGATAACGCCCAAAGCATAAACCAACTTCAATCGTACGGATAACTCACCTAACGGCCCATCCCCGACCAGTAATGGCTCTACGGCATATTTCACCGCATAGTCATCTTTACGAAAAACCTGCACCACGAGAATGTTTAACGCTTCTGCCAATAATTCGACAGCAGCCATCAAGAAACTCCGAACGGTCTTCCCCGCGTTCAGATGTTCCAGTACCCGATTCTCAAATGCCTGTGTTTTTTCAATCATCGTTTGTCACTGGGGTGGTTTCAGATTATCGGGCTAACAAAGGATAAATACCGCGTAATCCGACACGATATTTATCCCCAACAACTAGCTTGGTAGTTATGCCAGCTTGTCCTGCATGGCGTTATACACACTCACCGCCTGTTCCACAACCTCGCTATCAGCTGGTAGTCCGGAAATTTGAGCAAGCGTGGCTTTCGGCCCTAACTTAGCCAGTAATTCAACCAGTTCTTGTGCTTGTGGGTCTTGCTCACTGCGGTAGCTCATCGCAGCCGCAATACCGGTCACCAGGTTATTATGTGGCAACTGATATTCCAAAGTCCCCAACAGCGGTTTGATCAAACGGTCACCGGCACTCAGTTTACGCAGTGGCTGACGGCCAACACGCTCAACATCATCGTGCAGATAAGGGTTTTCAAAGCGGGAGAGAATTTTTTCGATATAAGCGGCGTGTTTCTGTGGATCAAACGCATAGCGCTTAATCAGCACCGCACCACTCTCTTCCATCGCACCTTTCACTGTCTGGCGTACCGCGGGATCAAGGATGGCATCACGAATGGTTTGGTGACCGGCAAGCTGGCCCAAATAAGCGGTAATAGCGTGCCCGGTGTTCAAAGTGAAGAGTTTACGCTCCACAAAAGCCATCAGATTGTCAGTCAATTCCATACCCGCGATTTGCGGTGGCAGCCCTTTAAACTGGGTGCCATCAACAATCCACTCGCTGAATGTTTCTACTGTCACAGCCAGAATATCAGTACTGCCTGCTTCTGATGGTGGCACAATGCGGTCTACCGCAGAATCAACAAATCCAACATGTTGCTCAACCCATGCCTGCTCACTTTCTGGCAAGGCAGCAAAAACATGCTGTTTCAACTGGCTGGTGCCACGCACCATATTCTCACAAGCAATAATATTCAGTGGGCGGGTATTACCTTGTTGATGGCGGGCAACCAAACCTTGTGCCACTGTGCCTGCGATGCGGGCCAGAATTTGTGGGCCAACCGCGGTGGTGACAATATCCGCTTGTACAATCAGTTCCACCACTTCCGGGCTACCACTGTTGACGGCGCTAACATTCTTCACTTCTTCGACTCGTGCTTGCTCACCCACCACATTAACCTGATAACTCTTACGCTTATTCAGCTCATCCAATAGCGGCTGATTAACATCGGCGAAAGTAAGCTGTGCTCCGGCATCAGCCAGCAGTTTACCAATGAAGCCCCGGCCAATATTACCTGCGCCAAAATGTAATGCTTTCATGTTTTTTACCTTTTGCTGTATAGGGCCGTTTTCTCCCAACGGCCCTATGCTCGTCATACTTCATTGAGTTGCGGTTACTTTTTACCGCCGAGCAAATCCAACACTTCTTCTACGCTGGTCGTTTTGCTTAAGCGCTCAATGACAGAGTCATCGTCCAGCGCGTTGGTCAGGCTGGTAATGACATGAATGTGCTCATTGTTACGGGCAGCAATACCAATCACCAAGCGAGCCACTTCGTCTTCTTCATCGCCAAAGCGCACACCTTCAGGGTATTGGCAGAACACCACACCCGTCTTCAGCACACGATCTTTAGCTTCAATGGTGCCATGTGGCACGGCGATAGATTCACCCAGATAAGTGGAAGTCAGTTTCTCACGTTCCAGCATCGCTTCAACATATTCAGGCTCAACATAGCCGCCTTTCACCAACTGCTCACCGGCAAAGCGGATAGCCTGTTCTTTGGTTGTCGCATGTTGGTTCAGGAAGACATTCTCCGCACCCAGTTTGAATAGATTGGCCTCAGATGGCTCAAAGCTATCATCCAGTTTTTCAATCACTTTCTGGACAGTTTCTGCACTGCTGCTGGCTTCGACCAGACGAGCCGTCAGATTGGTATACAACTGACTATCGAGGAAGTTGGTCAACGAAATATGCTGTGCCTGCGGCGCATGACGCATGGCGCGCTCGGTCAAATCACGGTGAGTAATCACCAAATCGACATCTTCCGGCAAGTTGTTAATGGCGCAGTTGGTCACAGAGATGTGCTTCAAACCGGCATCCAATACTTTCTTACGCAATACACCGGCACCCATCGCACTAGAACCCATACCGGCATCACAAGCGACGATGATTTTACGCACTGTGCTCAAGTCACCCGCAGCAGCGGCTGCATTGGCTGCTTGTGCGCCTTTAGATTGTGCTTTCATGTCTTGCATACGACGAGTGGCATCTTCCAGGCTGTCTTCTTCGTCGTCTTTGACTTTAGAGGTTTTCAGCAGGATGGCGGAGACCACGAAGGACACGGCAAATGCAGCAGCAACCGCGGCAATGTTGGCAAAGTAAGCACCTTTAGGTGTCATTGCCAATACCGCCAGGATAGAACCAGGAGAAGCAGGTGATACCAGACCGCCGTTCAACACAGTCAGAGTGAACACACCTGTCATACCGCCCAGAATTACCGCCAGCAATAAGCGTGGGTTCATCAGAACGTATGGGAAATAGATTTCGTGGATACCACCGAAGAAGTGGATGATAGCCGCGCCGCCAGCAGATTGCTTCGCGTTACCTCTGCCGAAGAACATGTACGCCATCAACACACCCATACCTGGGCCTGGGTTAGCTTCGATCAAGAAGAAGATAGACTTACCGGTTTCAGTCGCCTGTTGGATACCCAAAGGAGAGAAGATACCGTGGTTAATCGCATTATTCAGGAACAGGATTTTGGCCGGTTCGACGAAGATAGACGTTAGTGGCAGCAGATTCAGCTGCACCATGATATGCACGCCTTTCGCCAACACTTGGGATAACACTTCTACCAATGGGCCAATTGCCATGAAGGCCAAGATAGCCAACAGCATACCGATGATACCGGCTGAGAAGTTGTTAACCAGCATCTCAAAGCCGCTTTTGATTTTACCTTCAACCCAGCGGTCAAAGTGTTTGATTGCCCAGCCACCCAGTGGGCCGACAATCATTGCACCGAGGAACATTGGCATATCCGCACCAACGATAACCCCCATAGTAGTGATAGCGCCGACCACGCCGCCACGATCTCCCCCGACCAAACGGCCGCCGGTAAAACCGATCAGCAATGGCAGCAGGTAGGTGATCATCGGGCCAACCAGTTTGGCTAGCGTCTCATTCGGCAACCAACCCGTTGGAATAAACAATGCGGTGATAATACCCCAGGCGATAAATGCGCCGATGTTGGGCATAACCATATTACTGAGGAATCGGCCAAAATTTTGAATTCTGACCTTTGCGTCTGGTGAAAACATAAAACACCCCTATTGGTACGCGCTAACAATAAGAGCGCGATATAATTGTTTTGTTGAGGCAGTTCTGCAAAACCCGCCGGTGTTATCGAATACAAACACGCTGTATGCAAAACAAACTCTAGCATGCTCTTTTACTCACGCGTAGCTCACCTATTTTATGTGATATAAATCACACTAAAGTACCCACTACAGGGGTTTATTTAGTGATTAAGATCACACTATTAGAGTGTAAGAAAGCCACGGGGGATAATTTTTAAGCTAAAAACGACCATTATAGTGACTCGAGTCACATTTTTATGGTGGTCATTTGTTTTGAAAATGTGATGTTAATCACAAGTTATTTTTGCTCGCAGAAGCAGGATGAGACATTCGCCCACCCAATATATCGATATTGAACCACTGACTGGTAAATGTGTAATAAAACAACAGGAGGAAGGAGGCACACAATTGGATCAGGTTTTGGTTGATATGAGTTCATCATTGCTCACGGCCGGATCTGATTTCGGTTGATATTCGATTTGTTTTCATTGCTGGCTTTGCCGCCTCAACCGAGCAGGAGGGCAGGCCGGCCCTCCTGCACCTGCGGCTTGCGCGAAATATTACTGCTATTCGCAGTCCCCTCCGGCAGCCGTTGGCCTTATCGAGCCAGCGCGAGTCGCTTCCTGCTCCAGCGCGCTTTTCGCCGCCGTCCATGGCGGCTCACTCGGGCCATCGTCTTTGTCGGTAATATTCCTGATTGCGCTCAACGTCAAAAGAGAAAATCAAAACCATGGTTTTTAGGTTTTGATGTTTAAAAGCACATTTGAGCAGCCGAGTGAAGAGTGGAGCAAGGGAAATCCGCCATGGACGGCGGATTTAGGCGTCACGCGGAGGGACCCGCGTAAAGCCGTCCCGCCAGCGAAAAGATGAATCGAGGGTACCTGCGAAGCAGGCTAGCGATACGTGCGCTAGCGCAGGGGATCCAAGGGGGTTACGCGCTTGTAACCCCTTTGGCGGTTGGTTCAACGGAGGTTAGGTGAAGCATGAAGCCATAACAACCGAACTGATCATCGAGTCACCATCAACCGAACCCATCAAATCACTGCATGACACTCATTACACTCTTCTGTGCTGCCATCATCGCCGGATACTTGGCGACCAGATTAGCCATCATCGCGTTATATTGTGCCGCTTGTTGTGCAGTTTGGAATTGAACACCACCATTATTGAAAGTGACTTGAGTCCCCTGCTGTTGCAGGAAATCCCCAACCTGGGCCAAATCCTGCACAAAGGCAGAAACCACTGGAACCGCCGGAATCAACACATTGGTCGGCTGAGTGACCACATTATCAAAGACTTTATTAAACACCACTTTCAGGTCATCTGGCTGCTTCAATGCTGCCACAGCGCTATCTGCCTGTGTTTTGGCGGTGCGAATTTGCTGCACTAACAGATTTAAAGCACCCGCTGACTGCTGCAATGCATCACGTTTATTGAGGTAATCCTGCGCGACACGAATCTCATTGATTTGTGCGATAGCGGGCGTCAGGCTGGCATCCACAGACTTACTGAGTTGCTGGGAAAAAGTGACTAAAATCGCATAATCGCTGACATAAGGGCCAAACTTCTGCTTTTGATCTTCACTCAGCGTTGGCAGTTTCATCCCACTGCGCATCACCGTGTTTTGCAGATAATCAATAAAAGCCTTACGTTGTTCTGGTTCTTTATCCCCACAGGCAGTTAATTGGAACACTACCAATAACGCCAGCAATGGCGCTAACCAACGTGAATATCGGGCCGTATTCAGTGCAAAAGTCATGTGAAACTACTCCTATGATAAGTACTTATTTTCACAACATCCTATTCTTATCACCCAACTCCAGTATTAAGAATAGATAAGGGGAGCGATATGCGCTCCCCTATTGCCAAGCAAGAACAGGATTACTGCAACAGAGAAATATCAGCAACCTGCAAGAACAACTCACGCAGTTTACTCAACAATGTCAGTCGGTTAACCCGCACGGCATCATCTTCATCCATCACCATTACGCTTTCAAAGAACTCATCAACAGTTTCCCGCAGCGCCGCCAGTTCAACCAGTGCTTCCTGGTATTGACCTGCCGCAAACACCGGTTCGAGCTTATCGCGCAATACCACCAGATGTGTAGCCAGCTTCAACTCTGCCGGTTCTTTTAACACAGAAGCACGAACGTGGTCATTCAGCTTATCAGTGGATTTCGCCAGAATATTCGACACACGTTTGTTCGCCGCAGCCAGTGCCGCAGCCGCGTCCAATGTGCGGAAATAAGTTACCGCTTTTACCCGAGCATCAAAATCAGCTGGACGGGTTGGGCGGCGAGCCAATACCGCCTGAATGGTATCAACGCTATGACCTTCATCCTGATACCAGGCACGGAAGCGGCCCAGCATGAACTCAATCACTTCATCGACCACTTTGGTGTTGGTCAGCTTGCTACCATACAGGCGCACGGCCTCTTCGGTCAGCGTTTGCAGATCCAGCGGCAAATTCTTCTCAACGATAATACGCAATACACCTAGTGCAGCACGGCGCAGAGCAAATGGGTCTTTATCGCCTTTCGGATGTTGACCGATACCGAAAATACCCGCCAACGTGTCCATTTTATCGGCAATAGCCAATGCACAAGCTACCGGATTTGACGGTAAATCATCACCGGCAAAACGTGGCTGATACTGCTCATTCAGTGCGACTGCAACGTCTTCAGCTTCACCGTCGTGACGAGCATAGTGCATCCCCATCACACCTTGAGTATCGGTGAATTCGAATACCATATTGGTCATCAGATCGCACTTGGACAGCAAACCGGCGCGAGTAGCGTGGTTAACATCGGCACCAATCTGTGCTGCAACCCAACCGGCCAGCGCCTGAATACGATCAGTCTTATCGCGCAGGGTACCCAATTGCTGTTGGAACAGCACGGTTTCCAGACGCGGTAGATTATCTTCCAGGCGTTTTTTACGGTCAGTTTTAAAGAAGAACTCGGCATCCGCCAGACGTGGGCGCACCACTTTCTCGTTACCCGAGATAATCTGTTGAGGATCTTTCGATTCTATGTTGGCAACAAAAATGAAGTTTGGCAGCAAGTTACCCGCAGTGTCATAAACTGGGAAATACTTCTGGTCACCCTTCATGGTGTACACCAGTGCTTCCGCTGGAACTGCCAGGAATTTCTCTTCAAATTTGGCGGTCAACACCACCGGCCATTCAACCAGCGACGCCACTTCTTCCAGCAAACTTTCACTCAGATCAGCAACACCGCCAATCTTCTGTGCGGCTAATTCTGCATCACGCTTAATGATAGCTTTGCGTAATTCATAATCAGCGATAACTTTACCGCGTTCCTGCAAGACTTGCGGGTATTGATCGGCATTATCGAGCGTAAACTCAGGTTCACCCATAAAGCGGTGACCACGAATAATACGATCTGAATCGATACCTAATACCGTGCCAGGAATGACTTCGGAACCTAACAGCATAGTCACGGTATGAACCGGGCGAACGAATTGGGTGTCTTTATCACCCCAACGCATCAGCTTAGGAATAGGCAGTTTGCTCAGTGCGGTATTGACCATCCCCGCCAGCAACAACTGCGCTGATTGACCTTTGACATGCGCGCGATACAGCAGCCATTCGCCTTTATCGGTAACCAAGCGCTCCGCCTGATCAACAGTAATACCACAGCCGCGCGCCCAACCCTCAGCCGCTTTGCTTGGTTTACCTTCAGCATCAAATGCTTGCGCGATTGCCGGGCCACGTTTTTCGACTTCACGATCAGCCTGAGTCGCACTTAAATTAGTGACTTTTAACGCCAAACGGCGCGGCGCGGCATACCAAATAACTTCGCCGTGAGGCAAGTTGGCGTTATCGAGTTCAGCCGTAAAATTGGCGGCAAAAGATTCGGCCAGAGAACGAAGAGCCTTCGGCGGCAACTCTTCCGTGCCGATTTCCACCAGGAAAGTCTGTTGAGTCATGACAGCCTCTTAGTTCTGATTCTTTTTGCACATAGGGAAGCCCAATGCCTCGCGGGAAGCATAATAAGCCTCGGCGACAGCTTTGGTCAGCGTACGAATGCGCAGAATATAACGCTGACGCTCAGTTACCGAGATGGCTTTACGGGCGTCGAGCAGGTTAAACGTGTGGCCAGCTTTGAGAATACGTTCATAAGCCGGCAGTGGCAGCGGGACTTCCAGCGCCAGCAGTGACTGGGCTTCTTTCTCATATTGCTCAAAGCAGGAGAACAGGAAGTCCACATCGGCGTATTCAAAGTTATAGGTGGATTGCTCCACTTCATTTTGATGATAAATATCACCGTAGGTGGTTGTACCCAGTGGGCCGTCACACCAAATCAGGTCATAAACGCTATCTACGCCCTGGATATACATTGCCAAACGTTCCAGGCCATAAGTTATTTCGCCGGTGACCGGTTTACATTCCAAACCGCCTACTTGCTGGAAGTAAGTGAACTGCGTCACTTCCATGCCGTTTAGCCACACTTCCCAGCCCAGACCCCAGGCACCCAGCGTTGGGTTCTCCCAGTTATCTTCGACAAAGCGAATGTCGTGAATCAACGGGTCCAGACCCAGCTCTTTCAATGAACCTAAATAGAGTTCCTGAATGTTGTCTGGTGAAGGTTTGATAATGACCTGGAACTGATAATAGTGTTGCAGGCGATTTGGGTTCTCACCGTAGCGACCATCGGTCGGGCGGCGTGAAGGTTGTACATAAGCGGCAGCGATTGGCTCTGGGCCAAGTGCGCGCAGACAGGTCATTGGGTGGGAAGTACCCGCGCCGACTTCCATGTCCAGTGGTTGAACAATGGTGCAGCCTTGGCGCGCCCAATAGTCCTGTAACGTCAGGATCAGGCCCTGAAAGGTCTTGGTATCAAACTTTTGCATGTTGGATTCGCACGCGATACAAGTGGATTAAAATGGAATGGGTCAGTATACCCGTTGACCGTAAGATATACAGCCAGAATCCGGTAAGATGCAACAATCAAAGCAGATTTGTCGATAAAATGAGCCTTTAATTGAATTCCAACGGATAATTTTGCGCAATACCCACCAAGGTAAAGAATCTGTCGATAGGTTGCTAATCAGTCAACGAACAGCGATCATCCCCTACTAAAATCGGCAATAAAGGAAGACGAATAATGAGCCTACAACGCTGCGGTTGGGTGACCACTGATCCTCTGTATCTCGCTTATCACGATACTGAATGGGGAATTCCACGTACCGACAGCCAGGCATTATTCGAAATGCTGTGCCTCGAAGGTCAACAAGCTGGGCTTTCATGGATAACCGTGCTGAAAAAACGCGAACACTATCGCAAATGCTTCCATAACTTTGATCCGATTCGTGTGGCGAAAATGGGGCCAGAAGAGGTTGAAAAGCTGGTGCTGGATAGCGGTATTATCCGCCATCGGGGTAAAATTCAGGCGATTATTACCAATGCGCAGGCCTATCTGGCAATGGAAGCCAACGGCGAAGATTTTTCGCGTTTTATCTGGGGTTTCGTCGATGGTGAGCCAAAAATTAACCATTGGTGGTGTTTGGCGGAATGCCCGGCAACGACGCCAATCTCAGATGCGATGTCTAAAGCACTCAAAAAACGTGGTTTTAAGTTTATCGGCTCCACTATTTGCTATGCCTTTATGCAGGCCAGTGGCCTGGTGAACGATCATCTGGCGAGCTGTTTCTGCCATCCGGATAATGCAGCAAAATGATTAGAGCGTATCAACCGGACGATATCGATGCCATGATGCAATTGTGGCTCACCAGCACGATTGCGGCGCATCCTTTTATTGCCGAACAATATTGGCATGAGAGCGCCCCGTTGGTACGAAACACTTACCTGCCGGCAGCCCGCACTTGGGTCTATTTACACTCAAAAACCATCGGTGATGAGAATCCGATTGCAGGATTTATCAGTATTCTGGAAGAACAACTGGTGGGGGCATTGTTTGTCGCCCAACCTTTTCACGGGCAGGGTATCGCTAAGGCATTGATGGAACATGTTCAGCAGCATTACCGCGCTCTGACGCTGGAGGTCTATCAGCAAAACCAGCGCGCCTACCACTTCTACCGTAAACAGGGGTTTAACCTGATAGGGAAAGCGTATAACGCCGAGACCAAAAGCACTATTTTAACTCTGCATTGGCAACACCTATTTAATTAGCTCCTTATTTTATCCCCTGCATCTGATGAATTTTAATAAGCGTAGCGAGCAAACAATAGTATTACCCTATCCCAATACCAATTTATCAACTGGTATTAACAAGGGGGTATTATGATAAGGATGTTTATCAATAAAAAATCGCTCTTTTTTTTAATCATTATTTCACCGTCTATTTTTGCTAATGAAATTAAAAGTAAAAAAGTTTACTTATATCCTGAAGATAAATATCAAAGTGAAACAGAGACATCTCACGATACTGAATATATCGATCATGGCAGATTTGAACGAGACACTGTAGGAACATTAGGTTGTGCTTTCATCCCTGCATTGGCAATTTATAATTACATTACTCATAGCCGGTGTGATCAGGCGGATAAGTTATGGCATCAGATATCACATTGGTTTTCAGATGATAATAAAAACAAGGCGATATTGATAGTCGGCAACACCCCATTACTTAAACCGCAGCCTGCTCTCCCCGAGTATAAAGATAACCAGGCCTCCCCACTCACGTTGACATTAAACAAAATTAATACGCAATTACATCATCAGGCGCTGACCTTACCTGCCACTGCACGATTTTGTAGAACTTCAATAGATAATATTCTTGCTACTCGCTATCCACGCAGCCCCGATGATAATTGCCCACAATGGGTATCACGTGTGCTCGCTGACTTTACAGCATTATTTGGTCATTCCCTACGTGACTGGACGCCCGAACAACTACAGGATGTCGTCACGCGGATTGATGCACAACAGGCGACCGGCTATGCGGGTAGTGATCAAGCCACTGAGGGCAGTCTGGTCAGTGGCGTCCGCGCGATTATCCAACGATTGGGATTGACTGAAACCATCCAGCAAATCACCCGTGCATTGCAGTATACCCAATTAAATTATGCTAATTATATCGAGCATAATCCCAGCGCTACCGAATCCCCTGTTGCCGCACAAAGTCTTCCCTTAGGGGAATATTCACTCTCGCTGGAATCATATCACTACCCCGCTGAACCAGTGGCGGTTCGCATTCGTGAGAATAATGAATGGGTAGCCAGACCTGACTTACATTTTGCAGTTGAGATCATTGATGCCAGCACCACTGACCGATCGGCCATTACCCTTGCTCATGCCGTGATGGCTCGCTGGTTTAATACTTACCTTTTCACCCCGTTAAAATCAGACCCGCATGGCAATCCCCTCACTGACCTTGATCGCACCATCAGCGCGGCACGCACCACCAGTACCTCGTTGTTACTCGAGTTGGAAAACACCACCAATGACTATCTGTTTGTGGTGGTGCGGCTTGAGGACGAGATTGTTAGTGTGCTGGGAGCCGCCAGAGGGAACGCTACAGATGAGTTCTATATTGATGTTTCGGTAAGCGATCCCCGTTTTGTGCTAACGCCAATCGCGGAAGGCAATGTACGCGGGGCAGGTACCGCCGCCGTGCATGAATTGGCTCGCTATCTCAAAGAAAAAGGGATAAATAAATTACGTTCTACCGTGATTTCACAGCCCTCCGCTCGCGTAAAAATAAAGCTCGGTTTCCAGCATGATGAGTTTTAATATTTTCTCAAATAGTTGATGAGAATATTTATTACTAAATTAACGCCACTATTTTTATTAACACATTCACCTCATAAAAAAGGAGTTAATTATGAAGCTGAATTTTATAATTAAGATTTTAACAATATTATTTTTTATAATAACCGCTACCACTGCAACTTCCAAAGTAATGGGGAATTTTTTTTCCACATCACCAAAGGTATGCTTATATTCAGAAGATAAATTACAGGGTAAATCAAAATGTTTTTCCAACCAAGAGAAGTCTGATCTTTTTAACGAAGACGATGTCATGATAGGAAATGATAACACCTCATCAATTTATATTCCGGACGGAATGTTAGCTACCATATATAAAAATGATGATTATAGCCCCCCTTATTTTAATTTAACTGAATCAATCGGGCAGCGCGCTTTAGCTGATTTGTATATGGATAATGCAATCAGCAGTATTGAGGTCGCTTATTCGCCGATTGAGGGGTGTAGTGAACGTTGTGTCATTTTAAAACGAATGCAACTGCCTTTATCCGATATTTTTGCGCATCAATGGAGTAATCCTGGCTATCCAAATAAACAGGTTTTATTAAGTTTTGATATTAATGACCACAGTGTTTTTATGACAGAATTAACTTTAGGGCCACTAATATGGTTTTCTAACCGAGAACTGTTCATCTTTACTAATCCGCAGAATAATGAACCGCTGGCATTTCGTATTCACCCCGATGCAAATCGATTCTCTCTGTTATTCCATATCAACAGCAATAATATTGCCGTAGATTATATGGAAAGCCGTGGCACTGAACAAATCGCCTTATCCCCCACTATCACGATGGCGAATGCCCCCTTTGATCGCCCAATCGAAACCTCAGCTATCATTATTAATAATACCGGCAAACAACCACTTATCATTGACCAAATAGTGATGACTGCCAGCGCTGAAGATATTCGGTCGATACACCACAGAAGCGAACGCGATACCGCCGGAACATTAGGCTGTACCTTTATTCCCGCATTGGCGATTTATAATTACGTCACTCACAGTCGGTGTAATCAGGGCGATGCGCTATGGAATAAAGTAAAACATTGGTTTTCTAATGACAATAAAGATAAGTCAGTCTTAGTCGCAGGTGATTCATCGTTACTTAAACCACAACCTCATTCGCCCGATAATAGTCGCGCGGCACTGATCTTAACTCAAATCCAAACTCAGCTCCATAATCAGGCACTCACACTGCCCGCCACGGCACAATTTTGTAAAACCTCGATAGATAATATCCTCGCAAGCCGTTATCCCCGTGATGTAGATATGCACTGCCCACTGTGGGTATCACGCGTATTGGCAGATTTTACTCTGCTATTCGGAGACTCAATGCGCGACTGGACGCTGGATGTTTTACGTCGGGTAATAACACAAATCTATGAGAGTGATACGACAGGCTTTGCAACTAGCGATCCAGCAGCAGAAAGCCGCCTGGTGAATGAGGTTCGGGAAGTGATACGTGGTCAGGGGCAAGATGAGACCATCCATCAAATTTCTCAGGCATTTGAATATACGCGTTTAAATTACGCCCGCTATCGGGCGCACACCCCCACCACGGCGGTACCTCCCGCGGCTGCCCAGCGCTTGCCATTAGGAACCTATTCACTCGCATTGGCTTCTTATCATCATCCAACCGAGCCACCAGTTGCACGGGTACGTGAAAACGGCGAGTGGGTGACCCACCCAGATTTATATTTTGATGTCGATATCCTTGATACTACTATCCCAGATCAGCCAGGAGTTGATGAGCCTTTGATGGACGATGCCCGAGCAGCACTCGCCGCCTGGTCCGATATTTACAATGCGGCGCCCGTCAACTACCACATCACTAACGAATATTGGTCGGAACATGACCGCACTATCGAAGCTGGTCGGGCACACAGTTACTCACTGTATAGTGAAATGCTCGCGCCTGATAATGACTATATCTACGTGGCGGTAAGATTAGGAGGGGATATTGTCAGCCTTCTGGCAGCCAGGAGAGATGAGTCTTTCGAAAACAGCGATGAAAACTACTATATTGAATTTTTTGTCACTGATCCGAACTATGTGCTGATGCCAGAAGATGAGGAGAGCGTGCGCGGAGCGGGCCGCGCAGCAGTACAGGGGATAGCCCAATATCTGCAACAAAGGGGAGTGAAAACACTACGTTTTCGCGCTATTTCTCAACCAGCGGCACGGGTAAGCACAAAGCTTGGCTTTCATCATGATGAGTTTTAAACATCCACAGGTCACGAGCGGTGGGAGCACGCCCGTCGAAAAGCGCCGTTCTGTGCTTTTTTCGTCGATAAACCCAGCATTTACGCTAACTACATAACACTATGAGAGTTTTCTCAATGGTATTCGCCCCTATTTTACCGGATAACGATGGCCGATAAATGCCAGCAACTGAACTGAATGCTGGTAGATGACTTATTAATCCGCTATTGGGCGACATTATCTATTTTTCGCCGAAATAGAATGCCATTTAAGGTAAAATCAATGAAAAAACGCATTCTGGCCACGGTGGCCGCCGTTTCTGTCGCACTGACACTTTCCGCTTGTACCACCAATCCCTATACCGGCGAATCACAAGCGGGTAAATCAGGTTATGGGGCAGGCATCGGGGCGGTGTTAGGCGCAGGGATTGGTATGTTGTCATCATCCAAACATGATCGGGGCAAAGGGGCGTTAATTGGTGCCGCAGCGGGGGCCGCGTTGGGTGGCGGTGCAGGCTACTACATGGATGTGCAGGAAGCCAAACTGCGTGAAAAAATGAGTGGCACAGGTGTTAGCGTGACCCGTCAGGGCGATAATATCGTGTTGAATATGCCCAACAATGTCACATTTGATACTGACAGCAGCAACCTCAAACCCGCTGGAGCCAATACCTTGACCGGCGTGGCTATGGTATTGAAAGAGTACGATAAAACCGCCGTCAATGTGACCGGCTACACCGACAGCACGGGTGCCAGAGCGCATAACATGACGCTTTCACAACAACGTGCCGACAGTGTGGGAAGCGCACTGATCGTGCAGGGTGTGGCGGCGAACCGTATCCGTACCAGCGGTGCAGGGCCGGATAATCCGGTGGCAAGCAACAGCACCGCCGCCGGTAAGGCGCAGAACCGTCGGGTTGAAATCACCTTAAGCCCACTGTAATTGTTATGGTTTTTCTGCGGATAACGCCTCGCGCTTTATCCGCACATTCTCTAACCGGAGACATCCAATCATCATAATTATTCCAGCTTGATACGATAAGTACAGCGCCGGGAGCCGGATAAAATATGTTCAATCCGCTCAACCGGTACTCCCAGAGCTTGCTGAAATACCGACAATTCTGCCCGACAAAAACCCTGGCAACTGGTGGCGGCGGCGCAAATCGGGCAATGATTTTCAATCAACAATATTGAACCATCGGCTTGAGTCTGGCATTCCGCCATGTACCCTTCCTGAGAGCGAATAGCCACCAGCCGCTCCACCCGTTCATCAATATTATGTGCGCCTTCCATTGCCTGACAATACAGATCGCGCGTTTCTTGCTCACGACTATCTATCAGTAAATTAAGCGCTTCTTCGCCTAATTTTGTGCGCACCATTCGCAATAATTGAACCGTTAGCTCGCTGTGAGCATCAGGAAAACGGGCATTTCCTGTTTCAGTAAGTCGCCAAAGTTGGATAGGCCGTCCGACACCTTTTGTCTGTGCCTCCGCCACAACTAAACCCTCTTTGGCTAATTTTACGAATTGTTGGCGGGCGGCTTCCCCTGTCGTGCCGAGTATTTTTCCCGCATCTGCCGCTTGCAAGGGGCCACGCGTCTTCAGCAACAGCAGCAGGCGCTCAGCAACAGACTGCGGCTGACTGGTCGAATAGTCGATGTTCATATCTATCCCAGTATCGTTGATGCACTTTTAATTCTGATGATTATTAGCATAACATTTTACAAGCATATGCTTGACTTATTGTTGGCCGCTGGCCTACCTTATTCCAAGCGTTTACTTGTTTAACTTTAACGTAACAACTCGCCCAACTCAATAACCAGATTTCTGGCAGGATGAATAACGTGATAATAAATGATGCAAGCCGATGGAGTGATTTGTTCTCCGGCAAAAATGCGGCTTTTGCCATAGCGCTGTCGGGTGGGGTGGTGTTACATGCCATCAATATCTATATCGCCACCACTATTTTACCGTCGGTGGTGCTGGAGATTAATGGCCTGAATTTATACGCCTGGAATACCACTCTGTTTGTCACCGCGTCGATCCTCGGTTCCGCATTATCTGCCCGCTTGCTCAGTGGTTATGGTGCACGCAGCGCCTATTTGTTTGCCTCACTAACCTTTATGTTAGGCAGTGCCTTATGCGCAATGGCACCGAATATGCCGCTGATGCTGGTTGGCCGAACCGTGCAAGGTTTGGGGGGTGGTTTTCTGTTCGCACTCTCTTACGCCATGATTAACTTGGTGTTTCCGCAATCATTATGGCCAAGGGCGATGGCGCTCATTTCAGGAATGTGGGGGGTGGCAACACTGATTGGCCCGGCAATTGGCGGGATATTTGCAGAAATGAACGCCTGGCGTTTTGCTTTCTGGACGTTACTGCCGGTGACACTGATTTATGCTATTTTTACCTGGCGCATCCTGCCGAAAGGAAGATCCAGCACCGCAGTCACCTCAGCATTACCGGTCACCCAACTGGTGCTATTAACCGCAATTGTCCTGACCATTTCCGCCAGCAGTATTGCCAGCAGTGGCATGACGAATCTGGTGGGTATGGTGTTAGCAGTATTGCTGTTGGTGCTGCTATTGCGTATAGAATCCCGAGCCACCTCGCGTTTACTGCCAAAAGGAGCGCTGCGCCTTAACTCACCCCTGGCCGCACTCTATATCACCATCTCTTTACTGGCGATCGGCATTACTTGTGAGATTTTTGTCCCTTATTTCCTACAAACCATACACGGACAGTCGCCACTGATTTCTGGCTATATCGCCGCCACTATGGCTGCGGGCTGGACAATCTCTGAAGTGATGAGTGCTGGCTGGAAAAAGTCAGGTATTCGTTGGGCTATTATTAGTGGCCCAATTATTGTGCTGGTGGGAATCATTGCGCTCGCCATCCTGATGCCAGTAAGTTCACTGGGCAGTTGGCAGCAGATGGCCCCTATCGCCATTGCGCTAACATTAGTGGGTTTCGGTATCGGCTTTGGCTGGCCACACTTGCTGACCCGCATTCTGCAAGTGGCAGCGGAAGAAGATAAAGATATCGCCGGAGCCTCAATTACTACGGTACAGATGTTTGCCACCGCCGTCGGGGCTGCGATAGCCGGTATGGTAGCGAACCTTTCCGGCCTTAATGCTCCCGGTGGTGTCGCGGGTGCCGAAAACACTGCTCACTGGCTATTTACTCTGTATACCATTGCCCCGGCACTGGCGATCATTACTGCGCTACGTTGCGCGGCCATTCGCTCCCAGCCCCTACCGGTTAACAGCGCTGCCAACCACGAAGCTTTATAAAAGCAGATGTGCCAACCTGCTCAGACGGGTTGGCCTTTTCATTAGTCGTAACATTATGAGTCTGATTAGCGCTTGATCCCGCACCGGTAGTTGCTGTTATTCTGGCTTTAAATCTTAATTCTTAATCCTATTTACCCAAAGTCATTGAGGTTGTGATGAAGCCATCTATCGTGCTGTACAAAAGTATTCCTGCTGACCTGCATCAGCGTTTAGAGCAATATTTTACTGTGAACAGTTTTGATGGTTTATCTTCGGATAATCAGCCCGAACTATTATCTGCTCTGCAACAAGCTGAAGGGCTTATCGGTTCTGGCGGTAAAATTGATCAGGCGTTCTTGGAACGCGCACCAAAGCTGCGAGCTGCTTCAACCATTTCTGTTGGTTATGACAATTTTGATGTCGATGCGCTGAGCCAGCGCGGAATAGCCTTAATGCACACCCCTACTGTTCTGACCGAAACCGTGGCAGATACTATGATGGCATTGGTGCTATCCAGTGCGCGGCGGGTGGTAGAACTGGCTGAGCGCGTGAAAGCCGGAGAGTGGCAAGACAGCATCGGTGATGATTGGTTTGGTGTCGATGTTCACCACAAAACCATCGGTATTCTCGGCATGGGCCGAATTGGTATGGCGCTAGCTCAACGAGCACACTTTGGTTTCAGCATGCCGGTGCTGTATACCAGCCGCCGCCCACATGAAGAAGCTGAAAAGTGCTTTGGTGCTCGCCGCTGCTCACTCGATACCTTGCTGGCTGAGGTTGATTTCCTCTGCATCACTTTGCCGATGACCGAACAGACTTACCATATGATTGGCCGCGAACAACTGGCTAAAATGAAATCCAGCGCCATCTTGATCAATGCGGGTCGTGGGCCGGTGGTGGATGAGCAGGCACTGGTTGCTGCGCTGCAAGATGGCACTATTCATGCTGCCGGGCTGGATGTTTTTGAACAAGAGCCACTACCAGTGGATTCGCCATTGCTCAAATTACCGAATGTGGTTGCTGTGCCACATATTGGTTCCGCCACCCATGAAACCCGCTACAACATGGCGGCCTGCGCGGTGGATAACCTGATTGCGGCACTGACAGGCACCGTCACAGAAAACTGCGTCAACCCGCAGGTATTGCAGCAAGCATAATTTATTCTACGGGCCTGTTAGCAGGCCAAATCCCCCTCATCCGCTGCCCTCCTCCCTATAAAAACTGCTCAGGGATGAGGCTATTTCTTCGCCGTCTGGCACTCTGATATTCATAAAACTTTATACGTTTCTCAGACCCAAGGAAGACGCGTTATGAAACATCTCACGCTCGCTTTGCTACTGGTTTTGTCGCCAGCAGCCATGGCGAACTGGTCACTTCAGCATTTCCCGGCGTTTACTGAACAAGATAGCGGTATTTTCCTGAGTAGCAGCGCGCTCACCAAAGGTGAGTATCTCCTTAAATTTTATCAAGATAAGCAATGCTGGCAGCCAACCGGGCCGGTGAAACTGAATCAGACATTTTCGCTGCAACCCTGCCAGAATCAGGCTGATATCCAGTGGAAGCTGTTCCGCGATGGCCAGTATCAGGTGCGTATTGATACCCGCAGCGGCACGCCAACACTTACCTTGAGTATCAAAGAACCGGTGGCGGAAACCGTCAAAGTCGTGGCTCACAGTTGTCAGCGCTGGGATGGAAAGCCGGTGACGATTGATGTCAGCAAGACCTTCACTGAAGGCGAAATGGTGCGGGATTTCTATTCTGGCCAAACAGCAAAAGTTTCCCTCGGTAAAATCACACTGCAACCCAGCCCTGAGAGTGGCGGATTATTGCTGCTAGAGTCAGCACAAACCCAGCATGCGGCGCCTTTTAGTTGGCAAAATGCCACGGTTTATTTTGCTCTGACAGATCGTTTTAAAAACGGCAACCCAGACAATGATCACAGCTACAGTCGCCACAGCGATGGCATGCAGGAAATCGGTACTTTCCACGGTGGTGACCTGGCTGGCCTAACCGAAAAACTTGATTATCTGCAACAGCTTGGGGTCAATGCGTTGTGGATAACTTCTCCACTGGAGCAAATTCACGGCTGGGTCGGGGGCGGAACCAAAGGTGACTTCCCGCATTACGCCTATCATGGCTATTACGGCCTGGATTGGTCTCGGCTGGATGCCAACATGGGCACCGAACAGGATTTGCATAAACTGGTTGAGCAAGCCCATAAGCGCGGTATCCGCATTCTATTTGATGTAGTTATGAATCATGTGGGATACGCCACTCTGGCAGATATGCAGAGCTACCAGTTCGGCGCGCTGTATTTGCAAGGCGATCAGTTGGAAAAAACACTGGGTAAAAACTGGACAGACTGGACGCCAGGTAAGGGGCAAACCTGGCATAGTTTTAATGATTACATCAACTTTAGTGATAAAGCCGCATGGGATAATTGGTGGGGTAAGAAATGGATCCGCACCGATATTGGTGATTATGATTCCCCAGGCTATGACGATCTGACCATGTCGCTGGCTTTCCTGCCGGACATTAAAACCGAATCTACCCAACCCAGCGGTTTGCCGGTGTTTTATCGCCATAAACCCGATACCGCAGCACGAGAAATAGCCGGAGCCACTCCGCGTGATTACCTCACGCATTGGTTGAGTCAATGGGTTCGCGATTATGGTATCGACGGTTTTCGTGTTGATACCGCCAAGCATGTCGAGAAGCCCGCCTGGCAACAACTTAAGCAGCAAAGCACTGCAGCTCTGGCTGAGTGGAAAGCCGCTCACCCGGATCAGGCGCTGGATAACTTACCCTTCTGGATGACCGGGGAAGCCTGGGGTCACGGCGTGATGAAGAGCGATTATTACCAAAACGGCTTTGATGCCATGATTAATTTTGATTTTCAGGATCAAGCCAAACAAGCACTGGCCTGTTTCTCATCCATTGACGGCACTTATCAACAAATGGCGGATAAACTGCAAGGTTTCAATGTGTTGAGTTATATTTCATCTCATGATACCCGGCTGTTTTTTAAAGATGACGCACAACAATCCTTGGTGAAACAGCAACGTGCGGGTGATCTGCTGCTGCTGGCTCCGGGGGCAGTGCAAATCTTCTATGGCGATGAAAGTGGACGAGAGTTCGGCCCTACCGGGTCAGATCCATTGCAAGGAACCCGCTCGGATATGAACTGGAATGAACTGACCGGAGAAAAAGGCGCGCTGTTGGCGCACTGGCAAAAAATCAGTCAGTTCCGCGCCCGTCACCCAGCGATTGGTGCAGGCGTGCAGCTGTCGCAACAAACCGCTGATTACTATGCTTTTAGCCGCCAACATCAGAGCGATAAAGTATTAGTAGTTTGGGTCGGGGACAAAAAAGAGTAAACCAGTTTATTATTTTGCAATAACACTTCCTGCCGATATTTTCGCGTGGCAGGAAGAATTCTTTCCGCATTGCGTCCGCTTTTATCTGCGAGTATGGTAGCTGTTCACTTACGGATAACAATAAATTTTCATTTATGAAGTTTTCACTTTTCGGCGACAAATTCACCCGCTACGCGGGTATCACCAGACTGATGGACGACCTCAATGACGGCCTGAGAACTCCGGGTTCTATCATGCTTGGCGGGGGTAATCCGGCGCATATTCCCGAGATGGATGCTTATTTCCAACAACTTTGTCAGGAAATGCTGGAACGCGGGCAATTGACCGAGGCGTTGTGCAATTATGACGGGCCACAAGGGAAAGACCTGCTGCTAAAAGCACTGGCAAAAATGCTGCGCGATGAGTTGGGTTGGCAAATTGAGCCACAGAACATTGCACTAACAAATGGCAGTCAAAGCGCGTTTTTCTACTTATTTAATTTATTCGCTGGCCGCTATGCCGATGGCAACCGTCGGCGGGTATTATTCCCGCTGGCACCGGAGTATCTCGGTTATGCCGATGCGGGCCTCGACGAAGATTTGTTTGTCTCTGCCAAACCCAATATTGAGCTATTGCCAGAAGGGCAATTCAAATATCACGTCGATTTTGAACACCTCAATATTACCGATGATATAGGCCTGATTTGCGTCTCACGGCCCACCAACCCGACTGGCAATGTGATTACTGACGAAGAGTTGATTCGGCTGGATGCTATTGCCCAGCAACGTGGTATTCCGTTATTGATTGATAATGCTTATGGCGTGCCCTTCCCTGGCATTATCTTTACTGACGCCACACCGCTGTGGAACCCGAATATCATTCTGTGCATGAGCTTGTCGAAACTGGGTCTTCCCGGTTCACGCTGTGGGATAGTGATTGCTGATGAGAAAGTCATTTCAGCCATCACTAACATGAATGGCATTATCAGTTTGTCACCGGGAAGTTTAGGGCCAGCGATTGCCGCCGAAATGATTGAGCGTGGTGATCTATTGCGTTTATCCAACGAGGTCATCCGGCCATTCTATTTTGAACGGGTACAGCAAACTATTGCTATTCTGCGCAAATACTTACCGCCTGAACGCTGCCTGATCCACAAGCCGGAAGGGGCGATATTCCTCTGGCTGTGGTTTAAAGATTTGCCGATCAGCACTGAACTGTTGTATCAACGCCTGAAAAAACGCGGTGTGTTGATGGTACCTGGCCACTACTTCTTCCCCGGTCTGGAATATGACTGGCCGCATACTCATCAGTGCATGCGGATGAATTATGTCCCGGCACCGGAAGATATCGAAAAGGGTGTGGCGATTCTGGCCGAAGAAATTGAGTTGGCGTATCAGGAAGCGCAGTAAAACAGCCATTCTTAGCTTCAATAACAGAGTAAAGAGTGGAGAGAACAGGCCGATCGTAAAGACGCCGTAAACCCGTCCCTGGGGGCTCGAGCCGCGCCTTCCCTGGCGCGGACGCTTTACTCTTCGGCCTATCCTTTCCACTTAGTCATTGCCATAGCTGCCGACCAAACTACCCGCTATAGTGTCCAGAACAGCACGGCAAGTATCTGCGGCGACATGATTCGTAAGAACATCGCCAACGGATAAACAGTCGCATAAGACAGTGCCGCTGCGCCGCTGGTGGGGTGCAAACCATTGGCAAAGGCCAATGCCGGTGGATCAGTCATTGAACCGGCTAACATGCCGCACAGTGTCAGATAGTTCATCTTAGCCAGCATGCGCGCCAGAATGCCCACGGTCAGTAGCGGTATCCCGGTGATCATCGCCCCGTAGCCAATCCACGCCAGCCCATCACCATTGACCAGCGTATTGATGAAATCACCGCCAGACTTTAGCCCAACCACCGACAAGAACAGCACAATCCCCAGTTCACGCAAGGCCAGGTTGGCACTCGGCGGCATAAACCAATATAGCTTGCCGATGCTACCAATACGCCCAAGGATAAGTGCGACCACTAGCGGGCCACCCGCCAACCCCAAACGCAGTGCCGCCGGAAACCCCGGAATAAACAGTGGGATTGACCCTAACAACACTCCCAGACCGACGCCAATAAAGACAGGAAGCATTTGAACTTGCTGTAGTTTTTGTTGCGCATTACCTACGACAGCAGAAACGGCTTCAATAGATTCCGGACGCCCTACCAGATTAAGAATGTCACCAAATTGCAGGCTGGCATTGTTACTGGCGACTAACTCAATCCCGGCACGGTTTAATCGAGTGATTGCCACGTCATATTTCTGTTTCAGGTTTAAGTCGCGAATTTTCTTACCCAAAACAGCCTCATTGGTCACCACCACGCGAGCAGTCTGCAACACCGTGCTGGCCGTAGACAAGGTGACATCTACCTCTTCCCCGACCACCAGTCGCACTTTCTCCAAAGCCTCGCGCTGCCCAACCAAATGCAGATAGTCACCTAGCTCAATGACGGTGCCTGACAACGGAACCATCAATAAATCACCGCGCTTCAAGCGGGAGCAGACCACCTCATCGCTGTTCAGTAATGGCACATCCTGCATTGATAGACCATGCAGATTGGGATTTCGCACCGCCACGTTCATGGTTTGCAGCAATTCACGGTTCTGCCCGTGGCTGCTATCAAACTCTTTAGCTTCACGATCAACGTTGATTTTAAAGAATAAACGGATCAGCCACATCACCAACAAAATACCGCAAATACCGAATGGATAGGCCATGGCATAACCCATCCCCATTTGGCTGACCAATTGGGGTGGCGAGCCTAAATCAGTGAGGATTTGTTGTGCTGCCCCAAGAGCCGGGGTGTTAGTCACAGCACCTGAAAATACACCCAGAATAATGGGCAGTGGCACCGCAAACAATTTATGGATAATTGCGGTCACTAACCCACCGACAACAACCATCAGGATGGCAAAGCAATTAAGCCGCAACCCCGAGACTCGCAGTGAGGAGAAGAACCCCGGCCCCACCTGAATGCCGATGGTATAAACAAACAGAATCAGGCCAAATTCCTGAATGAAATGCAGCATGTCTCCATTTAGAACCAGTTCGTAAGTTTGTGCAAAATGGCCCACGATAATGCCGCCAAATAGCACCCCGCCGATACCTAACCCCACACCATAGACTTTCCAATTACCGATCCATAACCCCAATACGGCGACCAGCGCCAACATACTGACGGTAAGGGCGATAGCACTCATAAATCACTTCCTTGCCTAAGTTTAAAAACCGGTCGGCCACGTGGCATGTTACTTGGTCATACATGGCCTTAAATTCTTACAATTAGTAAGGATTCTGTCAGAAGGAGAGGAAAGTGAATGTGGGATGCACCACAAAATGCACCGGAGAGCGGGGAATCTCTCCGGTGAAAAAACAAACACGGAAAAGTTTAATACTAAAAGGACAAAACAAGGAGAGGGGTATTCGTTACCGGCACCTCAGGCAGAGGTGCCGGTCATCATAATTACTGCTGTTCTGATTGCTCGGTTGCAACCGGATTATCTAATACCTGATGCTCTTGAGGAGCGGCACTGCCAATGCTAATACGCTGTGGTTGCAGTGCTTCTGGTACCTGGCGCAACAGATCAATATGCAGCAGGCCATTTTCAAATTGAGCATTATCAACATTCAGATGCTCTGCCAAAGTAAAGGTCAATGAGAACTCTTTACGCACCAGGCCTTGATGCAGGTATTCAACCTGTTTTTCAGCCGGTGTTGGCTTACCGCGCACAGTCAAACGCGGGCCTTCTACTTCAATATCTAGTTCGCTCTGTTTAAAACCGGCCAATGCCAGTGAGATGCGATAGTGGTTATCGTCAGTTTTCTCAATATTATAGGGAGGGAACCCCTGAGAATCCTGACCGCCCTGCATTGAACTGGCTAATTTATCAAAACCAATCCACTGACGAAGTAAAGGTGACAAATCATAATTACGCATATATATAACTCCTTCTTTGAAGCGAGATAATAGAAAGCCTCTCAGTCCCCGATTACGGCAGACTTGGCTCAGTTATGAATAATGTGAATTAGTCACATTATTGAAAAACTATTTACTAAACCTATTATTTAATTTCAATACGACGTGGTTTTAAACTTTCTGGTACTAAACGCTCCAGATCGATATACAACAAACCATTGACTAAATTGGCACCTTTAATTTTAATGTGCTCAGCCAACTGGAATTTACGCTCAAAGTTGCGCTCAGCGATACCTTGATATAAATAAGTTCGTTGTGCTGGTTCACTGGCATGAGAACCACGAACAATCAACAGGTTATCCTGAGTGACAATTTCCAGTTCCTGTTCTGCAAAGCCTGCTACCGCGATCGCGATGCGATAGTTATTTTCATCGACCAATTCGACGTTATAAGGAGGATAACCACCATTACTTTGATTCTGGCCGGACTCTAATAGATTAAATAACCGGTCGAAACCGATAGCTGAACGATACAGTGGTGCAAGCTCGGAATTACGCATAAAAACTGCCTCCTAAATATATTAGCAAGGATGTTGTCATATTTTGTATTAAGCCTTCCACTCTGGACAGGCTGTTGGTCTGAATACCCTGTCGGCGTATTCTCTCTGACCTGATAATAAAATGAGGTCGGCAATCTTCTTTTCAAGAGCAAAATCAAAAAAAATTTCACAAGAAAAATCTTAATAAGAAGTTTATTAATCTCATTATTCGATAAATGCACTGTTATAACTTACACTTAGGTAAATTTACGTCACAAGACTGAATCTTTCACCATAGGAACTGTCTGTAAGGTGGTGTAAAAATCATGTCAAAACCTGACATTTATAGTGGGTTGAACGTTGTAACCTGTAACTCCCCGGTATGATGAGAGCTGAAAAAAACAATGAAAAATACAGTTATCCCTTTTGTTACCGGCTGTTCGCTGCTTTTATCCGGCGGCTGTTCCAGTATTATGACGCATACCAGCAGCAGTCAGGGTTATTACTCCGGTACTGAAGCCAATGTGGCGATGCTCAAAGATGATAATACCGGTTGGGCGCTGCGCCCCCTACTCGCGGTTGATTTGCCGTTCTCAGCGGTGATGGACACTTTACTGTTACCGTATGATTACTTGCGTTCCGACAGCGAAGATAAAATGGCCAGCTCCCCTCGCGAGCGCATCCGCCAATCCGAAGCGCAGAACCAGTCAGCAGCCCACCCCGCAGATACGCCAATACAATGAGTTAGTCTACTTTGACGGTAAAGATTTGTGCTAAGCCGTCGATTTCCCGCATAAAGGCCACTTTAGTGCCATCGGGCGAAAACACCACTGCATCCGCCATGGGTGCAATAGCGCCCCGCACGGTCAATCGCCGCAATTGACCGGTGGTACTATCACACTGCATCACACTGTTATCACATACAAATGCCAGGCTGTGTCCTTGTGGGTGCCAACTGAATGCCGACTGAATCCCCCCCTCCGTGAATGTCAGTTGCCGTGGTTCACCACTATTGGGTGAAACCAACCACAACTGCACCACACCCTCATCATCTTTCATTAAACAAGCAATGGCACTGCCGTCGGGGGAGGTTCGCAGCCAATGCCGCGGGCTGGTCGCCAGCCCTGGGAAACGCCGCTCAGCCGTAAAGGTTAACCGCCGTTGCCTGACGCCAGCGGGTGGGGCTGGCATGGTGGTTTGAGTTCCCTCAAGTGGCTCTTCGCCAGCACGAGCATAATCTCGGTCATGCTCTGGTAAATCAGCAATAAAGATTTCCGGAATTTTTTCGCCCTGCGCCGAAAGCGTGTCACCAATAAATGCCAATGCCCAGCGCTGGCGAGTACCGTCCGTTTTCAGATAACCCTGTGAGCCAATCCAACCCTCTTCATAAGCGCGGTTTATTTGGTCACTACCCGCCAGGGGCGTAGGGGTCGTTCGAGTCACTAACACACAGAAATGGCTGCCATCATATTCACGCGGATGTTGCTTTGGCGGATTAACACCATGCAGAGGCAAGGCCACGCCCACGTTACGGCAATCCAGTGCGGGGTCTTGTTCGTGCAGCACATGGTCGTTATAGGTAAAACTCAGGCGACTGCCGTCGGCGCTGAAAACATGCACATGGCTGCCTCCGCGCAACGCGCCAGGAGTAAAGGGTGGCGTGATATCCATGGCATCCAATGTGACCGCCAGTTCTCTGTCCGGCTCAGTGACAATCACCCCTCGCCGGTGATGGAAATCATAATGCCAGTGACTATCTGGGTGTTCCGGGCCATGAATAAACACATAGCGTGCTGGATTATCAGGGCTCACGGTCACCACACCGACATGAGCGCCATGCTGAGCACGATAAATAACTTCAATCTCACCGGTGATGCAATTAACCCGCTCAATGGTTAAACCACTAAACGTACTGCCATTAGGCCGCACATCATATGCCAGCCATTGGCTATCGGGCGTCCAAACGTTGATGTTGGTGAGCTGATGACCTCTGGGATCAAAGGTGAGTTGCTGTTCCTGTATGGAATCGCATTTTTGCATGTTCATGCTATCAACTCTTTTATGTTAGGTTGCAAATAACGTTTTTTTGCTAAATCTGTATGTCATTATGGCATACAGATTGTCTGAGGGCTGCCCGCAGTTTGTTGTAAGTAATCTATTGAAAAATAAAAATATAAAGGAACCGATATGAACACCTTATTCGATGCTATCAAAGAGGCCCACCAGGCATTACGCCCACAGGTAAGGGTGACACCACTGGAATATAGCCCATTGCTGTCCCAGCACAGTGGCTGCGAAATCTATCTCAAATGTGAGCATCTACAGCACACCGGTTCTTTTAAATTTCGCGGAGCCAGTAACAAACTGCGTTTATTAACTGACGAGCAACGCCAACGCGGTGTTATCACCGCATCTACCGGCAATCACGGACAAGCCATGGCGCTGGCAGGTAAATTGGCAGGAGTGAAGGCCACCATTTATGCACCAGAGCAAGCCGCTGCCATCAAATTAGAAGCCATTCGCGCGCTGGGCGGAGAAGTTGAGCTGATCCCAGGGGATGCATTAAATGCAGAACTGGCCGCGGATAGTGCCGCACAGCAACAGGGTAAAATCTATATCTCCCCTTATAACGATAGGCAGATTATTGCCGGGCAAGGGACTTGTGGTATGGAAATGGTTGAACAACAGCCAGATCTGGATGCGGTATTTGTGGCGGTGGGTGGCGGTGGATTGATTTCCGGTATTGCCACGGTGCTGAAAAAACTCTCGGATAAAACTCAGATTATTGGCTGTTGGCCAGCCAACGCCACCAGTATGTATACCAGCCTCGAAAACGGTAAAATTCAAGAGGTAGCGGAGCAAGAGACTCTGTCTGATGGCACCGCTGGGGGCGTAGAACCAGGAGCAATAACCTTTGCACTTTGCCAGCAATTAATTGACCAGAAAGTGCTGGTGAGTGAACAGGAAATCAAAGATGCCATGCGTTTGATTGCCCATACTGACCGCTGGATGATTGAAGGTGCCGCCGGTGTAGCGCTGGCGGCAGCACTAAAACAGGCACCACTTTGGCAAGGTAAGAAAGTGGCCGTAGTGCTGTGCGGAAAGAATATTGTGCTGAAAAAATACCTGGGAGCGGTCAGCGAATGATTATTCTGAATAAGCAGCAGATTCTCGACAAGTTCGATGCTGATGCCGTCACGTTGCTACTCAAAGCAGGGTTTATTGCGTTTAGCCAAAAACAGGTACAAATGCCACCGGTACAGCATTTGCTGTTTGAACAAGCAGAGGGCGACTGTTGTATTAAAAGTGGCTATTTGCAGGGCGATAGCCAATTTGTAGTGAAAGTCTCAAGCGGTTTTTATCATAACCCGGCTCAAGGACTGGCCAGTAATCAGGGGCTAATGATGGCGTTTTCTGCCCAGACCGGTGAGCCTCAGGCGCTATTGCTCGATGAGGGCTGGTTAACTGCGCTGCGCACCGCATTGGCCGGACGTATTGTGGCCGAGCTGTGTGCACCACAGCATATCCGCGCTATCGGTATCGTCGGTACGGGAATGCAAGCACGGTTGCACCTGATGTACCTGAAAAGTGTGATTTCGTGTCGTCAGCTATGGGTTTGGGGCCGCAGTGAAACTGCATTAGAAGAATACCGCCAATATGCCCAGACAGAAGGTTTTGAAGTCAATACCACCTTGGATGCTGCGGAGTTAGGCCGTCACTGCCAGTTTATTGTCACCACCACCCCTAGCAGGGAGGCTATTTTGCATACTGCTGATATCCAGCCCGGTACACACATTACCGCCGTCGGAGCTGATGGTGCAGGTAAACACGAACTGACACCGGAGCTGGTGGCAAAAGCTGATAAAATTTTGGTAGATTCGTGGGCGCAATGTACTGAATTTGGTGAAATTTCATCGGCATTTCAACAGCAGTTATTAGCGCATCACACCTTAACCGAGATAGGTACAGTTTTAGCTCAGGGCGTACCTTTCAGAGACAATGATCAGCAGATTACCTTAGCGGATTTAACCGGATTAGGGATTCAGGATGTGCAAATAGTGAAAGGGATTCTGGAATAGCCTGATTGATATTACGCCAGGGCTGATGAAAAAACGTAGAGCATGCATGATCGCGAAAATATCAGGAGAAAGCACAATGAAAATAGCTGCATTCGATATTGGCGGAACTTCGCTGAAAATGGGCATTGTTTCATCCGAAGGAAAAATTCTGGTACAGGATAAAGCTGCAATACAGAATAGTGATGGTGACCAAATACTGGCCGAAATACTACGCTGGCTCGATCTGCAACACGGTTACGAAGGCATTGCCATCAGCGTCCCTGGGTACGTCAATCCATTCACTGGTTTGATTACCAATGGTGGGTCAATTCGCAGATTTGATCACTTTAACCTGAAGATTTGGCTAGAACAGCAGTGTAACTTACCTGTAAGCATCGAAAATGATGCTAATTGTGCATTACTGGCAGAAAAATGGCTGGGTAAAGCGCGTCAGCTAAATGACTTTCTCTGTTTAACCATTGGCACCGGCATTGGCGGTGGAATTTTCTCTAATGGCAACCTGGTTCGTGGCGGACATTTCCGCGCTGGCGAATTTGGTTATATGTTTAGCTCACGGCCTGGAGCGGAGCGCCCTGGCTGCTATACAATGAACGAAACCTCTACCTTACTGGTATTACGTAAACGTTATGCCGAAAAAATAAATCGCCCGCTTGAATCAGTCACTGGCGAAGAGATATTCAGTGGCTATGATAATGGCTGCTCCATTTGCCGACGTCTGGTAGATGCTTTTTATAATGACATTTGTGCCGGCATATATAACCTGGTTTATCTTTTTGATCCGACACATATTTTTATTGGCGGAGGAATTACCGAAAGAGAGACATTCCTCGATGAATTAAGTAACCAGCTGAATTGGTTTGATATCAAAGATACTGTTATTGATACGACAACTCACAAGAATAACTCAGGAATATTAGGCGCTGTGTATCATTTTCATCAAACTCACAAAGCCCCATAATATTGACTAGTCGCCATTAAGAATATTGGTTTACAGATCGGAATAACCATCATAAAAGGCCCACAATATGGGCCTTAAATTGGCTGTTACCGCGAAACTGGCCACCGCCAAAACTCAGAGCACATACTTCTCAATAGCCATTGCCACACCGTCTTCACTATTGGTGCCCGTTACAAACTGCGCTATCTCTTTCAGTTCAGGGATGGCATTGCCCATTGCAACACCGACACCGGCGTAATTAACCATTGCGATATCATTACCCTGATCGCCCAGAGCCATAATATTTTCCTGTGGGATACCTAAATGGTCAGCCAGCATTTTCACCCCAGTCCCCTTATCAACCCGTTTACTCAAAATTTCCAGGTAAAACGGGGCGCTTTTCATGATGGTAAAGCGCTCAAAAGCTTCCGCTGGCATCATCGCTAAGGCGCGATCCAGTTTTTCTGGCTCATCAATCATCATCACTTTCGGGAAGCGCAAGGCGGGATCCATCTCTTCTACCGCACGATATTTCAATGGAATACCGGTCAGCATCACTTCATGCAGAGTGTATTTGCTGATGTCTT
The DNA here is from genome assembly GCF_030433455.1 of Yersinia sp. 22-579. Lineage (NCBI taxonomy): Bacteria > Pseudomonadati > Pseudomonadota > Gammaproteobacteria > Enterobacterales > Yersiniaceae > Yersinia > Yersinia sp. 22-579. The sequence continues at coordinate 63,698 of NZ_JAUJTZ010000012.1, read as the reverse complement.
TATTAGCGGTATATAAAGTATCAAAATCAAAAGCCTGGAAACTGACCCCCATTTCTCGCGATAAAGCTTCGAAATAAAGATAATCCTCAAAACTGAGGGTTTCTTGCAAAATACACTCACCCGTAGCCGCTTTTTGTACTAATGCGCCGTTATTACTGATGCAATAGTCGCCACTGTTTTCCATATTCAGTTCGCGTAAATAACGCTGGACCCCGATATAAGGCCGCCCCGTGGCCAATACTACGCAGACCCCTTTCGCCCGGGCAGCATCAATAGCCTGCTTTACTCGTGGGGTAATTTCATGCTGCGTATTTAGCAACGTGCCGTCCATATCGATAGCGATTAATTCAATAGCCATAGGTCCTCACATTTATATAGCGAATGACTCATGCTAACGCGATTCAGCGCTCAAATGCTAGTAAGTCCGTGTACTGCACAAATGCCATCGGCCATGATGAGACAAAAAAAAGCCCAGTAGCAGTTTCCCGCTCTGGGCTTTTCTATCTGATCAATAAGTTACCTGATTAGATATCGATATTTGCTGCTCGCAACGCATTCTCTTCGATAAAGGCACGACGAGGTTCAACCGCATCGCCCATCAGAGTGGTAAACAACTGGTCTGCCGCAATCGCATCTTTCACCATCACCCGCAACATACGGCGGCTGGTTGGATCCATAGTGGTTTCCCACAGTTGCTCTGGATTCATTTCACCCAGACCTTTATAGCGCTGGATTGCCAGACCACGACGCGACTCTTTAACCAGCCAGTCCAGTGCATCTTCGAAGCTTGAAACCGGCACACGGCGCTCGCCACGTTCAACAAAAGCACCTTCTTCGATTAAGCCGCGCAACTTGTCGCCCAACAGACAGATCTTGCGATATTCACCACCGTGGATAAAATCGAAGTCCAGATCATAATCGGTATCAACCCCGTGGGTACGAATACGCAATACCGGCTCAAACAGCTGACGCTCACGGTTTTCGCGCACCACGGAACTGTAGCTGCTGCCATGCTGTTCTTTCTCGTTTAGCATGACCACCAGCGAATCAATCCATTGCGTTACTGCCTCTTTATCGCTCAAATCCTCTTCTTTCAAGGTTGGCTGATAAATCAGGTTATTCAGCAAAGCACGCGGATAACGACGTTCCATACGAGCGATAGTTTTCTGGACGCTATAGTGCTCGGCAACCAGTTTCTCCAGATGTTCGCCCACCAGTGGTGGTGCATCGGCATTGATATGCAGAGCCGCGCCATCCAGTGCCAGAGTCATCTGATACTGCTCCATCGCGTCATCATCTTTGATGTATTGCTCTTGTTTACCTTTTTTCACTTTATACAGTGGCGGCTGAGCGATAAATACATGACCACGCTCAATAATTTCCGGCATCTGGCGGTAGAAGAAGGTCAACAATAACGTACGGATGTGAGAACCATCCACGTCGGCATCGGTCATGATAATGATATTGTGATAACGCAATTTGTCCGGGTTATATTCATCCCGTCCAATACCACAACCCAACGCGGTGATCAGTGTTGCCACTTCCTGCGAAGAAAGCATTTTGTCAAAACGCGCTTTCTCGACGTTCAGAATTTTACCTTTCAGCGGCAAAATAGCCTGATTTTTACGGTTACGGCCTTGTTTCGCAGAACCGCCCGCTGAGTCCCCTTCCACTAAGTAGAGTTCGGACAATGCTGGGTCACGTTCCTGACAGTCAGCCAATTTGCCTGGTAAGCCAGCCAAATCCAGCGCACCTTTACGGCGTGTCATTTCACGGGCTTTACGCGCAGCTTCACGAGCACGGGCCGCGTCAATAATTTTGCCAACCACGATCTTGGCGTCGGTTGGGTTTTCCAGCAAATACTCAACCAGCTTCTCGTTCATCAGCGTTTCGACCGCAGTTTTTACCTCAGAAGAAACCAGTTTATCTTTGGTCTGTGAGGAGAATTTAGGGTCTGGCACTTTCACGGAAACCACAGCAATCAAGCCTTCACGGGCATCATCACCGGTCGCACTGATTTTCGCTTTTTTACTGTAACCTTCTTTATCCATGTAGCTGTTCAGGGTACGGGTCATCGCCGTACGGAACCCGACTAAGTGAGTCCCCCCATCGCGCTGTGGAATGTTGTTGGTGAAACAGTAAATATTCTCCTGGAAACCATCGTTCCACTGTAATGCCACTTCTACACCGATATCATCTTTCATGGTGGAGAAATAGAACACTTTCGGGTGGATCGGGTTTTTGTTTTTGTTCAGATATTCAACAAACGCTTTGATACCGCCTTCGTAATGGAAGTGGTCTTCTTTGTCGTTACGTTTGTCTTTCAGCTTGATTGAAACCCCGGAGTTCAGGAACGACAACTCACGCAGACGTTTTGCCAGGATTTCATATTGGAATTCGGTATTATTGGTGAACGTCTGGAAGCTCGGCCAGAAACGCACGGTTGTCCCGGTTTGATCGGTTTCGCCCACCACTTTCAATGGTGCCTGCGGCACACCCATCTTGTAAGTCTGCTCGTGAACTTTACCTTCACGGCGAATCACCAGCTCCAGTTTTTCAGACAGGGCGTTAACAACGGATACACCTACGCCGTGCAAACCACCGGAAACTTTGTACGAGTTATCGTCAAACTTACCGCCAGCATGCAACACGGTCATGATGACCTCAGCTGCCGATACCCCTTCCTCGTCATGCATACCGGTTGGGATACCACGGCCATCATCCTGTACAGAAACAGAGTTATCCGAGTGGATGGTGACGATAATTTCTTTACAGTGGCCAGCGAGGGCTTCGTCGATAGCGTTGTCCACAACCTCGAATACCATGTGGTGCAGACCGGTACCGTCATCAGTATCACCGATATACATGCCCGGACGCTTACGAACCGCATCCAGCCCTTTTAATACCTTGATACTTGAGGAGTCATAAGTATTCGACATCAACGTTTCTCGCTCATTTTTAATCCTGTGGTTGAACCTCTATTTTGCCATGTTCCACGCGGAACATCTTGCCCTTTTCGCCTACCATGTCAGCCACTTGTTCAGCACTTACTGCGCTGACAAAAACCTGTGCCTGGGTAGCTTTTAAACGCTCGGCCAATAAACGACGACGGCCGGTGTCTAATTCGGAAGCAAAATCGTCAAGCAGATACAGGCAACGCCGCCCGCTCTGTCGGGTGAGAAACTCACCCTGCGCTAACCGCAGTGCGCACATCAGCAATTTTAGCTGACCACGCGATAGCAAATCTTCTACCGGCGTACCATCGGCCCGAATGCGAAAATCCGCTTTATGTGGCCCGACGGCGGTATAAGTTAGCGCTCTGTCACGCTCAAACTGGCGTTCCAGCAACTCACCATAGTCACTCTCTTTATCCCAACCGCGCTGGAAAGAGAAACTCAGGGCGAACTCTGGCAGGAACAGGGCGCATGTGGCTGAAATATCTGCCGCAATTGCGTCACTGTATGCCGCCCGCCACTCACTAATGCGCTCAGCCAGCGGGATAATTTCCTGATCCCAGGCCCGGATTTGCGCATAGCGACTCACCTGGCGCAGCGCGGCGTTGCGCTGCTTAAGTAATCTTTTCAGATTGCTCCAGGCCATAAAAAAACCGGGTTCATTATGAAAGCAACCCCAGTCCAAAAAGGCACGCCGAAATTTTGGCCCGCCATTCAATAAGGTAAACCCTTCAGGGGTAATCAGTTGCATCGGCAGCAGTTGCGCCAATTCAGCCACTTTATGACCATCAGTGCCATCAATGCGCACTTTGGTATCACCTTGCCGGCTTTTACTCAGCCCTACGGATGATTCACGCTCATTCGCATCAACCCGACCATGCAACACAAATTCGGCACATTCGTGACGAATCACGCGGCCTGCCTGCAAACTACGAAAAGCGCGGCCATGACCCAGGGTATAAATCGCCTCCAACACACTGGTTTTACCACTGCCGTTGGGGCCGACTAAAAAATTAAACCCCGACGCCAGTGCCAAGTCTGCCGATTCGATATTGCGAAAATCTTTAATTAATAAACGCGTCAGAGCCATGCTTTACAAACGCATTGGCATGACAACATAAGCCGCAGCCTGGCTGGCACCATCTTCAATCTGCACACTGGAGACCGAGTCGGTAAGTAATAGGCTCACATCTTCGCACTTGAGCGCATTAAGCACATCAAGCACATAGCTGACGTTGAAACCGATCTCCATTTCCGCCCCATCGTAGCTAACATCGAGGATCTCTTCCGCTTCTTCCTGTTCCGGGTTGTTAGCGGTGATCTTAAGCTGATTTTGGCTCACATAGAGCCGAACACCACGAAACTTTTCGTTGGACAAAATAGCTGCACGAGCAAAGGCTTGTTTCAGCAAATCACAGCTTGCTTTCAGTGTCTTATCCGGATTTTTTGGCAGTACGCGACGATAGTCTGGGAAGCGCCCATCAACCAGCTTAGAGGTGAAAATAAAATCACCCACATGCGCACGGATATTGTTGCTACCAATTTGCAGGCGCAACGGCGTATCACCACCATCCAGTAATCTGACCAACTCCATCACGCCTTTACGCGGCACGATCACCGAATGTGACGGTAATGTCTGGCCAATTGGCATAGCGCAAACAGCTAAACGGTGACCATCAGTTGCGACGGTGCGTAGCTCTTCGCCTTCAGTCTCAAACAGCATACCGTTCAAGTAATAGCGCACATCCTGATGAGCCATTGAGAACTGAGTAGACTCAATCAGACGCTTCAATGTGGCTTGCGGTAAGGTGAATTCGACTTCACTTTGCCAATCATCCAAATTTGGGAAGTCTGCCGCTGGCAAGGTAGATAGCGAGAAACGGCTGCGGCCAGAGCGCACCAACAGGCGATCACCATCTAGTGCGACGGTAATTTCTGCGCCTTCCGGCAAACCACGCCAGATATCAAAAAACTTCCGGGCAGGTACAGTGGTCGCACCCTGCTCATGGGGATGAGACAGCGCCACGCGCGCCACCATCTCCATTTCCAGATCGGTACCGGTCAGCAGCAATGAGCCTTCCGTGACTTGTAGCAACAAGTTACCCAATATTGGCAACGTAGGACGTCCACCCAGCGGGCTACTGACCTGTTGCAGCGGTTTTAGCAGATGCTCACGTTCAATGATAAATTTCATAGCGCTAGGAGGATAATGTTCTGATTAAGTTAGAGAAATCTTCTTTGATGTCGTGACTCTCTTCACGCAATTGTTCAATCTTGCGGCAAGCATGCAACACCGTGGTATGGTCGCGGCCACCAAACGCATCGCCGATTTCAGGCAGGCTGTGGTTGGTTAGCTCTTTCGCCAACGCCATCGCCATTTGGCGTGGACGGGCTACCGAACGGGAACGCCGTTTGGAGAGCAGGTCTGCGACCTTAATTTTATAATATTCTGCGACAGTCTTTTGAATATTATCGATAGTAACCAGCTTTTCCTGCAATGCCAGTAAGTCACGCAGAGCTTCGCGAACGAAATCAATGGTGATGGCCCGCCCGGTAAAATTGGCATTGGCGATCACACGATTCAATGCCCCTTCCAGCTCACGAACGTTGGAACGCAGGCGCTTGGCAATAAAGAACGCAACCTCACCCGGCAAGCGGATATCATTTTCATCCGCTTTCTTCATCAAAATCGCAACGCGGGTTTCCAGTTCCGGCGGCTCAATCGCCACCGTCAGGCCCCAGCCAAACCGCGATTTCAAACGATCTTCAACCCCATTGATCTCTTTTGGATAGCGATCTGAGGTCAGAATAATTTGCTGATTACCTTCCAGCAAAGCATTAAAGGTGTGGAAAAACTCTTCCTGGGAACGCTCTTTATTGGCAAAGAACTGAATATCATCGATTAATAATGCATCAACCGAGCGATAATAGCGTTTAAACTCTTCTATCGCGTTGTTCTGCAAGGCTTTTACCATATCTTGCACAAAACGTTCAGAATGCATGTAAACCACTTTAGCGTTGGCTTTACGGGCTATGATGCCATTTCCCACAGCATGTAACAGGTGAGTTTTACCTAAACCTGTACCGCCATAAAGGAATAACGGGTTATACGCACCACCCGGATTATCTGCAACCTGACGTGCAGCTGCACGAGCCAATTGGTTCGATTTACCTTCAACGAAGTTATCAAATGTGTGCTTAGGGTTCACATTCGAACGGTAAGACAGTTCAGGTTGAGCAGGCGAGCTATCCCAGCTCGGGCGCACAGGTGCACTGCGGGTAACCGGAGCAACAGGCGCACTAACGCTGGCTGTAACTGGATGACTGTGTGCTCTTACAGCAGGTTTACTCCCCACTTCAAAACGCAGTAAGGGAACCTCGCTGCCACAGAAATCATTAAGTAAGCCATTGATATTGTTTAAGTACTTATCACGGACCCAGTCCAGTACAAAACGATTAGGTGCGTAAAGCGCCAGAGTATTGTCACTCAGTTCCGCCTGTAAGGGGCGTATCCACATACTAAATTCTGTGGCAGGTAACTCATCCTGCAATCGGGCAAGACACTGCTGCCAAAGCGAAAGTGACACGGCGGACTCCACTCGAACAAGATCAATAAAAGAAAGAAATCAGGATTTTTTGTAACTCATCGTTTTTGACACACGCCAATATGGCCTGTAGCAAGCCAAAGTGACATGCGAACCGTTTTTCGGTTGTTTTTACGACTAACATCCCCCCACGATCTCGGAGTAGTGATCCCAGAGTAGTGGATGTGATCGGAATGGCGGATCATAGCGCAAAAGGAGGAATAGATCCTCCCCTTCCTCACAGATTAGATCCTTTTTATCCACAGGCCATAACTTCTGCTGGGAGTGTAACCTGGCGCACAGCTTTTCATGCCCCTCAATAGCCGCGATCCGGAATAATTTCGGAATATACTGGTATCACCTTCCCCATTTCCAATCACAGATCCTCATTAATATGCAAAGGATCTCACGGCGATCCTTGCGATTTATCAGGGAGTCCGTATAATCCTCAGCCCTACGTGTGATGCCTGTTCTCTTGATGACCTCGGTCAAAAAGAAACCAGCGGTGAACACGGACAGGCTCTTGGTAAACTCCCGATACAGAAAACTTCTGTGTGGGCGGGCGCAATGTCAATTGACTCAGGACTGTACAATTATTACAATCCCGCTTCTTTATATGTTGCGATTGAGGCGTCGGTGTCTTCACTCCGAGCAGCCAAACGCGTTTACTGAATCAGTAATTATTTTAAGTTTAGGTAGAAATCGCTATGAAACGCACTTTCCAACCGTCCGTATTGAAGCGCAACCGTAGCCACGGTTTCCGTGCTCGTATGGCCACCAAAAATGGTCGTCAAGTTCTGGCTCGCCGTCGTGCGAAAAGCCGTTCTCGTCTGACTGTTTCTAAGTAATAAAAGCTAACCATCTAAGTGGTTAAGCTAGCATTTCCTAGGGAGTTACGTTTGTTAACTCCCAGTCATTTCACTTTCGTCTTCCAGCAGCCACAACGGGCTGGCACGCCGCAAATCACCATCCTCGGCCGCCTGAACGAGCTGGGGCATCCCCGCATCGGTCTTACCGTCGCCAAAAAACATGTCAAACGTGCTCATGAACGTAATCGGATCAAGCGATTAGCTCGCGAAAGCTTCCGATTGCATCAACATACGTTACCGTCTATGGATTTTGTCGTTTTGGTGAAAAAGGGTGTGGCTGACCTCGATAACCGTGCGTTGACGGAAGCTTTGGAAAAATTATGGCGTCGCCACTGTCGCCAGGCTCCCGCATCCTGATCGGGCTAATCAGGGGCTATCAGCTCGTGATTAGTCCGCTGTTGGGGCCGCGTTGTCGTTTCCATCCGACATGTTCTCATTACGGAATTGAGGCATTGAGCCGGTTTGGTATGATAAAAGGCAGTTGGTTAACACTGAAACGCGTATTAAAATGCCACCCTTTGAACCCAGGTGGCGATGATCCCGTGCCGCCGAAACCCGACGATAACAGAGAACACTAACGATGGATTCGCAACGCAATCTTCTACTCATCGCTCTGCTGTTCGTGTCTTTCATGATCTGGCAAGCCTGGCAAGTGGACAACAATCCACAACCAGCCGCTCAGACCACGCAACAGACTGCGAATACTGCTACCGGTGATAAAGCAAGCCAGGCCGTGCCAGGCAGTGGTCAGGGTCAACTGATTACTGTAAAAACTGATGTGCTGTCTCTGACCATTAATACCCGTGGCGGTGACATCGAGCAGGCTAACCTGCTGGCTTACCCGGATGCTCTGGGTTCAGATAAAACTTTCGAATTACTGGAAACCACCCCTGCGTTCATTTATCAGGCGCAAAGTGGCCTGACAGGTAAAAGCGGTCCGGATAATCCAGCTAATGGCGAGCGCCCACTGTTTGAAGTTCCTCAAACCAGCTTTGTATTAGCTGATGGCCAGGACGAACTGCGTATTCCATTGACCTTCACCGGCAAAGATGGCTCCGTTTTCACCAAGACTTTTGTGCTGAAACGTAATGACTACGCTATCGGTGTGGATTATCACGTTAAAAACGCCTCTGCTGCCCCGCTGGAGCTGACGCTGTTTGGTCAGTTAAAGCAAAGCATCAACTTGCCTAAACACCGTGATACCGGCAGCAATAACTTTGCGCTGCATACTTATCGTGGTGCGGCTTACTCTTCTGATGAAACTAAATATAAAAAATATAGCTTTAGTGATATCGAAGATAAGAGCCTGGACATCACCACCAAAGGCGGCTGGGTTGCGATGTTGCAGCAATATTTTGCAACCGCGTGGATCCCAGCAGCTAACGAAACCAACACCTTCTATTCCGCTGACTTAGGTAACGGTTTGGCTGCCATCGGCTTTAAAGGTGCACCGGTCGTTATTCAGCCTGGTGAGCAGAAACAACTGGGTGCCACCTTGTGGGTTGGCCCAGAAATTCAGGACAAAATGGCCGCTATCGCGCCACATCTTGACCTGACTGTTGACTATGGTTGGTTATGGTTTATCTCTCAGCCACTGTTCAAACTGTTGAAATTCATTCACAGCTTTGTCGGTAACTGGGGCTTCTCCATCATCGTTATTACCTTTATCGTGCGTGGTATCATGTACCCGCTGACTAAAGCGCAATACACCTCGATGGCGAAAATGCGTTTGCTACAGCCTAAACTGGCTGCCATGCGTGAGCGTATCGGCGACGATAAGCAGCGTATGAGTCAGGAAATGATGGCGTTGTACAAAGCTGAGAAGGTTAATCCGCTGGGTGGCTGCTTACCGCTGGTCATTCAGATGCCAATCTTCCTGGCGTTGTACTACATGTTGATGAGTTCCGTTGAATTGCGTCATGCGCCATTCATCTTGTGGATTCATGACTTGTCAGCGCAAGACCCGTACTACATTCTGCCAATTCTGATGGGTATCACCATGTACTTCATTCAGAAGATGTCACCGACTACCGTGACTGACCCGATGCAGCAGAAAATCATGACCTTCATGCCAGTTATCTTCACAGTGTTCTTCCTGTGGTTCCCGGCCGGTCTGGTTCTGTACTATATCGTCAGTAACCTGGTGACCATCCTGCAACAGCAGTTGATCTATCGTGGTCTGGAAAAACGTGGTTTACACAGCCGCGATAAGAAAAAACAGTCTTAACATGATAGATACCCCAAGTCATTGGAGTAACAGCTAGATACCCAAGCCACTGGCATACGTCAGTGACTTGGGAGAGCAGCTAACAACGCTGTAACTTCAAATACGAAGGGTATATGAGGCGGTCATAATTATATGACCGCCTTATTCTTTTAAAGAGAGGCATAACCATGAGCACCACTGATACTATCGTGGCACAAGCAACACCTCCAGGCCGTGGTGGCGTTGGTATTTTACGTGTTTCAGGTCGCGCTGCCGCCACGGTTGCGCAAGCAGTTTTGGGGAAATTACCCAAGCCACGCTATGCCGATTACCTACCGTTTAAAGATGTCGATGGCAGCACCTTGGACCAAGGTATCGCACTCTACTTTCCTGGCCCAAATTCCTTCACTGGCGAAGACGTACTGGAACTACAAGGTCATGGTGGCCCAGTCATACTAGATTTGCTGTTAAAACGCATTCTGGCCCTGCCAGGGCTGCGTATTGCACGTCCAGGAGAGTTCTCTGAGCGCGCATTCTTAAACGACAAGCTGGATCTGGCACAAGCAGAAGCTATTGCTGATCTCATTGATGCCAGCTCAGAGCAAGCAGCACGCTCGGCAGTGAATTCATTACAGGGCGCATTTTCAGTCCGTATCCATCAATTGGTGGAAGCACTTACTCACTTGCGAATCTACGTCGAAGCTGCGATTGACTTCCCAGATGAAGAAATTGATTTCCTGTCTGATGGCAAGATTGAAGGTCAGTTGAATGGGGTGATGGCAGATTTGGAACAAGTGCGCACTGAAGCCCGACAAGGCAGTTTGCTGCGCGAAGGGATGAAAGTGGTCATTGCCGGCCGACCGAATGCTGGAAAATCAAGTTTACTCAATGCGTTAGCGGGACGTGAAGCCGCAATTGTCACCGATATTGCCGGCACCACTCGTGATGTGTTGCGAGAACATATTCATATCGATGGGATGCCATTGCATATAATTGATACAGCAGGCCTACGGGAAGCCAGTGACGAAGTTGAGCGCATTGGTATCGAACGTGCGTGGCATGAGATTGAACAAGCTGATCGGGTGCTATTTATGGTTGATGGCACTACCACCGACGCCACTGAACCGGCGGCTATCTGGCCAGAGTTTATGGCGCGCTTGCCTGCTACACTGCCGATCACCGTGGTACGTAATAAAGCTGACATTACAGGCGAAACCTTAGGTCTGACCGAAGTAAATGGTCACTCACTAATTCGCTTGTCAGCCCGAACCGGTGAAGGCATTGACCTGCTGCGTAACCATCTCAAACAGAGTATGGGCTTTACCAGCAACACCGAAGGCGGTTTCCTGGCCCGCCGCCGTCATTTGCAAGCACTGGAAACAGCCGCACAGCATCTGGCACAAGGTCACGAACAGTTAGTAAGCGCTTACGCTGGTGAGTTACTGGCGGAAGAATTACGTTTAGCACAACAGTCATTGAGCGAAATTACCGGTGAATTTAGCTCTGATGACTTACTGGGGCGGATTTTCTCCAGTTTCTGTATTGGAAAATGAGTGTGATGCCATAGAGGCATTTTGATAAGCTTGCTCTATGAGTCTGAACCGTCCATCAATCTGAACACGGCTCAAACACTTAACTATATCTATAAACCTGAGGTTTCCATGATTATAAAACCACGTGTACGCGGCTTTATCTGTGTGACTGCTCATCCGGCGGGCTGTGAAGCTAACGTCAAAAAGCAAATCGACTATGTCACCGCAGAAGGCCCAATCGCTAACGGCCCAAAAAGAGTATTAGTGATTGGTGCGTCAACTGGGTACGGGCTGGCAGCCCGCATTACAGCAGCATTTGGTTGTGGTGCCGATACACTGGGTGTGTTCTTTGAGCGTCCAGGTGAAGAAGGCAAACCAGGCACCTCTGGTTGGTACAACAGCGCCGCATTCCATAAATTTGCCGAGCAAAAAGGCCTGTACGCGAAAAGTATCAATGGCGATGCTTTCTCAGATGAGATTAAACGTCTGACGATTGAAGCTATCAAACAAGATTTGGGTCAGGTTGATCAAGTCATCTACAGCCTGGCTTCACCGCGCCGTACTCACCCGAAAACTGGCGAAGTGTTTAACTCCACACTGAAGCCAATTGGGCATGAAGTTAAGTTCCGTGGCCTTGATACCGATAAAGAAGTTATCAAAGAAGCGGTGCTGCAACCGGCAACTCAAGAAGAGATAGACAACACTGTCGCAGTAATGGGTGGCGAAGATTGGCAGATGTGGATTGATGCACTGCTGGAAGCTGGCGTGTTGGCCGAAGGCGCACAAACCACGGCGTTCACCTATCTGGGCGAAAAAATCACCCATGATATCTATTGGAACGGCTCTATTGGCGCGGCTAAGAAAGACTTGGATCAAAAAGTTCTGGCGATCCGCGATAGCTTGTCTGCTCATGGTGGCGGCGATGCGCGTGTTTCAGTATTGAAAGCGGTGGTCACTCAAGCCAGCTCTGCCATTCCAATGATGCCACTGTATCTGTCACTGTTATTCAAAGTGATGAAAGAGAAAGGCACTCATGAGGGTTGTATCGAGCAGGTTTATTCACTGTATAAAGATAGCCTTTGTGGTAGCGCGCCACATATGGACCAGGAAGGTCGTCTGCGTGCAGATTACAAAGAACTGGATCCTGAAGTTCAAAACCAGGTACAGCAGTTGTGGGATCAGGTGACCAACGACAATATTTACCAGTTGACCGATTTCACCGGCTATAAAACCGAGTTCTTAAATCTGTTCGGTTTCGCCATCGACGGTGTGGACTATGAAGCCGATGTTAACCCAGCGGTGAAGATCCCTAATTTGATTCAGGGCTAAACTCAGGTTTATATCGCAACAACCCACTGCGTATGATGCAGTGGGTTGTTAATCGACTGATCGCCCCCTCTCGTTATTCCATCTGGATATACCATCTCCATATCCTATATATAGATAATGGATAAGCTAAGTCTATATTCTTCGTTTACGGAGAACCCAATAGCCTGCAACCTTGTGAATAAATTCCTCTTTAGAGTCTGAATTAATATTTATTCCACAGGGAAATGATGATGAAAATACGTTCACTGGCAATAGCCTTATCTGGTTTAATTATTTTAACCTCATTGAATGCCCATAGTGAGGAGAAGAAAGTGATTAAATTAGGATTTAATCCTGGCCCCTATAAAGAGCAATTTGAGAAAGGCGTAGCACCTTATCTCATCAAGAAAGGCTACAGCGTCGAATATAAAGACTTCAATGATGGGATTCAGGTCAATAACGCCGTCAGTACCGGTGAAATTGATGGCAACATCATGCAGCATCCCATTTATCTGCAAGCGATAAATGAGCGCTTACGAATTGATAATACAGGGATTGTTCAGGTTCCAACCCCACCGATGGGTCTCTATTCTAATAAGCATAAAAAAGAAGATAAGCCTAAAGATGGTGCATGGATTTCAGTCCCAAATCAACCCTCAAACGAATACCGGGCAGCGCTGTTACTGCAATCTATTGGCTGGATAAAGCTGAAAGAAAAAATTGATCCGGCCACCTTCTCGCAAAGAGATATTGCAGAAAACCCTTATCATTTAGTCATCAAAGAAATGGATAATGCTCAACAAGTCAGAGCATTACCTGATGTCGATTACGGTGCCATCCAAGGTAATTTTGCGGTTTCTAATGGAATAAAACTGACTTCTGCCCTGCAACTTGAAAAACCCACCACTCAGTTTGTTAATGTGGTGACCGTTGCCGGTAAAAATAAAGATGCCGAGTTCGCCAAAGATATTATTGCAGGATATCACTCTCCTGAATTCAAAAAATATATTCTGGAAAACGAGAAGTACACAGGTTATATGCTGCCTGATTATCTAAACTAATGGGATAACAGATGATTGAGCTTCAGCATATTTCTAAAACCTTTGAACGTAAAGGTATAAAACTACAGGCACTTAATGATGTTAATTTAACCGTCGAGGATGGCGATATATTTGGCATCATCGGCTACAGCGGTGCAGGGAAAAGTACTTTATTACGGATGGTCAACTCGCTGGAAAGCCCAACGGCCGGAAATGTCATTATTGATGGCAAGAACATGCATGATTTCAGCCAAGAGCAACTCCGGCTATTGAAAAAAAATATTGGCATGATATTCCAGAACTTTAATTTACTGGAATCAAAGACCGTTTTTAAAAACGTCGCGATGCCACTTATTTTATTAGGGAAAAACAAAAAATTCATTCAGGAACGTGTCGCTGAACTGTTGGATTTTGTCGGGCTGGGGGATAAAAGTCACAGTTTTCCTAACGAATTATCAGGCGGGCAGAAGCAACGGGTCGGCATTGCCCGTGCGCTGGCAACTAATCCATCTATTTTGCTGTGTGATGAGGCCACCTCATCGCTAGACCCCCAAACTACCGCTCAGATTTTGTTGTTACTGAAGAAAATTAATCAGCAATACAATATTACGGTTTTACTGATTACTCATGAAATGTCAGTTATTCAAAAAATCTGTAATAAGGTGGCGGTCATGGAAAACGGTCAAATTATTGAGCAAGGTTCAGTATTGACGGTGTTTGGTCATCCAACTCATCCTACAACCATTAACTTTGTTCGTACCGTCATCAAAGATAGCTTACCCGAGAGCGTGAAAAAGTTATTGAATAATAGCCACACCGGTCGTCAATTCCGTTTGGCATTTGTCGGAGCGATAGCCACCCAACCGGTAATCAACCAGCTAATTAGGAAATACGATATTGGCGTCAATATTCTGTTTGCCAATATGTCAGAAATACAAGACACCACATTGGGCCATATGGTGCTGTTATTAACCGGCGAGAATCACACCATTGATAGTGCTGTTAATTATCTGGCAGGAACAGGAATTGATATACAGGAAATAAATTGATGATCGAAACCGCAATTACGTTAGACCAATTCGTCCAGGCGCTACACGACACCTTGGTTATGGTCAGTATTTCATTGGTGATCGGTTCCCTTATTGGTATTCCCTTAGGCATTTTACTGGTAGTGACCCGGCCGGGCGGATTAATTAAGAACCGCACTTTTTATAATATTCTTAATCCCATTATCAATATCATCCGATCACTACCTTTTATTATTTTGATGGTAGCGATTATCCCGCTCACCCGTCTTATTGTGAATACCACCATAGGAACACCGGGGGCGATTGTACCGCTGATTATTTTTATCGCGCCCTATATTGGCCGCCTGGTAGAAAACTCACTGCTGGATGTCAATCCCGGTATTTTGGAAGCTGCGAAATCGATGGGAGCCACCCCATTACAAGCCATTTGGTATTTTTTACTACCCGAAGCACTCTCATCTTTAATATTGGCGCTGACCACAGCCACTATTGGTTTGATTGGTGCCACGGCGATGGCAGGTACTGTAGGCGGTGGTGGGATTGGTGATTTAGCCATTACTTATGGTTATCAGCGCTTTGATACTTTCGTCACTGTGACCACGGCCATTGTATTGATTATCACCGTGCAGTT
The DNA here is from genome assembly GCF_030433455.1 of Yersinia sp. 22-579. Classification (NCBI taxonomy): domain Bacteria; kingdom Pseudomonadati; phylum Pseudomonadota; class Gammaproteobacteria; order Enterobacterales; family Yersiniaceae; genus Yersinia; species Yersinia sp. 22-579. The sequence continues at coordinate 48,546 of NZ_JAUJTZ010000012.1, read as the reverse complement.
AATCCAATCACTGGGAAACTTATTTGCCAGTAAAATTCGCCGTGAGTCATAGATAATCCCCCCCTTTCAGCTAGACAGAGGGGATTCAGATAGCTAACAAGTCAAATGAAGGGGAAACGTACCGTTGGGGTCGTAGGGGTTAAAATACAAATGGCGTAAGCCACCGAAGCGCCCCTGGGTACGGTCACCCCTTCACACTCCATTGATTAAACCTTAAAGCCGCTAATCACACTTTCTAACTGCAAGGTTTGATCCTGCATAGCTTGAGCTGCCGCCGCCACTTGTTCCACCAGCGCCGCATTTTGCTGCGTTGAGTTATCTAACTGATTAATAGCCAGATTAACCTGCTCGATACCCAAACTTTGCTCCTGGCTTGATGACATAATTTCATTCATTAATGCCGCCACATTGGAAACCCCACTCATCAGGTCATCCATCGTGGTACCCGCATCTGCCACCAAACCCGTACCAATCGCAATATCAGCCACTGAGTCTTCAATCAGCTTTTTAATTTCGCGAGCAGAAGTTGCTGAGCGCTGTGCTAAATTACGCACTTCAGAAGCAACGACCGCAAAACCTCGCCCTTGCTCACCCGCTCTTGCTGCTTCTACTGCCGCATTCAATGCCAGGATATTGGTTTGGAAGGCAATGCTATCAATCACACTGATAATATCGACGATTTTCTTCGACGAATGGTTGATTGACCCCATGGTATCCACCACTTTCTTCACTACCGTGCTGCCTTTCACCGCCACAGTGGAAGCATCCATCGCCAACTGGTTAGCATGGCTGGCATTATCCGCATTCTGTTTAACGGTGCTGGTCAGTTCATCCATTGAAGCAGCGGTTTCTTCAATCGAACTGGCTTGATCTTCAGTGCGAGCGGATAAATCCAGATTACCACTGGCAATTTGGCGTGATGCCGACGCGATAGCTAAGCTACTTTCACCGACTTGACGCATCATTTGCTGCAAATAGTCGATAAAATCGTTGAAACTCTGGTTAATAGCGTTGAATTCCGGGCTACTGCTTTGTGGCAAGCGCTGGGTTAAATCAGCCCCTCCCGCAGATAATGCGGTAATATTCTCTTTCAAAGCCGCCAGACGTTTCATAAAGACGCGAATAGAGAACACCAGGAACAACAGCAATATCAACATAATGGGGATCTGTACTAACCCCAAATGCAGCAAGATACTGTGGCTCTGTTTGACCAATAAGCTAGTTGGCAGGTCAGTGACCAAATACCACGGGCTATTGGCGATCGGGCGGATAAACAGAGTATGAGAAGTGCCATCGACATCAAATTCACTTTCCAGTGATTTCTGGTCTTTCATCTGTGCCAACAGCCGCTGTGTTTCTGCCGCCATTGGTGAGCTGGCAGCAAAGTCGGACAGGTTTTTTAATTCTGCTTTGCCATCGGCCAAGGCGCTGCTGCCCACAATCTTGCCATCAGCTTCAACAATCAGAATGGTGCCATTGACCTTCTGTTCCATCTCCTTAACCAGGCGGTTAAAGAAGCCTAAAGTGACATCAATGGTAGAAACACCATAAGCCTCGTCACCTTTATAAATCGCCATCGCGCAGTTGGTTCTCGGCTGCGGGCTGGCATCATCCTGATAAGCTTTAGCCCAGGCACAGAAACCTTTCGGGGCATTTAAGCCATCTTTGTACCACGGTTGTTCAAAATAATTTTGTGACTCTGGCGAATTCCAGTGGGTATTCACCGTTAATTTATTTTCCCCATTACGGGCAAAGAAAGTGCTGAATTTAATCACCCCTTGCTCGCGTTTATTGGGTAATGGCCAAATCCCACCACCAAAGACATTGCTATCGCCATATTGATCCACTAACCCCGGCAATAATGAGTCAATGGTATTACTGTCCATTATGGCAACGGCCTGGGTAATACTGCGGGCTTGTGCTTCCACCTTGTTCATTTGTGCGGTGATTGCAGTCGCGATTTGGTCAACGCTATTACTAACAATGGTACTTTCAGATTGTTTGAGTTGTGGTGTCACAAAAAGCTGAATAACCACCACGGTGATTATCAGCAAGAAAATGAAAAACGCACTAACGAGTAAGGTGAATCGGGCTTGAGTGGTTTTTAGCATTATCGTGTCGCTCAATGTAAGAGAGCTGGATAGCTCCAGATCTATTAACGGCATTCCACTCATAGACTTGATAACAGTAAGAAACGATTTTTCCGTTTTTATCCTGCGATCACAATTTCAGTGCAATAAATCCACAACTGAGACTCATTTAAGTGAAATTTAAAGAGATAACAGGATAGATAGTCATTGTTTTATCGCATAAGTTTGCCCTACTCTGGGGATGGAACAGCACCATTTATTCACTTATCGGGAGCATGCCATGTCACAACCATCCCTTAAAATCGTTACCCTATTGGGTAGCTTGCGTAGTGGTTCCTACAATGCCATGGTGGCGCGAGCGCTGCCTAAATTAGCGCCAACTGGTGTGATTATCGAAGCTCTGCCATCTATTCGTGATATCCCGCTTTATGATGCTGATCTTCAGCAGGAAGAGGGGTTCCCGTCCACAATTGAGGCCATTGCTGAGCAGATTCGTCAGGCCGATGGGGTCATTATGGTGACACCGGAATATAACTATTCCGTCCCCGGCGGGTTGAAGAATGCCATCGACTGGTTATCCCGTTTACCCAACCAGCCACTCGCCAACAAACCGGTGACCATTCAGACCAGCTCTATGGGGCCGATTGGCGGAGCGCGTTGTCAGTATCATCTACGTCAGATTTTGGTTTTCCTTGAAGCAATGGTGATGAATAAACCTGAATTTATGGGCGGCGTGATTCAAAGCAAAGTCGATGAACAAACTAAAGAACTGACGGATCAAGGAACGCTGGATTTTCTGACCAAACAGCTTGCTGCCTTTGCCACTTACATTGAGCGCGTTCGGGTGAAATAACTCTCGAAGGTTACAAAACCCCCATGACATGCGGTATTGGGGGTTTCCTCTGTATCGCGCCCCATGTTATCAATAGCCACCTTCTCTTTTGTGGATACGACCCACTCATGGCCTTTAAAATCACTGTCTGGTTTATCCTGACCCTGATGTCCACTCTCTGGCTGGGCTGGTACGGGCTAAATACACAGCAAGCTGAGCGAGAGGCTGATTTTCGTACTATTCATCGCGAATTGAGCCAACAGTTGGCGCAGCAGCAGGCGATTTTATTTTTGGCGTTGGAACCGAGCCAACTGGTGCAATTACAGCGCCATTTCCCACAACTGGTAGCGATAAACCAAACACCAGCAGATCAATCGAAACCCGGCCAACTCACCTTGCACCTTCAGGATGGAGATTATCGTTTAGCGAACTCCTACAGCGGCAGTGGTTTGCAGGTTAATGCCGAGAAGTTGCTGCAAGTGGTAGGTTTACCGCCTCATTTTGACAGTCTGGTATTGCGCTATCAGCAGCATCAACTCGCGATTTTGGGCCATTCAGCGCCTGAAAGTTTCTGGCAGTGGCAAAAACCGGTGGGCGAAGGGGCGCAATCTTTCACTTTAATCGGTCATGCCACCCCGGTTTGGCGTGATTTACCTTGGTTCACCGCCCTATTGCTTTCACTGATAATAGCCGCTGCCTTGTACAGTTGGCAGCGCTGGCAACTATTGGCTCAACACCGTTTACATGCCGAGCAGCGCGCCAAGTTTGCCGATCAAGCCAGACTCAATGCCATGGGGGAAATTGCGACCGGCATCGCCCATGAATTAAACCAGCCACTCACCGCAACATTGACCTATAACCAGACCGCGCTACGGCTGTTACCGCCGCAGGACTCGCAAGTTGCCCCATTGCTGGTGGCCTCTGTCGAGCAAATCAAACGCATTGCCGCTTTATTAGATCGGCTGCGAACCTTACTCAGCCGTGGGCAGATAAATTTACAACCGGTTGTCGTGGCTGATATCTGGCGGCGAGTGAATGTGTTGTTGAGTCAGGAAATAGCCGCGGCGAATGTCAAAATCATAAATATGATTCCGGCAAATCTACCCACACTGCAAAGTGACCCTTTATGGCTGGAGCAGGTTTTTCATAATTTACTCAGCAATGCTATTCAGGCGATCCAACACACCCCTATCCCTACGGTGACTTTCACAGTAAATATCACAGCCAAACAGTGGGTTATTCAGATTGAAGATAATGGGCCGGGTCTCACTCATCAGCAGTTAGATAGCCTGTTTACCCCCTTCTATACCACTCGAGAGAGCGGGTTGGGCTTAGGACTGACTCTTTGTGAAACCTTGGTACAACGAATGGGAGGCGACATAAAAGCGGGAAACAATGAACATGGGGGCGCTTGCTTTACCCTCACTTTTCCTCTAATTGCCGGGAGTACACATGACAAAACACATTTATCTGATTGATGATGATGAGGGTGTTCGCGCAGCGTTGAATGCATTACTCACGACTATGGGCTGGGAGGTTAAAGCATTCAGTAACGGCCAGATATTCCTCGATACCTTTGCCATTACTCAGCCAAGTTGTGTACTGCTCGATATTCGTATGCCAGGTAAAAGTGGCATGACGATATTAGAGGCTATCCAAGAGCGTAATAGCGCCCTGCCGGTCATCATTATGACGGGGCATGGTAATGTTGAATTATGCCGCCGAGCCTTTAAAGGTGGTGCACTGGAGTTTTTGACCAAACCTATTGATGCCGACGTCCTGATCGAAACCGTCAGTATGGCGCTGGAGCAGCATGAACAATCGCTGACAGCCCATAAGCAACGAGAGAGCTATCAACAGCTATTCAACCAACTCTCTGCTCGCGAGCGGGAAGTTGCCGCCCTGATTATTCAAGGGGAAACCAGCAAACAGATTGCCCATACATTATCGCTGTCTCCACGAACGGTTGAGGCTCACCGCGCGAATATCTTTGCCAAGCTAGAGGTCAACTCGCTGGCATTACTTATTCATCATTACGCGTCATTAATCATTATTGAATAAGTATAAGTACCTAGTAAAACGGGTAGTTAGCCGAATGTTTTTTCACCACTTTTCGCCGTAGCATAGCGTTACTGTGAGGAATTCACTTCGCTAACAATAAGGATTTTATATGATCAAGCCTATTGCCCTGACCTCTGCCTTATTCATCGGCCTGATAACTCAAGCTTCTGCTGCGGGTCTGAATACTGAACGCAATATCTCTTTGGCTCTGGCTACCGATGTGGCAAGCCGTACCCTTGTCGTTTGCCAGGCTGACGGCTATAACGTTGCGGTCACCGTTGTGGATCGCGCTGGCATCATCAAAACTGTGCTGCGTGCTGATAATGCTGGCCCACATACCGTAAAAGCCAGTGAGCAAAAAGCCTTTACTGCGCTGTCGACCAAAACCCCAAGTGGGACAGTTATGGAAAACAGTCAGAAAACACCCGCGGCCAATAACCTGAAAGATATTCCCGGTTTCTTACTCTTAGGTGGCGGTGTACCGGTGAAAGCAGGAGATGAGGTGGTCGGTGCGATAGGTGTTGCTGGTGCGCCCGGCGGGCATCTGGATGCACAATGTGCCACAAAAGCACTGGAGCAAATCAGCGCTCAGTTGAAGTAATACGATATTCAATAAAACGGCCCACTTTCAATACTGAGAGCGGGCCGTTTCGCTATTTGCTATTAATGATCAACAGAATTTGCGATTAGTGATCAACAAACGCAATTTTCAGTATAAACAGTAGCGCAACCACCACCACACATGGGCTGATCTCACGCCAGCGACCTGTGCCCAACTTCATCACGCAATAAGAGATAAAGCCCAGCGCGATCCCCTCAGTAATCGAGAAACTGAACGGCATCATCACTGCGGTAACAAACGCCGGAACTGCTTCGGTCAGGTCATCCCATTTCACTCGGGATAGGCTGGAAGTCATCAGTACGCCAACATAAATCAACGCACCCGCTGCAGCGTAGGCAGGCACCATTCCCGCCAGTGGGGAAACAAACATCACCAGCAGGAATAAAATCCCCACCACCACCGCAGTTAAGCCGGTACGGCCACCGACAGAAACACCGGAAGAGCTTTCGATATAAGCCGTCACTGATGACGTACCAATAAACGCGCCGGCAACAGAGCTGATGCTGTCCACATACAGCGCTTGTTTCATGCGCGGGAACTTGCCTTTATGGTCGGTTAAACCGGCTTTATCCGTCACACCAATCAATGTACCGGATGAATCGAACAGGTTAACCAGCATGAAGGAGAAAATGATTCCGGCCATACTAATATTCAGCGCACCGGCTAAATCGACCTGCCCAACCACTGAGGTCACACTTGGCGGCATGGAGAAGATGCCAGAGTAATGGACATCGCCCAGCGCCCAGCCGATTAATGTCGTCACCACAATCGATACCAAGACTGCGGCATGGATATTGCGAGATGCCAGAACCGCGATAATAAAGAAGCCCAGCGCCCCCAACAACACACTGTGAGAGGTTAGATTACCCACCGCGACTAACGTGTCTGGATTTGCCACCACGATGCCCGCATTTTTCAGCCCCATCATCGCAATAAACAGGCCGATACCGCTGGTGATACCCACCCGCAGGCTCAGCGGAATGTTAGCGATCATCCAATATCGGATACGGAAAATGGTGAGCAAAAGGAAACCGATTGCGCCCCAGAAAATAGCACCCATGCCGACTTGCCATGAAATACCCATCGCGCCAACCACCACAAAAGCGAAGAAAGCATTAAGCCCCATCGCCGGTGCCAGAGCGACCGGTAAGTTAGCCAATAGGCCCATAAAGATGCTACCAAAAGCGGCAATCAGACAGGTCGTCACAAATACGGCCTGCACATCCATACCCGCAACCCCTAAAATCTGTGGGTTAACGAACACGATATAGACCATGGTCAGGAAGGTTGTGATACCCGCAATTAACTCAGTACGTGCGGTAGTCCCATGTTGCTTCAGTTTAAAAACACGTTCGAGCAGCCCCTGCTCAGTATCAAGGTTTGGTTTACTCATTCGAGGAGTTCCACAGAAGGGAGTGATAGTTAGGGATATCCTATAACAAAAAAACCGTTGTTTAGAGCGAGATCACACTCTATTTGGCTATTTTTTATCAGCCTTGTTGCGCAACAGATGATCAAATATTAACCATTACTCATTCAACTTATTGAATTTTATTCATTTGATATGAGTAATATTGATGCGGGAGTAATTAACTATCGCATTCTGGGGCAGGATAGTTAAAGTGGGATAAAGAGGGTTGGTATGATTAAAGGGAGAAATAAGTGAGTAATATTGAATGCGTTATGTTCGATTGCGACGGAACGTTGGTCGACAGTGAAGTCCTGTGTTGTCGGGCCTATGTCGTGATGTTTGCCCATTATGATATTCACCTGTCACTGGAAGAAGTGATTAAGCGTTTTAAAGGTGTAAAACTCAATGAGATTGTCGCGCGGGTGAGTCAAGAAAACGGCCTGGATGAACCCATAGAAAAGCTGGAAAAACTCTACCGTGCCGAAGTTGCCCGCTTATTTGATGCCGAGTTACAACCCATCGCTGGTGCAAAAGCCCTGTTAGAGCAAATCACGTTGCCGGTTTGCGTGGTGTCCAATGGGCCGGTGAGTAAAATGCAGCACTCGCTTGGCCTGACCGGATTACTGCCGTTTTTTGAAGACAAACTTTATAGCGGCTATGACATCCAGCGTTGGAAGCCCGATCCGACACTGATTTATCATGCAGCAGAAAAGATGCATGTCGCGGCCGAGCGCTGCATATTAGTTGAAGACTCCGCAGCCGGTACCCATGCCGGAATAGCCGCAGGGATACCGGTGTATTATTACTGCGCCGACCCACATAACCAGCCGATTCACCACCCATTGGTCACCATGTTTGATGATATGCGGCAACTGCCTGACTTATGGCGTGACAGAGGCTGGCAGATTACCAGCCATTAACTTGCTGGCAATACTGACTTATTTCGCCACCAACGCCATGATCGCTTCATGGCGCTTTGCTTATTAATGGTATGTTGCGGACTAAAACGGCGATTAAGACCATTGGCTAATAAGTCCAGCGTCAAACATAAAACGAAATAGACCAATGCCACGAACAGGAACACTTCCATCGGGTAAACCATGCTGCGGTTATTAACCTGAGTGGCCAAAAATGTCAGTTCATTTACCCCGACGATATAGGCCAGCGAGGTGTCCTTAATCAAAGAAATCCATTGATTGATGAACGATGGCACCATCATGCGTAAGGCTTGTGGCAAGACGATAAACCACAAAACCTGCCAGCGATTGAAACCTAATGACAAACCCGCCTGCCACTGCCCAGCCCCGATTGCCACGATCCCGGCTTTCACCGCATGAGCCAGATAAGCCGATGCAATCAGTGCCAGCGCACACACCACCGTGGTGATTTCCGGTATATCCACACCAAACACAATTGGCAGAAGAAAATATGTCCAAAAAATCAACATAATCACCGGAATTGCGCGGAAAAAACCGAGAGCTGCGGCCAATACTGCGGCCCAAACACCACGGGACATCGCCAACGCCACGCCCAGCGCCGTGCCTAAAATTGCCGAAGCCACCCCAGCCAACAGGCTGATCAACAAGGTTAATGCAGCTCCGCCTAGTGGGCCATCAGGAAAAGTGCCCCACAACAGATAAGTCCAGTTATCAGCAATAATCGTAAAATCCATCTCAGTGCCCCTTAGCGAGGGTTCGTTGCTGACGCCACATACCCCAGGCCTCAATCAACGCAATAATCGCGATATACAACACCGTCGCAACACCGAAAGCCTGGAATGTTCGCAATGTTTCTGTTTCAACCTGGCGAGAGGCATAAGAGAGCTCAGCCACCCCAATAGCCATGGCTAACGACGAGTTTTTAATAATATTCATATATTGGCCAAGTAACGGCGGCATCGCTATCTTCAATGCCTGCGGCAACACCACATGGCGCATGGCCTGCCATCCCGTCAATCCCAGTGCATGGGCAGCATACTTTTGCCCCTTCGCAACCCCGCTAATCCCCGAGCGCAACTCTTCAGCAATAAATGCCGTGGAATAACAGGTCAACCCGATAAAACCAGCCAAAAATTCGAAAGAAGGCCAGCCGAGGGTTAACCCGAAAAACGTGATTTCATGAGGTGTATTAAGCCAAGGTATCCAGGATGCGGGTAGAAACTGACTGGCAGCGAAGTACCAAAAGAACAACTGGATCAGTAGTGGTGTGTTGCGGAATAGGGTGCTGTAACCAATGGCAAACCATTGCAGCCCTTTGAGTTCACTGTCTCTGGCGGCGGCCAGCAAAAAGCCCAACAACGTCGAGGCCACCACCGTGCAGGCTGAAATCCATAACGTCAGTAGAAAACCGTGCCACAACCAGCCAAGATATTGCGGGGCCAGTAACCAGTCAGTAAGGTGATGTAGATTCATATATCCTGATACCCATACCTGCTTAAAAGCAAACAGCCCTGCATCATAACAATGCAGGGCTTTGGTGTTTTCAACATCACATTGAATTACGCTTTAGGTTGTTGATCCAATGGTGCAAATTTGAAATCGCCACGTGGTTGAGCGGCTTTGGTTTCTGGCCCGAACCAGCGGTCATAAATTTTTGCTGCTTCGCCATCTTTTTCCAGTTTAACCAGAGTCTCGTTCACTTCAGCGGTTAAACGATCTTCGCCTTTAGGAATACCAATGCCTTGATATTCTTTGGTAATACTAAATGGTGAGATTTCAAAATCTGCTTTTTGTGCCGCAGGCAGATTACCCAGTAGCCCGACTAATTTGGCATCATCCTGAGTGATAGCTTGAACATTACCATTGCGCAAAGCGGTAAATGCCACAGGAGTATCATCATAGGAAATGACTTTCGCGGTTGGATAACGGTCACGCAAGGTTATTTCCTGTACCGTGCCTTTATCCGCACCGATACGTAATTTGCCGATATCTTCTGGCGTTTTCAGCACGCCTTTATGAGCAATAAATTTCTGGCCTGTGGCAAAATACGGCAAGCTGAAGTTCACTTCCTTGGCACGGTCATCAGTAATGGTGAAGTTGGCAGCAATCAAATCCACTTTCTTAGATGTCAGTAATGGAATACGGTTAGCCGGGTTGGTTGCCCGCAATTCAACTTTTACGCCTAAATCTTTCGCAATAGCATTCGCCACATCCACATCATATCCCACCAATTTTTTGGTCTGTGGGTCGATGTAACCGAATGGAGGGTTGCTATCAAAAACAGCAATCCGCACCACTCCTTCCTTCTTAATATCATCCAGTTTATCTGCATGAGCCGCACCAGAAAGTGTGGCCAGGCTTGCTAACAACGTTAGTGCCAGAACGCTTTTTTTTGTGGATAGAGATTGCTTCATTGAAAGCTCCTAAGATGATTAAGATGTTGCGTTGTGTGTAAGCTATCAATTCGGCGTTAGGTCAGGAAATAATATAAAACGATATATTTATAACCAAATAATCTCAGCGTATAAGTTTGCTTATATTGAGAGAAAAAGTTAAATCGTTGGCAGGGTAAACGAGCGATTATGGCCGTGAATTCCCGGCCAAATCGCATTTCTAGTACGTATGAGTAACAATCATTCCAGTAGAGTTATCTGCGGCTTTACGCTATTTCAGTTGGTATTTCTTCTGCTTTCACTTTTTCGTGATGATTCGCAGAAGTGGGTTTAACTTTGGTCTTCGCGGGTTCCACTGACTCTTCAGTAATTTCTGACTGGCCAATGAAAATGCCACCTTTTTTGATGGAGAAATTACTACCTTTTACAATGCCGTTTAAACGACCATTCTCCAAAATTTCCAAATGATCGGAAACACAAACCCCTTCAACTCGCCCATCAACCGTAATATGAGGAGCCGTTAAATTTCCCTCAATATGCCCACTGCGCATTAATCTCAATGTACCCTCATTGACGACTATATCGCCGGTGACAACACCATAAATTTGAATATCACCATCAAGGTTGATATCGCCTTTTAATTTTGTCCCCACGGCTATAATCGTATTCGTCTTAGCGGTATCTGATGGAGAATGAGATAATGATGCCGTAGATTGTAGAGATGAATTGGTCATAGGAGACACCTTGTCATAACTGCTTGCTTTCTTTTTAAACATAATATTTATCAAAATAAAAATGAGGAATAAAGTAGGAGCAAGAAGAAGATAAAAAAATAAATTGTAGACTATATAGCTGACTAGGCACGCGCCCCATATCACCCACAGCAGGCTAAGAGCGACATCCCTTGGCATATACAGACGTATGTTCACTTATCCCGCCCAATGTAAACGCATATTAAAATTCATATGAGCTTATGTGGTTGGATATTAAAATCGGAATTCAACCATAATAAGGAAGTATACTTTCCTCTATAAGGGAAGTTATATTTCCTCAGAATAAAAAACCATTTAAATATACAACCCCACAGCCATACAATACGGTTTTATTATGTCAATCAATGGAGGATTAAATATAAACAAAGATAAAACGAGATTAAATGAGTGGAGAAAATGCAGATGAATATAGGAAGGATATTGATAAAAACATCCCCCAATCAAATATGAATGCTTAACCTGATTGGGGGAGACTTGTTACTTTTCAGCTTTATTAGAAAGCAGTTTTTCTAAATCGTCGCCACCCAAGTGACGGAAATCATGCCCTTTGACAAAGTAGAAGATGAATTCGCAAATATTTTGGCAGCGATCGCCAATACGCTCAATTGAACGGGCACAAAACAGTGCTGTTAGCACGCTGGGTATGGTGCGTGGATCTTCCATCATATACGTCATTAACTGGCGCACGATGCCTTCATATTCCTGATCGACTTTCTTATCTTCGCGATAAATTCGGATAGCTTCATCCAAATCCATACGGGCAAAGGCATCCAGGACATCATGCAGCATCTGCACAGTATGGCGGCCTAAAGACTCCAAACTGACTAACAAAGGCTGGTGCTGATGCGAGAATTTTTCCAGCGCAGTACGGCAGATTTTATCCGCCACATCACCGATGCGTTCCAGCTCAGAAATAGTTTTGATGATAGCCATCACCAGGCGTAAATCACTCGCCGTCGGTTGACGTTTGGCAATGATGCGCACACAGGCTTCATCAATAGCCACTTCCATCATATTGACCTTTTTATCGCCCTCGATGACGCGCTGCGCCAACTCACCGTCCTGATTGTGCATGGCGGTGATCGCGTCAGATAATTGTTGCTCCACCAGCCCGCCCATAGTCAAAACCTGGGTGCGGATATGTTCAAGTTCTGCATTGAACTGGCCGGAAATATGTTTATTAAGATTCAAATTATCCATGATACTTCCCGTTCTTATAGCCTATCCCAAAGGCAGTAGGCAAAATTGATGTAGTAGCCTATGAGTGAAATCAGCCATAGCGACCGGTGATATAATCTTCCGTCTGTTTCTGCTGTGGCGCGGTAAACAGGGTATCGGTATCACTGAATTCAATTAGCTCGCCCAGATACATAAATGCAGTGTGATCTGAACAGCGAGCGGCTTGCTGCATGTTGTGCGTTACAATCACCACGGTATAGTCTGACTTCAACTCACTAATCAGCTCTTCAATTCGACCGGTAGAAATTGGGTCAAGTGCTGAACAAGGCTCATCAAGCAACAACACATCAGGGCGGATGGCGATGCCACGGGCGATACATAAACGCTGCTGCTGCCCACCCGACAAGCTATAACCGCTCTGGTGCAGCTTATCCTTGGTTTCATTCCACAAAGCCGCTTTAGTCAATGCCCATTGCACGCGTTCATCCATATCAGCGCGAGACAAGTTCTCAAACAGTTTCACACCAAAGGCGATGTTATCGTAAATCGACATTGGGAATGGCGTTGGCTTTTGGAAAACCATACCCACTTTGGCCCGTAGTAACGCAATATCTTGTTTATCAGTCAGGATATTCTGCCCATCAAGCAAAATATCACCTTCAGCACGCTGATCCGGGTACAACTGATACATTTTATTGAATGTACGCAGTAGTGTTGATTTACCGCAGCCTGATGGGCCAATGAATGCTGTGACCTGGTTTTTGGCAATATCCAGCGAAATATTCTTCAGCGCATGAAATTTGCCGTAGTAGAAGTTCAGATCGCGAACCTGAATTTTGCTGTTGTTGATGTCAGTAGCCATACTCATCAAGACTTCTCTCTTTTAGCCAATGCCGCCGTAGCCGCATTTTGGAATTTATTGGCGAATCGTTATTTTCTTTGCTAATTAATGGCACTTTCTCAGCCGATTAATATTTTTTCTTAGCGAAAATAACACGAGCCAGAATATTCAATAACAGTACACATAGTGTGATTAACAGCACCCCGGCCCATGCCAGCTGCTGCCATTCGGCAAACGGGCTCATGGCAAACTTAAAGATAGTGACCGGCAAGTTCGCAATAGGCCGCGTCAGATCGGTGCTCCAGAATTGGTTGGAGAGCGACGTGAACAGCAAAGGTGCCGTTTCACCGGCAATACGTGCGACTGCCAGCAAGATCCCGGTCAAAATACCTGATATAGAGGCTTTCAACGTAATGGCCGATATCATGCGCCATTTTGGCGTTCCTAATGCGTAGGCCGCTTCGCGCAGGCTATCAGGCACCAGTTTCAACATGTTTTCAGTGGTACGGATAACAATAGGTATCTGTAACAGCGCCAGTGCAATCACCCCAGCCCAGCCCGAGAAATGCTCCATCTTGGCAACCACAATGGTGTAGACAAACAAACCGACCACGATAGAAGGAGCTGATAGCAAAATGTCATTAATAAAGCGGGTAATTTCTGCCAGCCAGGATTTACGGCCATATTCCGCCAGATAAATTCCCGCCATGATGCCCAATGGGGTGCCGATGACGGTCGCCCACAGAATCAATAATCCACTCCCGACAATGGCGTTAGCCAAACCACCGCCAGCGGTATTAGGTGGTGGTGTCATCTCGGTAAACAGCGCCAAAGACATGCCGTCAATACCTTTGGTGACGGTAGAAAATAAAATCCACACTAACCAGAACAGGCCAAACGCCATAGTTGCCATTGAAAGTATCAAGGCAATCCGATTTTTTTGACGACGCCAGGCCTGCTTTTTACGGCGGGTTTCCATCAGCGTCGCATCACTTTGCATATTCATCGTTGTCATCTTAGCGCCCCTCTTTCTTAGCCAGACGCAAAATCATTAGCTTAGATAAAGCCAGTACGATAAAGGTAATAACGAATAAGATTAGACCCAGTTCCATCAACGCGGCGGTATGTAAACCAGATTCAGCTTCAGCAAATTCATTTGCCAACGCAGAGGTAATGCTGTTGCCCGGCATAAACAGCGAGAAGCTGTCGAGCTGATAGGTATTACCGATAATAAAGGTCACTGCCATGGTTTCACCCAACGCACGACCCAGGCCCAACATCACACCGCCGATAACGCCATTTTTGGTATAAGGCAGCACAATGCGCCAAATTACTTCCCATGTGGTACAGCCAATACCATAGGCCGACTCTTTCATCATCACGGGGGTTTGTTCGAACACATCGCGCATAACCGCGGCAATGTAAGGAATAATCATGATAGCCAGGATGACACCGGCGGCCAGAATACCAATACCGAATGCTGGGCCAGAGAACAATACGCCAACAATGGGGATGCCGGACATCACGTTGCCGACGGGCTCTTGGAAGTAGCGGGCAAACAGCGGAGCGAAAACGAAAAGACCCCACATGCCATAAACAATACTTGGAATAGCCGCCAGCAATTCAATCGCCACACCTAACGGGCGTTTTAGCCAGTTCGGCGCGAGTTCAGTGAGAAACAGAGCAATACCGAAACTAACTGGAACCGCAATGAGCAAAGCGATAACCGAGGTAACAACCGTACCGTAAATCGGCACTAATGCACCAAACTGTTCAGCTGGAGCATCCCACTCTTTAGTCCACAGGAAAGCCCAACCAAATTTCTCGATACTTGGCCAGGAAGCAATAATCAGTGAAACGATAATGCCGCCCAACAGAAATAGCGTAATCAGCGCAGCCAGTTTAACCAGCGCACTGAAAATGATGTCACCGTATTGACTCGGTGCTTTGATTGTCGGCTTGTTCGCAGCCATAGACTCTCTTCTCATCCTACCCCTAATACTTCAAGCTGCAGGGGTGTTGGCTGCTTTCGCTCACCCCAGTCACTTACTTGAGTAAGCTCCTGGGGATTATCTCAATTGCCGCCTACCTGCAACTCGAATTATTTAGGGTATATATTGTGAATCAATATTTCATAAACCGCTTGTTGCCAGTAAATCAAAAGATTGGCTTACCGCTGCTGTCTTTAATCTGAGTTTTCCAGGCAGCACGGACTTGCTCGACAACTTCAGCTGGCAATGTTGCATAATCCAGCTCGTTGGCTTGTTTAGCACCGTGAGTGTAACCCCAGTCAAAGAACTTCAATACTTCAGCGCCGTTAGCGGCATTTTTTTGCTCTTTATGTACCAAGATGAAAGTTGTTGATGTAATTGGCCATACATCATCACCTTTTTGATTGGTTAAATCTTGAGCGAATGTTTTGCTCCAGTCTACACCTTTTGCCGCAGAGCTAAAGCTATGCTCAGTCGGGCTAACGGGTTTGCCATCAGCAGAAACCAGTTTGGTGTAAGCCAGGTTATTTTGCTTGGCGTAAGCATATTCTACATAGCCAATGGAGCCTGGTAGGCGCTGTACGAATGCGGCAATACCGTCATTACCTTTGCCACCCAAACCGGTCGGCCAGTTAACAGTAGAACCTGCACCCACTTTTTCTTTCCATTCTGCATTCACTTTAGCCAAGTAGCTGGTGAATACGAATGAGGTACCGGAACCGTCAGCGCGGCGTACTACAGCGATATTTTGATCTGGCAATTTAACGCCTGGGTTCAACTTAGTGATAGCCGGGTCATTCCACTTTTTCACATTGCCCAGATAGATATCACCCAGTGTTTTACCGTCTAAAGTCAGCTCACCGGATTTAATGCCAGGGATATTCACGGCCAACACCACACCGCCAATCACTGTCGGGAATTGGAACAAACCTTCAGCAGCCAGTTTGTCGTCTGCTAATGGCGCATCAGAAGCACCGAAATCCACAGTATTAGCAATGATTTGTTTCACGCCGCCTGAAGAACCGATCCCTTGATAGTTAACTTTGTTACCTGTTTCTTTCTGATAAGAATCTGCCCACTTGGCATACACCGGCGCGGGGAATGTCGCACCTGCACCTGTCAGGCTTGCAGCAGCGAACGCGGACACAGTGGTCATAGATAAAGTCGCTGCCACAATGCTGGCTACGGTGGTACGCATCAGTTTCATAATCCCTCCTAATGGGATATTAGAATTAACTCTAAAATGTTTTCATCAGATTAAGTATGGTGCAGGAGGGAAAATAGGACAGTTTAATGACAGAAAAATGTACGGAATATTACAGTTATATGACAAACAAGAAGGATTTAAATAAATACATTTAATATCAATAAATTAACATCAATTTATAGCAATTACTTTATCCTTTATTTCGTAAAAAACTCACTTTACTTGTTCTAACACGCCCTATTGCTGGTTTATTTTTTGCGCAAAAATGACATTTTATGACGGAACTATAAACACAAAAAAGCCGACAAAATGCCGGCTTTTATTTATGTGATTTTCCGCTTATTACTCAACTGTGACCGATTTTGCCAGGTTACGTGGCTGATCCACATCGGTACCTTTGATAAGTGCGACATGGTAAGACAGCAACTGTAGCGGTACAGTGTAGAAGATAGGGGCAATAATCTCTTCCACATGCGGTAACTGAATGATTTTCATGCCTTCGCTATCAGTGAAACCTGCATCTTGATCAGCGAATACATACAGTAAACCGCCGCGTGCGCGTACTTCTTCAATGTTAGATTTCAGTTTTTCCAACAATTCGTTATTTGGCGCGACCACGATGACCGGCATGTCAGCATCAATCAATGCCAATGGGCCGTGCTTCAATTCACCCGCAGCATAAGCTTCGGCATGAATATAAGAGATCTCTTTCAGTTTCAACGCACCTTCCATCGCAATCGGGTATTGATCACCACGACCAAGGAACAATGCATTGTGCTTATCAGAGAAACCTTCAGCCAGCGCTTCAATGGTTTTATCCAGAGACAGCATCTGCTCGATGCGAGCAGGCAGCGCCTGTAACGCATGAACAATATCGTGCTCCAGACTGGCATCAGCACCTTTTAACTTGCCGATACGCCCCACCAGCATTAATAACACGGTCAGCTGAGTGGTAAAGGCTTTGGTTGAGGCCACGCCAATCTCGGTACCAGCTTTGGTCATCAAGGCCAAATCTGATTCACGAACCAGCGAAGAACCGGCGACGTTACAAATTGCCAGCGAACCTAAGTATCCTAACTCTTTGGATAAACGCAGAGCAGCCAGCGTATCCGCAGTTTCACCCGATTGTGACAAGGTGATCAGCAAGCTATTAGGGCGCACAGCAGATTTGCGGTAGCGGAATTCAGAGGCTATTTCTACGTCACAAGGCACACCGGCTAATGACTCAAACCAATAGCGTGAAACCATACCTGAATTGTAAGAAGTACCACAGGCTATGATTTGGATATGTTGCACATCCGCCAGTAGAGCATCGGCTTTCGGGCCAAGCTCTGATAAATCAATCGCACCGTGGTTTAAACGGCCTTCCAGCGTATTTTTAATCGCCATCGGCTGTTCATAAATCTCTTTTTGCATGTAATGGCGGTAAACACCTTTATCACCGGCATCATATTGCACCTGAGATTCGATTTCAGGGCGCTCAATAGCGTTACCCTGCTTATCAAAAATGGCGATGCTACGGCGAGTTACTTCAACCACATCCCCTTCTTCCAGGAAGATAAAGCGGCGGGTTACCGGCAATAGAGCCAGTTGGTCGGAGGCGATAAAGTTTTCACCTACACCACAGCCAATCACCAGCGGGCTACCAGAACGGGCGGCGACCAAGCGACTTGGGTCACGGCTATCCATTACCACAGTGCCGTATGCACCACGCAATTGCGGGATCACACGTTTGACCACTTCCAGCAAAGAACCGCCCTGCTGTAGCTCCCAGTGCACCAGGTGAGCAATAACTTCAGTATCAGTTTCAGAACTGAAACGGTAGCCACGGCTAATCAGCAATTCACGTAATGGTTCGTGATTTTCGATAATACCGTTGTGAACCACGGAGATATAGTCAGAAACATGAGGGTGCGCATTGGCCTCTGATGGCTCACCATGAGTAGCCCAACGGGTATGTGCAATCCCGGTTCCACCATGTAAAGCCTGATTTTCGGCCGCATCAGACAGCGCCTGAACTTTACCCACACGACGTAAACGAGTCAGATTACCTTCAGCATCCACTACAGCTAAACCGGCTGAGTCATAGCCACGGTATTCAAGACGACGTAAACCTTCGATCAGAATCTCAGCGATATCACGTTGCGCTACTGCGCCAACAATTCCACACATCTGTTTTATTCCTATGTAAGGTTCTTTTAGAACCTTGTCGATGTCAGTGACCTGAATTTCCGGATTTTCCGGGTTCCCCGAGCCTGTAGAGTTGGGGATTATTATGTTTTGTTCTGTACTCTCAGCAGAAATATATATGCCAAAAATACAGGGCAAAACATCCCTTCAATGCAGAATAACGTACGTTGAAGGGACTGTTTTATATACCCTAAATAATTCGAGTTACAGGAAGGCGGCAATTGAGCGAATCCCCAGGAGCTTACATAAGTAAGTGACTGGGGGGAACGAAAGCAGCCAACGCACATGCAACTTGAAGTATGACGGGTATAGATTATTTTTTCTTAACCGGACGTTGCCAACCCTGCACATGGACTTGCTTAACGCGGCTAAGCACTAACTCGTTTTCGGCGATATCACGGGTGACAGTTGTCCCTGCAGCAATCGTCGCGCCGTTTGCAACCGTGACGGGAGCCACCAGTTGAGTATCGGACCCGACAAAGACATCATCGCCAATAATAGTTTTAAACTTATTAGCTCCATCATAGTTGCAAGTTATAGTTCCTGCGCCAATATTTACGCCAGAGCCAATTTCAGCATCGCCTAAATAGGAGAGATGACCAGCTTTAGAGCCTTTACCCAAGCGGGCTTTCTTGATCTCAACAAAGTTACCGACATGCGCGCCTTCAGCTAATTCCGCACCAGGCCGCAGGCGGGCAAATGGCCCAACAGTACAACCAGCATCCAAACGAGAATCTTCTAATACACTGTATGGGCTGATTTCGGAATCATCACCAATCACACAGTTTTTAAGAACACACCCAGTTCCAATACGAACTCGATCACCTAAAGTCACATGGCCTTCAATGATGACATTGGTATCAATAGTGATGTCACGGCCATGTGTTAATTCTCCGCGCAAATCAAAGCGCGCTGGGTCCAGCAACATCACCCCAGCCAGCAAAAGCTTCTCAGCTTGCTCTGACTGATAAACGCGTTCAAGAGCGGCTAATTGCAGCCGGTTGTTGACACCTTCAACCTCACTCAGACGAGCGGGATGCACAGTAGCTATCTTCTTACCATCAGCATGGGCCAGCGCAATAATATCGGTGATATAAAACTCACCTTGGGCATTATTGTTATCCAGCAGTGATAACCAACGCTTTAAATCACGACCATTGGCAACCAAAATCCCGGTATTTATTTCATTAATCTCACGCTGCGTGTCGCTGGCATCTTTATGCTCAACAATCCCGACTACATCGCCATTCTCACGCACAATACGGCCATAACCACTAGGGTTATCCAGCTTCACCGTTAGCAAGCCAATACCACCTTGTGGCTTCGCCGCTAACAAGCGCTGGAGAGTATCAACTGAGATTAACGGCACATCGCCGTACAGCATCAGGACATCTTCATCATCAGCAAAATGTGGTGCAGCTTGTTGCATCGCATGGCCGGTACCCAACTGCTCAGCTTGCAACACCCAGTTCAATGCCGGGTCAGTGAGTGTTTTTTGCAGCAACTCGCCGCCATGCCCATAAACCAGATGAACCTGCTGAGCACCCAACTTCATGGCAGCATCAATAACATGCTGAACCATCGGCTTGCCTGCCAGTGGGTGTAACACCTTAGGAAGGTCGGAATACATACGTGTCCCCTTACCTGCGGCAAGGATGACTACACTCATTGAGCTGTTAGACATAAGCAACCTGATAACTCCAAATTAATAGACGGAAGTAAACCTGTTTAGCGAAATAATTACTACATATTTCTCAGCGAAAAACGTACTCAACCCGCATGGTTAAAGGGTTGTAGCGATAGAGCAGGTAATAAAAAAATGCAGATAAAAGTGTCTGCGATCGACGACGTTTTATGACCTATTTTTATTAAAATGCCCCCATCTACGCAGGTCACTAGTTACTTATTTTACGACAAGAAACAAGAGTTTTCAGAAAGAAACGCTTTAAGTTTAGCTGAGGCTTAATTAAATAGCAGAAAGTCGGAAGAAGGTGATTAACGAATGCATATTATTGCGTATGAAGGTAAAAAAAATGCCAATCAGTTTTACTGACTGGCATTCTATCGTTCTTTATATTCTTCGTATTTGAAGTTGTGGGCGGTTTAGCAACCTTCGCTAGTAACCAACATCCTCAATTACTTTAAATATATAATAATTTTACAAATTAGTGGGTTACTAAAAACCCACCACTGTAAAATTACATCGCTTTCCTGGTCAGCTCGATTACACGTAGTTTTGCAATCGCCTTCGCCAATTCAGCGGATGCCTGTGCATAGTCGACATCGCCGTGGGAGTTATTGATATGTTCTTCTGCTTTGCGTTTAGACTCCAACGCCTTAGCTTCATCCAGATCAGTTCCACGAATAGCAGTGTCAGCCAATACGATCACCACACTCGGTTGCACCTCAAGGATGCCGCCAGAAAGATAAATAAACTCTTCCTCACCGAACTGCTTAACGATACGTATCATGCCAGGCTTAATGGCAGTGAGCAGTGGGGCGTGACCAGGGAAAATCCCTAGCTCTCCTTCACTACCCGTCACCTGAATTTTTTGTACCACGCCAGAGAACATCTTCTTCTCAGCGCTCACAACATCCAGATGGTAAGTCATTGCAGCCATGTCACCCTCCAGTCAACAGCGTTACAGTTTCTTGGCTTTTTCCACTGCTTCTTCAATGGTGCCAACCATGTAGAACGCCTGCTCCGGCAGGTGGTCATAGTCGCCGTTCATGATGCCTTTGAAACCACGAATGGTATCTTTCAGCGATACGAACTTGCCCGGTGAACCGGTAAAGACTTCTGCCACGAAGAACGGTTGAGACAGGAAGCGTTGGATTTTACGCGCACGGGATACCACCAGTTTGTCATCTTCTGACAACTCGTCCATACCCAAGATTGCGATAATATCTTTCAGTTCCTGGTAACGTTGCAGAATAGACTGCACGCCACGCGCTACATCGTAGTGCTCCTGACCAACAACCAGCGGATCAAGCTGACGGCTGGTGGAGTCAAGCGGGTCAACCGCTGGGTAAATACCCAGAGAGGCGATTTGACGGCTCAGAACGACGGTTGCATCCAAGTGAGCAAAGGTGGTTGCTGGAGATGGGTCAGTCAAGTCATCCGCTGGCACGTAAACGGCCTGAACAGAGGTGATTGAACCCGTCTTGGTGGAAGTAATACGTTCCTGCAACACACCCATCTCTTCTGCCAGAGTTGGCTGGTAACCTACGGCAGATGGCATACGACCCAGCAGTGCGGAAACTTCCGTACCGGCTAAGGTATAGCGATAGATGTTATCGATGAACAGCAATACGTCACGACCTTCATCACGGAATTTCTCCGCCATGGTCAGGCCGGTCAGTGCAACGCGCAGACGGTTTCCTGGTGGCTCATTCATCTGGCCATAAACCAAGGATACTTTGTCCAGAACGTTGGAGTCAGTCATCTCGTGGTAGAAGTCGTTACCCTCACGAGTACGCTCACCCACGCCAGCAAATACGGAATAACCTGAGTGCTCAATCGCAATGTTACGAATAAGCTCCATCATGTTTACCGTTTTACCTACACCCGCACCACCGAACAGACCAACTTTACCGCCCTTAGCGAACGGACAAATCAAGTCCATTACCTTGATACCGGTTTCTAACAAGTCTTGCGAGCTGGCAAGATCTTCGTAAGAAGGCGCTTCACGGTGGATTGCCCAACGCTCTTCTTCACCGATAGGACCTTTCATGTCGATTGGGTCACCCAATACGTTCATGATACGGCCCAGAGTTGACTTGCCCACTGGCACTTCAATTGGGTGTTCCAGGTTGATGACTTTCAACCCGCGGCTCAGACCATCGGAAGAGCCCATTGCGATACAACGAACAACACCACCGCCCAGCTGTTGCTGAACTTCCAGCACGAGCTTCTCAGCTGCGCCTTCAACCTCAAGGGCGTTGTACACTTTTGGTACAGCGTCTTGGGGGAATTCGACGTCCACTACGGCGCCGATTACCTGGATAATCTTTCCAGTAGCCATCTTGAATCCTCTACGTAATACGTTTACCCGTCATATTCCAAATTGCTGGGGCGTTGGCTGCCTTCTCTCACCCGAATTGCTTACTTGAGTAAGCGCCTGGGGATTTGCTCAGTTGCCGCCTTCCCGCAATCTGAACTATTTAGGGTAATAACCTGGTTAAACCGCGGAGGCTCCCCCGACGATCTCGGTGAGTTCCTGAGTGATGCTGGCCTGACGAGCCTTGTTGTAAACCAACTGCAGCTCTTTGATCAGACTACCGCCGTTATCGGTGGCGGCTTTCATCGCTACCATTCGCGCGGCCTGTTCGCTGGCCAGGTTTTCAACGACGCCCTGATAAACTTGCGATTCCACATAGCGACGCAGGAGGGTATCCAGCAGTGCTTTAGGATCAGGTTCATACAGGTAATCCCAGGATTTCTTCTTCAGCTCACCGTCTTCCGCTGGCGGAAGTGGTAATAGCTGCATGATCCGTGGTTCCTGAGACATCGTATTGATAAACTTGTTATTAACGATATACAGTTTATCTAAACGACCTTCATCATAGGCTTGCAGCATGACTTTCACTGGCCCGATAAGTTCTGACAGAGAAGGGTTATCTCCCATGCCAGTCACTTGAGCAACAATTTTGCCGCCCACGGAGCCAAAGAAAGACGCTGCTTTTGATCCGATCAGCGCTAAATCGCATTCAACGCCTTTTTCAGACCAACCTTTCATCTCAGCCAACAGTTTTTTGAACAAGTTAATGTTCAAACCACCACACAAGCCACGGTCTGTAGAAACCACCAGATACCCAACGCGCTTAACATCACGCTCTTCCAGGTATGGATGTTTGTATTCCAGATTACCTAGCGCAAGGTGACCAATCACACTACGCATTGTTTCTGCATAAGGACGGCTGGCCGCCATGCGTTCCTGCGATTTACGCATTTTGGAGGCGGCGACCATCTCCATGGCTTTGGTGATCTTTTGCGTGTTTTGCACGCTGGCGATCTTGGAACGTATCTCTTTTGCGCCGGCCATTTCTGCTTCTCCTCATTGCCAGACGGCCTGCTTTCCTAATGAAAAGCAGGGCCGTATAGCGTTACCAGGACTGGGTTGCCTTAAATGTATCAAGGATGCCTTTCAGCTTGGCCTCGATCTCATCGTTATACGCGCCAGTTTGGTTGATTTGTTGCAGAAGCTCGGCATGCTCACGGTCAGCAAACGCCAACAGCGCAGCTTCAAAGCTACCTACCTTCGCCAACTCGATATCACCCAGATAACCACGTTCAGCTGCGAACAGAACCAGAGACTGCTGCGCAACTGACATCGGTGCGTATTGTTTCTGTTTCAGAAGCTCGGTCACTTTCTGACCGTGGCTCAGCTGTTTACGTGTTGCATCATCCAAATCGGATGCGAACTGGGAGAACGCCGCAAGTTCACGATACTGTGCCAGAGCGGTACGGATACCACCGGACAGTTTTTTCATGATCTTGGTCTGCGCTGCACCACCCACACGGGATACGGAGATACCTGGGTTAACCGCAGGACGAATACCGGCGTTAAACAGGCTGGATTCCAGGAAGATCTGACCATCAGTAATAGAAATTACGTTGGTCGGAACGAATGCGGAAACGTCCCCTGCTTGGGTTTCAATGATTGGCAATGCGGTCAAAGAACCGGTTTTACCTTTCACTTCACCCTTGGTAAAGGCTTCAACGTAATCGGCGTTAACACGCGCAGCACGCTCCAGCAAACGGGAGTGGAGGTAGAATACGTCGCCAGGATAAGCTTCACGACCTGGTGGACGACGGAGCAGCAAGGAGATTTGACGATATGCAACAGCCTGTTTAGACAGGTCATCATAAATAATCAGAGCATCTTCACCGCGGTCGCGGAAATATTCACCCATGGCACAACCGGAGTAAGGTGCCAGGTATTGTAATGCCGCAGATTCTGATGCTGTAGCTACCACCACAATGGTGTTAGCCAACGCGCCATGTTCTTCCAGTTTACGCACTACGTTTGCAACAGTAGAGGCTTTCTGGCCGATAGCAACATACACACATTTAATGCCTGAATCGCGCTGGTTGATGATCGCATCAATCGCCAGAGCAGTTTTACCTGTCTGACGGTCGCCGATGATCAATTCACGCTGACCACGACCGATTGGAATCATGGCATCGACTGACTTATAGCCAGTCTGAACAGGTTCATCAACGGATTGACGTTCGATAACGCCAGGAGCGATAGCTTCAACAGCTGAGAAGCCGTCGTTTTCTACCGGACCTTTACCATCAACAGGTTCACCCAGAGTATTGACGACGCGGCCCAACAGGCCACGACCGACTGGAACTTCCAGGATACGGCCAGTACATTTAACCTTCATGCCTTCAGCAAGATCGGCGTACGGACCCATAACTACAGCACCTACGGAGTCGCGCTCCAGGTTCAGTGCGATTGCGTAACGGTTGCCAGGCAGTGCGATCATCTCGCCTTGCATTACATCAGCCAGACCGTGTACACGAATGATCCCGTCACTAACGGAAACAATAGTACCTTCATTGTGAGCTTCGCTCACTACATTGAACTGAGCAATGCGCTGCTTGATCAGTTCGCTGATTTCGGTGGAATTCAGTTGCATATGCTCCAGTCCCCTTAAGACTGCAAGACGTCCGCCAGGCGTTCTAGACGACCGCGAACGCTGCCATCTATCACCATATCGCCTGCACGTATTACTACGCCGGCCATTACGGACTTATCGATTTTGCAATTCAGCTTAACTTTGCGTGATAGACGTTTTTCCATCGCAGCGGCAATTTTAGCCAGCTGTTCGTCGTTCAATGGGCTCGCAGAGCTCACTTCAACGTCGACGGTCGACTCCAGCGAGGCACGCAGTTGAATAAACTGCAGTAATACCTCAGGAAGAACCAGTAAACGGCCATTCTCCGCCATAACTCGAATGAAGTTCTGTGCGGGTTCATCGAGCTGATCACCACAGACTGCAATAAACGTCTTAGACATTGTTTCTGGCGCTACAGCACCGGAAAGCAATTCAGCGATCTGTTCATTGCGAGTCACTTGGGCAGTAAACGCCAGCATATCTTGCCAACGATCAACCGCCTGGTGCTCAACAGCAAAGTCAAAAGCTGCTTTGGCGTAGGGGCGAGCTACAGTTACAAATTCAGACATCAGCCCCTCCCTCCTTACAGTTCAGCGACCAGTTTATCAACGATGTCGCTGTTAGCAGCTTCATCCACGGAACGTTCGATGATCTTCTCGGCGCCAGCTATAGCCAACATCGCGACTTGCTTACGCAACTCTTCACGAGCACGCTTACGTTCGGCGTCGATCTCTGCCTGCGCTTGCGCCACGATTTTGTTACGTTCCTGTTCAGCTTCTGCTTTAGCTTCATCAAGGATCTGAGCTTTGCGTTTACTTGCCTGCTCAATAATCACCTGTGCTTCTGCTTTGGCCTTCTTCAGTTGGTCGGTCGCATTGGCTTGCGCTAAGTCCAAATCTTTTTTGGCACGCTCTGCAGAAGAGAGACCGTCAGCAATTTCTTTTTGACGCTTCTCGATGGCAGCCATAATCGGCGGCCATATATACTTCATACAGAACAGGACAAACAGGACAAACGCGATGGCCTGGCCGAGGATTGTTGCGTTAAGATTCACAGCACAATGCCTCTTTAAAAGTTAATAGTTTGGTGTAGTTCACAGTAGAGAAAACTCTACTTACGCGACAGCAAACATCACGTACAGACCCAGACCAACAGCGATCATAGGGATGGCGTCAACCAGGCCCATGACGATAAAGAACTGTGTACGCAGCAGAGGAATCAGGTCAGGCTGACGTGCAGCGCCTTCCAAAAATTTACCACCCAGGATGCCGATACCGATCGCAGCACCGATTGCCGCTAAACCCATCATTATAGCGGCAGCCATGTACAGCAGATCCATATTCAGGTTTTCCATGACAGTCTCCAGTTTATTTCAGTTAAAACGCAGTAGTGTTATAAGAAAATCAGTGCTCTTCGGACGCCATCGACAGATAGACAATCGTCAGAACCATGAAGATAAAGGCTTGTAACGTAATAATCAGTATGTGGAAGATAGCCCAAGGTAAACTGAGCATCCACTGTGACCACCACGGCAACAGGCCAGCAATCAGGATGAAGATCAACTCACCCGCATACATGTTGCCGAACAGTCGCAGACCGAGTGAAACCGGTTTGGACAGCAGGCTGACACCTTCCAGAATTAAGTTAACTGGAATGAATATCGGGTGATTGAACGGCTGCATCGTTAATTCTTTTACGAAGCCGCCTACACCTTTCATTTTAATGCTATAGAACAGGATCAGGATGAAGACACCCAATGCCATGGACAAGGTAATACTCACGTCTGCGGTAGGTACTACACGCAGCGCAGGTAACCCAAAGACATGTTCACCAATGTAAGGCAGTAAATCGATTGGTAGTAAGTCCATCATGTTCATCAATAAAACCCAAACAAACACGGTCAGGGCTAATGGTGCGATGACTTTACTTTTGCCGTGGTACATATCCCGTACG
Source organism: Yersinia sp. 22-579 (assembly GCF_030433455.1). Lineage (NCBI taxonomy): Bacteria > Pseudomonadati > Pseudomonadota > Gammaproteobacteria > Enterobacterales > Yersiniaceae > Yersinia > Yersinia sp. 22-579. The sequence goes on along the minus strand of NZ_JAUJTZ010000012.1, from coordinate 21,438 downwards.
CTGTTATCGACAAAACCGATAATTAACTCAACAGCCGTCTGCAATTTGCCAGGTACGCCACTGGTGGCACCTGCCGCAACTTTGCGGAAAACAAACAGAAAAGCTAACCCCAGCACGACAGAGAAGAACAAAGAGTCAATGTTCAACGTCCAGAACGTCGCAGGGCCAGGTGAGTGGGGATTGACCAACTCAAAGGTACGCAGGTCCAACTGAAGGTTATTCAGATGGTGACCTATGTAGTCCCTTGGAGTAGAGATTTCTCCTGATGCAGACATGATGCCTCTTACCCTTTTTGTAGTTAAATACGGTGACCGTTAAATACGATAACTGTTAAGTACGGTAGCCGCTTATCACGGCCGGTGCCAATATCTGCACAATCAGCACCGCTAAATAGGTTAAACCGAGTGGCGTAAATGCTGCTTTAAACAGCCCTAATGCCACAATCAGCAAAATTATCGTCATGATAACTTTTAACCCTTCGCCAATAGCAAATGACCACGCAACACGACCCGGAGCAGCTGTTTTTGCCTGATGGCGGCAAGCAAACAACATAAATATGGCACTGGGTAACCAGGCTGCCAATCCTCCTGCCAAAGCAGAAGCACTCCATTCCAGGCTTCTAAAACCAAAAACAGCACTGAGAACAACAAAAGTCATTAACTGCAACAACAGTAACTTTCGTGCAATTTTCCCACTGTAAAGGGATACAGACATGACGTTTGTTCTCTCCGAACCACACTAAAGGCATATTAAGTGAGGTATAGAACTGCCTTTTACCCCATTGAGTCAAGCAGCAAAAAACGAGCAAATTATACGGGCCACTCAAACGAATTCAATCGATAAGTAACGAAAAGGTGAACAATTATTCAATTTTTTTACTTTCTGGCTCTTTTCAGCAGATTGCTCTCGGAATATAGGCCAAATTCAATTGTCTGACGATTCCAATTATTATCAATAAAGCGTGCAACTGATCACAAAACTTAAAACAAAACGATTTATAGCCCATAACAGCCTGCTTTGTCTTTAACGAAAAGAGCCATTAAAAACTTTTATAAATCATAATGTTAAATTTAAACTATTATCAAACAACTTATCTACTTAGTAAAAACTTACCGTTGACATTTCAGATAATAATCCAGCAACACTTCGGACACATAAAAAGAATGATATCTCCGATAAAATAATGACCAGAGTGACTATTTGAACATCTTCAATATGATTATGTCGTTCATTGCTGCTGATATTGTAAACAAGGCGTTAAATATAATCTTTCCGAACTATAGTCAGCGGCTAAATAATAGCCAATATTAAAAGTGCTATCGCAGACAATTCACCTTACTTACTCTAAGGATTTATTACATTTTTTTGATAAATAACAAAGTTAGTTTGACTTAAGAATAACCAAATGACGTTCACCGTCCAACTCTGGTACCTGCAGTCGAACAACCGACTCAACAACTATCCCTTCAGGCAATGTTGCTAATTCATCATCCGGCCTTACCCCTTTAAGCGCATAAAAGCGCCCTTCAGGCTTAGCGGGCAAATGATGACACCAAGACAGCATATCTTGTAAGGATGCAAATGCACGGCTTATTACACCATCAAATGGCGGTTTTGCGGCAAAGTCCTCAACACGGCTTTGTACCGGTTCGATATTGCTTAACCCTAACTCATGCTGTACCTGCCGTAAAAAGCGAACACGCTTACCCAAGCTATCAAGCAAGACGAAGTGTGCATCGGGCCGCACGATGGCCAACGGTATCCCTGGAAGCCCTGGCCCCGTGCCGACATCAATAAAACGGCTGCCTTGCAAGTGTGGGTTAACGACTATGCTATCCAGAATATGCCGCACCAGCATTTGCATTGGGTCACGCACGGAAGTCAGATTATAAGCTTTGTTCCACTTATCAAGCAGTTCCACATAGCCTATCAATTGGTGTTTTTGCTGATCGGGTAACTCAATACCTGCTGCATTCAGCAGGGAATCTAATTTTTTTAACACAACAGTATCCTCTGACTGAAAAAACTCTGTCAGCGTGTAATAAGCCAATATGTGGAATGATAATCTAGCTTAGCGGTGGTTTGAATAGTTGGTTGTGGCTGAATGACCGGGCTGCTTATTCTTGCAGCCCGGCAAATGTTTGATGGTTATGCGCTACGGCGCAACAAACCTTGTTTTTTCAGCCAAACCAACAAGATGGAAATTGCCGCAGGTGTAATGCCTGAAATACGTGAAGCTTGCCCGATCGAGTTAGGTTTATGATCATTCAATTTAGCAATAACTTCATTCGACAAACCAGACACTTGGCGATAATCGAGATCAGCGGGCAATAAGGTATTCTCATTCCGTAACTGTTTTTCGATCTCTTCCTGCTGACGGGCAATATAACCTTCATATTTAACCTGAATCTCAACCTGATCTGCTGCTTGGGGATCGGTTAATGCTGGGCCAAATGAAGGCAACGTTGTTAACAAACGATAGTCGATTTCAGGGCGACGCAGTAATTCTTCTCCATTGGCTTCTTTAGACAATGGAGCTTTCAGCACCGCATTGATTTCAGCTACGTTCTCAGAATGAGGATGAACCCAGATATCACGTAGGCGCTGGCGTTCTTTTTCAATTTGCTCAATTTTTTGGCTAAAGTGAGCCCAACGAGCATCATCGACCAGCCCTAACTTACGGCCCATTTCAGTCAAACGCAGATCCGCATTGTCTTCACGCAGCATCAACCGATATTCCGCTCGTGAGGTAAACATACGGTACGGCTCTTTGGTGCCGAGGGTGCTTAAATCGTCCACCAGCACGCCAAGGTAAGCTTCATCGCGGCGAGGTGACCATCCATCTTCATCGTTGGCGAAACGGCCAGCATTGAGGCCTGCAAGCAGCCCTTGAGCCGCAGCTTCTTCATAGCCCGTAGTCCCATTGATTTGCCCGGCAAAGAACAAGCCCTGGATATATTTACTTTCCAGAGTCGGTTTCAAATCACGAGGATCAAAGAAATCATATTCAATGGCATAACCAGGACGAACGATGCGTGCATTTTCCAGCCCTTTCATCGAGCGGACTATCTGCATCTGAACATCAAAAGGCAAGCTGGTAGAAATACCGTTTGGGTAGATCTCATTACTGGTCAGACCTTCAGGTTCAAGGAAGATCTGATGTGAATTACGATCAGCAAAGCGCATGACTTTGTCTTCGATCGATGGGCAATAACGTGGCCCGATCCCTTCAATGATCCCCGCATACATTGGGCTGCGATCCAGGTTATTACGGATCACTTCGTGGGTTTTTTCATTGGTGTAGGTGATATGACATGCCATTTGCTCTGGATGCTGGCTGGCATTCCCCAGGAATGAAAAGACCGGAATAGGTGTATCGCCCAGTTGCGGGGCTAATTGGCTAAAATCAATAGTTCGAGCATCAATACGTGGCGGAGTACCGGTTTTAAGGCGATTTACTCGTAGCGGTAATTCACGCAGGCGTTGTGACAACGATATGGATGGCGGATCACCTGCACGGCCGCCGCTGTAGTTCTCAAGGCCAATATGAATTTTGCCATCGAGGAAAGTGCCGACGGTTAAAACCACAGCTTTAGCGCGGAATTTTAACCCCATTTTGGTCACAGCACCGACCACACGATCGTTTTCAACAATCAGATCTTCTACTGGCTGCTGGAAAATCATCAAGTTAGGCTGGTTTTCCAATGCGGTACGTACCGCTTGGCGATACAGAACACGGTCGGCTTGGGCTCGGGTTGCTCTTACCGCTGGCCCTTTGCTGGCGTTTAGTATCCTAAACTGAATACCGGCCTGGTCAGTTGCCATTGCCATTAACCCGCCCAGAGCATCGATCTCTTTTACCAAATGCCCCTTACCAATACCGCCAATCGCTGGGTTACAAGACATTTGTCCCAACGTGTCGATATTGTGCGTCAGCAATAAGGTCTGACGTCCCATGCGTGCCGCTGCCATTGCAGCTTCCGTGCCGGCATGGCCACCACCAATGATGATGACGTCAAATTGATCTGGATAAAACATGGTACTGCACCTCGCCGTTATGCGAATTTCTGTGTTTGCCCTGGGGTGGGGGATTCTACTCAAGTTTAGACGATCGACCAAGCAGCTTAGGATCGCTCTTAATTAAAAGAAGATCTTTTTATTTAAAGATCTCTTTATTAGATCTCTTATTAGGATCATGATCCTCTGTGGATAAGTGATTATTCACATTTAAGATCATGTAATTAAGGAGGATCGTTTGCTGTGAATGATCGGTGATCCTATTGCGTATAAGCTGGGATCTAAATGGCATGTTATGCACAGGCACTTTAAGTCACTAAGGTTGTTATGTGGATATGTACTGCTTATACCCTGCTTTCAAGCTTACTTATCCACATTCGTTCGCGTGATCTTTAAGCAAATTAGAGTAAATTAATCCAGTTTTTAACCCAAATCTCTGCCGGGTCCTCAGGAATTTCATGTTTGATGACATCAATTTCTAAAATATCACCTACACGCATGGCTCCCTGGATGATCAGTTGCTGATCTAATTTTCTGACCGCACCACAGAAAGTGTCATATTCTGAACTGCCCAAACCAACAGCACCAAAGCGAACCTGTGAGAGATCCGGTTTCTGCTGCTCGATTTGTTCTAATAAGGGTTGAAGATTGTCTGGTAGATCACCTGCACCATGAGTGGAAGTGATAATTAGCCACATACCATCCAGGGCCAGCTCGTCTAATTCCGGACCATGCAGAGTTTCTGTCGTGAAACCCGCCTCTTCTAATTTCTCAGCTAAATGTTCAGCAACGTATTCAGCACTGCCAAGCGTACTGCCACTGATCAAGGTAATGTCAGCCATAAAGAACCCAACCGAAGTAATGAACCGGTATTGTACGCTGTGAATCAGCTGGGATCTACCTGTGGATAATGTGGGTATAGTTATTTAGTGCTCAGGGCACGATGGTACGCATGATGGGGTTTTGCAGGGAAATAAGAGTCTCGGTTGACTGGATCTCATCAATGGTTTGGATCTTGTTGATAAGTACCTGTTGTAGTGCATCTATCGATTTACACATGACCTTAATAAAGATGCTGTAATGGCCTGTGGTGTAATAAGCCTCGACAACTTCTTCTAAACTTTCCAGTTTTTTTAACGCAGAGGGGTAATCTTTGGCACTTTTCAAAATGATGCCAATGAAGCAGCACACGTCATAACCCAGCTGTTTTGGATTAACGTGAACACAAGCTGCGGTGATAATCCCTGCCTGACGCATTTTCTCAACTCGGACATGAATGGTTCCTGGGCTAACACCAAAATTTTTGGCTAATTCCGCATAAGGTGTACGCGCATTTTCCATTAATGCGTTCAGGATGCCACGATCGAGATTATCGATTTGATAAATTTCACTCATATTAACCCCCTTTTTTTATCGATTATCTAATTATAGACACATAAAAATGAATGATTAAAAGTGAAAAGGCAATATTGTTTATTGGATATTGAATTTAACCCTCATTCTGTTGCTTAATCGATGACAAGCCAAACGGCACAACAGACAATTTGCATAATCGACAGCAACGAATTGAGAAAATGACAATGAAAAAGCAATTTATCCAAAAACAACAACAGATCAGTTTTGTAAAATCCTTCTTTTCCCGTCAACTAGAGCAGCAATTGGGCCTAATTGAGGTGCAGGCACCCATCCTGAGCCGTGTGGGTGACGGTACCCAAGATAACCTGTCTGGTTCAGAGAAAGCCGTTCAGGTAAAAGTAAAAAGCTTGCCAGACGCAACTTTTGAAGTTGTTCATTCATTAGCTAAATGGAAGCGTAAAACCTTAGGTCGCTTTGATTTTGGTGCTGACCAAGGAATTTACACCCATATGAAAGCATTGCGTCCTGATGAAGATCGCTTGAGCGCCATTCATTCCGTGTATGTCGATCAGTGGGATTGGGAGCGCGTCATGGGTGATGGCGAGCGCAACCTGGCTTATCTGAAATCCACGGTTAACAAAATCTACGCGGCTATTAAAGAAACCGAAGCAGCGATCAGTGCAGAATTTGATATAAAACCTTTCTTGCCAGAACAGATTCATTTTATCCACAGTGAAAGCCTGCGCGCTAAATTCCCTGATCTGGATGCGAAAGGTCGCGAACGCGCCATTGCTAAAGAGCTGGGTGCTGTTTTCTTGATTGGGATTGGCGGCAAATTAGCTGACGGTAAATCTCATGATGTTCGTGCCCCGGATTATGATGACTGGACCTCTCCGAGTGCAGAAGGTTTTGCTGGGCTAAACGGTGACATTATTGTCTGGAACCCCGTGCTGGAAGATGCTTTTGAAATTTCATCCATGGGTATTCGCGTCGATGCAGAAGCACTGAAACGCCAATTAGCGCTGACATCAGATGAAGATCGTCTGAAACTGGAATGGCATCAATCGCTGCTGAAAGGTGAAATGCCGCAGACAATCGGTGGGGGTATTGGTCAGTCCCGTTTAGTGATGTTATTGCTGCAACTACAGCATATTGGTCAGGTGCAATGTGGTGTGTGGGGGGCAGAAGTCAGCGAGAAGGTAGAAGGCTTGCTATAATTCCCAGCAGATCATCTCTGAATTATTTAAACCCGTTATGGCTTATGCAGCTATAGCGGGTTTTTAACATCATAAACATAAGCGGGTTCTTTCATCTATGCTGTAGGTGGCATAATACTGAGGTATTTCACCTATAAGGTTGTTGACGTTATGGCCCGATTTCACCCTCTTAAACATTACTCACATGCGCGTCCAAGGCTGCTATTATCTGTTGGTGCTGGAATAATCACTTACTTCCTGTTGCCATCACATTTCACTGTATTACTGCGCTTGATGGTGAGTTGGAATATATTTGCATGGCTCTATTTGTTCTTTTTATGGCTGCAATTATTGCGCAATGATCCGAAAAAAATCAGATTAATAGCTCGTGTGCAGGATGAAAGTGCCAGTATGGTGCTAAGTATTGTTAGCATGGCGTGTTTGGCGAGTATTCTGGTTATTCTGTTTGAGTTAAGCACGGCGAATCAGTTATCGGGTTCTGCCAAAGCATTCCATTTAGTCCTCACAGGAATGACTTTATTGGTCTCGTGGTTATTATTGCCAACCGCTTTTACTATGCATTATGCCCATTTATTTTATTTATCCCGCGATGAGTCAGACGCTGTTCTCCCGTTAATTTTCCCTAAAGAGGTTACTGAGCCTACTTATTGGGATTTTCTTTATTTTTCATTCACTATAGGGGTCGCTTCCCAAACCGCTGATGTCTCGACTGGCACGTCAGATATCCGTCGAGTGGTGCTCTTGCAGTCAGTATTATCCTTTATTTTCAATATGACGATCTTGGGATTATCAATTAACGTCGGGGCTGGGTTACTGAACTAGAATAGTCTCTTAGCGAGAATAGTTTCTTAGCGCTTCCAGCGGCGCATTAAACGGCTTTTTAACCCGGTATCAAAGCGCCAGATATGATCAAAAATCCGCATGATACCGGGCTTGCCATAGGCCGACATCGCCACGGCATGGAACCGGTGTTGATGAGCTTGCTGCTGGATTTTAATTTTTCGGATCAATTCCTCGGGTAAGCGCTGGGCAATGAAATCTGAAATAATCACGGCATCGGCATCATACCAATCTCGTTCTTCCATTTTGCTTAGAGTGCTGGCTAAGCAGGCCGCCAAATCGGTGCCGCCACGAAAATGTTGGCTGAGAAAGCGTATCGCCTGCTCAATACCACTGGCTGATGATAGCTCGTAGTGAATGATTTCTGTCGCGAACAGCATGATGTAACAGCGGCGATTATCCTCCAGCGCAATACGTAGCAGGGCCAGACAGAAAGCTTTGGCACATTGTTCATTGAAGCCACCCATCGAACCCGATGTATCGACACAGACAATAAAGGGGCCGCGAGGTTGTTCGTCATGACTTTTAAGGCTGATAGGGCGCTGTAAGGTTTTTTCCTGCCAATTATCACCTTGTAAGCGATAGGTGAGTAAACGTCGCTCCAGTAAGCGGCGATAAAACTCAAACTCCAGCTCACTCATTCCTAGCATGACCAACTCGGTCGGCAATAATCGTAGAATATCATTGCTCTGGTGAATGCCACTGACCTCTTCTGGCACGGTATCAGGTTGGCGAACCATCACGGTATAAGGTTCAAAGCGGGCATCAGGGGTAGGTTGCGCTTTGGCGGATCGACTGCGCCCCAATTGCTCTGCAAGTTGCTGTAATTCCGGCTGCTGTTGCAGAAAATCGCCATATTGCAGCAATAACTGATAATCACCACGTTGCAAATGCCCCTGGCTCATATCCCAAAGCCGCCCTGCCGCTCCATCATTAGTTGCAAGAATGGGTTCCAAAGCACCACTGAGCGCAAGCCGCTGTTGTAACTCAGCTAAAAGTTGCTCTCGCTCTTGTTCCAGTAGTTGATGATGGATGGTGATGGTTTGTAAGGTTAGGCTGACACGCCAGCGCTGTAAGAAGAGAGTTTGAAAACTATCACCGGTTTGGGGATTTGTATCTAAATCAGCGGTGTGCAGCAATGTTTTAGCTTGTGTGGCGAAAGGGGAATGCCATTGTTGCAGTTGCACCACAATCTGCGGGAGATGGGCATAAAATAGCGGGCTATCTTCCAATTGACTCTGTTGGTATAAAGCAAACTCGTTTGCCAGACCAGCGGGGACTTTTGCCTCCCGAATTCGCTGTTGTAAGTTTTGCTTCCAGCCGGGGATATCCTTCATTAGTGCCCGTTTAATGCGCGGAAATTTTTCAAAGAATATGGCTAACTGCGGTGAGGCCAGTAACCCCACCACCATCTCTTCGATAAGCTCACTTTCACTTATCGATAGCAGCAAATCCAATGTTGCCAGGCTGAGCATAGATCAATGACCGCGTAGTTTTTGTTGTAGCTGTTTCACTTGCTCAGCCACATTCAATAAGCTGGCTTCTATTTTTGCTAACCAAGAGGACGGCGTAAACAAGCAAGGTTGATGTTGACTGAATAGCCGCCGTTGCTCTGCCAGGCTATTTTCCAATTCCGCCAACTCCACCAGCAGCTCGGGGGGCACACTGGCAGTGGAAGCTCCGGGTTGCGACAGTATTGATGATTGGCGACTGACATCCAGCACCGTGATATGCAGTTGATCATCAACTTCAGCATCAATAGATTGGGCATAACCGACACCATTTAATTTGGCGCGTAAAACCCCACCTTTATTTAACCATTGAGCCAGCGCCTCTTTCTCTATTTGCAGGTGATTGACCTGAATGTCATGTAAACTGAGTGGTTTTTGCAAGAACAGTGTCAGGGTGCTATCAGTAAGATGGTCTGGCAGAGAATATTGCGGTTTACGGCTGAACATACCGCTTTGTTTGGTTACCGTCAGTGCTTGATGGTCACTTTGCTGCTGTTGGTGTTTCAACCATTGAGCATTGATATGCTGGAGCTTCATTAATAGGCTTTGTTGCTGATACCCCTGTTCAGTTAGCAACTGTTCAAGCTGTTGCTGTAGCAATTTAAGCGAACTTAAATCATGCCATAAGCAATCTTTCAGCAAAATTAAGTCTATTGGCGTTATTTCATTTCGTCCGCTGAAGAAGGCGCTAGCTTGCAGCAAACGCAGAGCCTTTTTCCACCGTCGGTCAGAGACATACGGCGCTTGCTCTTGTGCGCTGAGCTGCTGACGTAGCTGAAAAATAAGCTCAAAACAGTTATCCGGTAGGGCTATTTTGTCTATTAAGGGTTGCCACTGATAAAACTCTTCATCGCTGATACTGAGATTTTCAGCTACCGGATTATGATTTTCATTTTGTCGGCTGAGTAGTAATGAGCGGAAGTTCTGCTTTTCTTGCACGCGATCCAGCCATAGGCGGATCAGCATTCGGTCATAAAGCGCTTCCAGGCTGCTATCTGCATCGGGTAATTCGTTAGAGGCCGTCACCAACAAACGCATTGGGATACTGTCTTCCCGATCACCATTACGAAAGCGTCGTTCATTAATAGCGGTCAGCAAAGTATTCAGAATGGCTGGACCAGCTTTCCAAATTTCATCCAGAAATACGATTTCAGCTTCGGGTAAATAACCACCAGTCATGCGCTGATAGCGCCCCTCTTCTTTCAGAGCTTGAATCGAGAGTGGGCCAAATACTTCTTCCGGTGTCGAAAAACGGGTCATCAGATATTCAAATGCCCGGGCATTTCTAAAAGCAAATTTTAGGCGTCGAGCAATCAGACTTTTAGCAATCCCCGGTGGGCCGAGCAGGAATACGCTTTCGCCACTCAGTGCGGCCAGCAAACACAAGCGGATAGCTTCCTGTCTTTCATACAGACCACTTTCAAGGGCACTGCTCAAGCGGGAGATTCTTTCTGCTAATTGTGATGATTGCGCCATAATTGCTCTATATATTCCGTTAGTTGATTGATTTTTACCTGATCAGGGGGAATAGATCCTCTTTTTCTTAGTGGTATAGCATTTTTTTCTTAATAGGATAGCTCATTGATTAGTAATATTTTTATATCATCAGCTATTTGTAGTCGATCTATTTTCGTACTTTTTGTTGTTTGATTTAAGAGTAGGCAATCTATTGAAATGGTGCATACTGTGCGCCTTTTGGCAGGCGTATAAGAATACATAACAGGCAGTAGCGATGACTAAGTGCACGCATCGGCTTATGGATGTTCTAGCAAAAAGAAATCAATTATGAGCACAGAACATAAAAAACAATCTTTATCGGCGGTAACCCTGGCTGCAATAGGGGTCGTTTATGGTGATATTGGTACCAGCCCACTCTATACCCTGAGAGAGTGTTTTTCTGGTCATTATGGTTTTGATGTCCGTCCTGATGTGGTATTTGGTTTTTTATCACTGATCTTCTGGATGTTAATTCTGATTGTCTCGGTTAAATATCTGACCTATGTCATGCGCGCGGATAACGCCGGTGAAGGGGGGATTTTAACGTTAATGTCTTTGGCTGGGCGTAATACCTCTTCCAGAGCCACTTCAATTTTGGTTATTCTCGGCTTAATTGGCGGTAGCTTCTTTTATGGCGAGGTGGTTATCACTCCAGCCATATCCGTTATGTCGGCTATCGAAGGGCTGGAAATTGCCGCACCTGCACTTGATCCTTATATTGTCCCTTGCTCGATTGCTGTTTTAACTCTGCTGTTTGTTATTCAAAAACACGGTACCGGTAGCGTGGGTAAATTATTTGCCCCGGTGATGCTGGTTTGGTTCCTGACACTGGCGCTGCTGGGGTTGCGCAGCATTATCGCCAATCCAGAAGTATTGGCTGCACTGAATCCTAAATGGGCAATCAGCTTCTTTACTGAATATAAGTCTGTTTCTTTCTTTGCCCTTGGTGCGGTGGTGTTGGCAATTACAGGGGTGGAGGCCTTATATGCAGATATGGGGCACTTTGGTAAATTTCCTATTCGATTGGCGTGGTTTACTGTGGTTTTACCGTCATTGGTGCTGAATTATTTTGGCCAGGGCGCGTTATTATTGAAAAACCCAGAAGCTATCAAAAACCCCTTCTTCCTACTCGCCCCTGACTGGGCATTGATTCCACTGTTAATACTGGCAACGTTGGCGACGGTAATTGCCTCACAGGCTGTTATCTCCGGTGTATTCTCCTTGACCCGGCAAGCCGTCCGTTTAGGCTATTTGCCGCCGATGCGTATTATTCATACCTCGGAAATGGAGTCAGGCCAGATATATATCCCGGTGATTAACTGGACACTGTATCTGGCGGTGGTATTGGTGATTGTCGGCTTCGAACGTTCCAGTAATTTGGCAGCGGCTTATGGCATCGCGGTAACGGGCACGATGGTTATTACCAGTGTTCTGTTCTGCACCGTGGCACTGAAAAACTGGCACTGGAATCGCTTCTTTGTCTACTTCTTGCTGGTGGCATTATTGGTTATTGATGTGCCGATGTTCTCTGCTAACGCATTGAAATTGTTCTCCGGCGGTTGGTTACCACTGTCATTGGGCCTGGTGATGTTTATCATCATGACCACTTGGAAGAGTGAGCGTTTCAGCTTGCTGCGCCGTATGCACGAACACGGTAACTCTCTGGAGGCGATGATTGCCTCATTGGAGAAATCGCCTCCGGTACGTGTTCCTGGCACGGCGGTGTATATGTCTCGGGCGATGAATGTCATCCCGTTTGCATTACTACATAACCTTAAACATAACAAAGTGTTACATGATCGGGTTGTTCTACTGACACTGCGAACTGAAGATGCGCCTTATGTCCATAATGTTAATCGAGTGACTATCGAGCAGCTATCTCTGACATTCTGGCGGGTTGTGGCGAGTTACGGTTGGCGCGAAACCCCGAATGTGGAAGAGATTTTCCATCGCTGTGGTTTGGAGGGGTTACCTTGCCAGATGATGGAAACGTCATTCTTTATGTCCCACGAGTCACTTATCCTGACCAAGCGGCCGTGGTATTTGTTCTTGCGCGGCAAGTTGTTTGTGGCCCTTAGTCGTAATGCGCTGCGCGCAGCCGATCAGTTTGAGATCCCACCGAATAGGGTCATTGAGCTAGGGACGCAGGTAGAGATTTAACTTAGAAGGCCGTTAAACATAACGGCCTCAGATCGCTGACAAACCCTAAGGATTCGATCTTGCAAGGTGAAGGCAGGTAGAAGAGTAAAGCGTACGCGCCAGGGACGGCGCGAGTCGAGCTCCCAGGGAAGCTTGTTTTAACAAAAGAAGTGTGGCGTCTTTACGATCCGCCTGTTTTCACCGTTACGGGCACTTTAACCTCACCTTTTTTACATTCATCATTCCATTTTTCATTTGTTCAGCGAAACGTTTCGATGGCGATCACAATTTCACCAAATTGGGTTTGCCTTCTGCTGCCATTTTTCTAAACTCAGTATCAGCGAAACGTTTCGCTGTTGGAGTAGAAAATGAAAAAAGGTGCATTACTAAATTCTGATATTTCCGCTGTTATCTCTCGCTTGGGCCATACCGATCAGATTGTGATAGGTGATGCGGGGCTGCCAATACCGGCAACCACCACGCGTATCGATTTGGCACTGACTCAAGGCGTCCCTGGATTCCTTCAGGTTTTTGAGGTGGTAACGCAAGAAATGCAGGTTGAGAGTGCTTACCTGGCGCAGGAGATTGTTAAAAATAACCCGCAACTCCATGAAACGTTACTCGCACAACTATCACAACTTGAGCAACACCAGGGAAACCAAATTGCTTTGCACTATATCAGCCATGAGGCTTTTAAAGAGCAGACCAAACAAAGCCGGGCAGTGATTCGTAGCGGGGAATGTTCCCCCTTTGCTAACATCATTCTCTGCTCCGGCGTAACTTTCTGAGGCGTTTATGCAACCTTTGCTGCAACTGAAAGGGATTGATAAAGCCTTTCCCGGCGTCAAAGCACTCTCAGGTGCTGCGCTAAGTGTCTATCCTGGCAGGGTGATGGCACTGGTAGGCGAAAATGGGGCCGGAAAATCGACCATGATGAAAGTGCTGACCGGCATCTACAATAAGGATGCCGGCAGCCAGCACTTTTTGGGTAAAGAAGTGGTGTTTAATGGCCCGAAAGAGTCGCAGGAAGCGGGTATCGGCATTATTCATCAGGAACTTAACCTGATTCCACAGTTAACCATCGCAGAAAATATCTTTTTAGGGCGCGAGTTTGTTAATCGCTTTGGCGGCATTGATTGGAAAAAAATGTATGCCGAAGCTGATTTACTGTTGGCGCGCCTTAATATCAGCTACAGCAGCCATCGGCTGGTGGGCGAGCTTTCGATTGGTGATCAGCAAATGGTGGAAATCGCCAAAGTGCTGAGCTTTGAATCCAAAGTCATCATTATGGATGAGCCTACTGATGCTCTGACTGATACCGAAACAGCCTCTTTATTTAATGTCATTAAAGAGTTGAAAGCGGAAGGTCGTGGCATTGTTTATATTTCCCACCGTCTTAAAGAAATCTTTGAGATTTGCGATGACGTCACCGTATTTCGTGATGGGCAGTTTATCGCCGAAAAACCGGTTAATACACTCACTGAAAACTCTCTGATTGAAATGATGGTTGGCCGTAAATTGGAAGAGCAATACCCGCGTCTGAATTTACCGCGCGGCGAAAAACGTTTACAGGTCAAACAGCTATGCGGCCCTGGCGTCGAGAATGTCAATTTCACACTCTACAGTGGCGAGATCTTGGGAGTGGCTGGCCTGATGGGCGCTGGCCGCACTGAGCTGATGAAAATCATCTATGGTGCGCTGCCGCGTAAATCGGGCTTTGTGATGTTGGATGGCCGTGAAGTCGTGACTCATTCACCGCAGGACGGTTTAGCCAATGGCATTGTTTATATTTCTGAAGACCGTAAACGGGATGGTTTAGTACTCGGAATGTCAGTTAAAGAGAATATGTCTTTGACTGCATTGCGTTATTTCAGCCGTTCAGGCGGTTCGCTCAAACATGCTGATGAACAGCAGGCGGTGGCGGATTTCATTCGTTTATTTAACATTAAAACGCCTTCCATGGAACAGCCGATTGGTCTGTTATCTGGTGGTAATCAGCAAAAAGTGGCTATCGCTCGCGGTTTGATGACCCGACCAAAAGTGTTGATCCTTGATGAACCGACTCGTGGTGTGGACGTCGGGGCCAAAAAAGAGATCTACCAGTTAATCAATCAATTCAAACAAGAAGGGCTGAGCATCATATTGGTCTCCTCGGAAATGCCGGAAGTGCTGGGCATGAGTGACCGTATCATTGTGATGCATGAAGGCCAACTAAGCGGTGAGTTCTCTATTGAACAGGCTACCCAGGAAGTGTTGATGGCCGCTGCCGTCGGCAAGCGCGATTTATTGGTAAGTGAAAGTGTGCAGAGCAGGAGTAATCAGATATGAGTTCCCAAACGATTAATACCAAGCGCTGGTTCAGTAAAGAATGGTTATTAGAACAAAAATCACTGATTGCGCTGCTGGTGCTGATTGCTGTGGTTTCGTCACTAAGCCCGAACTTCTTTACTCTGAATAACATGTTTAACATTCTCCAGCAGACTTCCGTCAACGCCATTATGGCCGTCGGGATGACACTGGTTATCCTAACTTCAGGGATTGACCTGTCAGTGGGGTCATTATTGGCGCTGACCGGCGCTGTTGCGGCCTCCATTGTCGGGTTGGAAGTTAATGCGCTGGTTGCCGTGGGGGCCGCGCTGGCATTGGGGGCGTTTGTCGGCGGCATCACTGGGGTGATTGTGGCTAAAGGCAAAGTGCAGGCCTTTATTGCTACCCTGGTCATGATGCTGTTACTGCGTGGTGTCACCATGGTTTATACCAATGGTAGCCCGATAAACACCGGTTTTACTGATGTAGCAGATACCTTTGGTTGGTTCGGTATTGGTCGTCCATTGGGTATCCCAACGCCTATCTGGCTGATGGCGATTGTCTTTATTGCCGCATGGTACATGCTACACCACACGCGTCTGGGTCGTTATATTTATGCGCTGGGGGGCAATGAGTCCGCAACACGCCTCTCTGGTATCAGTGTTGATAAAGTTAAAATTATTGTTTATTCACTCTGTGGGTTGTTAGCGGCATTGGCAGGGATTATCGAAGTTGCCCGCTTATCATCAGCACAACCTACTGCCGGTACCGGTTATGAACTGGATGCTATAGCAGCCGTAGTTTTGGGTGGTACCAGTCTTGCTGGGGGTAAAGGGCGGATTGTTGGCACCCTGATCGGCGCATTAATCCTCGGATTTTTAAATAACGGTTTGAATTTATTGGGTGTCTCCTCTTACTACCAAATGATCGTCAAAGCAGTGGTTATCCTGCTTGCGGTGTTGGTAGACAATAAAAGCAGCAAATAACCTCTCTCCCTACAGGAATTGCGACCATGAAAATGAAGAAACTGGCTACTTTGATCTCTGTTGTTGCATTGAGCGCTACCGTCAGTGCTAACGCGTTGGCAAAAGACACGATTGCGTTGGTTGTTTCCACGCTGAATAACCCGTTCTTTGTTTCAATGAAAGACGGTGCACAAAAAGAAGCGGATAAACTGGGCTACAACCTGGTGATTTTGGATTCCCAAAACAACCCAGCTAAAGAATTAGCTAACGTGCAGGATTTAACTGTGCGCGGCACCAAATTGCTATTGATCAACCCAACTGATTCAGATGCCGTGGGCAACGCGGTTAAAATGGCCAATCAGGCAAACATTCCCGTCATTACTCTCGACCGTCTGGCTAATGCAGGCACGGTGGTGAGCCACGTAGCCTCTGACAACCGTTTCGGTGGCAAAATGGCGGGTGATTACATTGCTAAGAAAGTCGGTAGTGATGCCAAAGTCATTCAGTTGGAAGGGATAGCTGGTGCATCTGCTGCTCGTGAGCGCGGCGAAGGCTTCAAACAATCAATGGAAAAAAACAAATTCCAGTTGTTAGCTAGTCAGCCAGCAGATTTTGATCGGACTAAAGGTTTGAACGTTATGCAGAACTTGCTGACAGCTCATCCAGATGTTCAGGCTGTGTTTGCTCAGAATGACGAAATGGCGCTGGGTGCTTTACGCGCCTTGCAGACTGCGGGCAAAACTGATGTGTTAGTGGTTGGTTTTGATGGCACTGACGATGGTATTAAAGCTGTCGAAAGTGGCAAAATGGGCGCAACTATTGCTCAACGCCCAGACCAGATTGGTGTCATTGGTGTACAAACTGCGGATAAAGTATTGAAAGGCGAGAAAGTCCAGGCCGTTATCCCAGTAGATTTGAAGTTAGTGACTAAATAATATCGTCATTCACTAATAATATCGAAAAGCATGGCATATAACGCCGCTGCCTTAAAACGGAAAACAAAACGTACCGGCAGCGGCGTCATTTACAAAGGAATAAATACGATGGAAACAGGTAAACTGGTGGTCTTGGGCAGCATCAATGCCGACCATATTCTGAATATTGAGCAGTTTCCGCGTCCAGGTGAAACGGTGATCGGGAAGCAGTATAAAGTTGCTTTCGGTGGCAAAGGAGCTAATCAGGCCGTTGCTGCTGGCCGTAGTGGGGCGAATATCGCGTTTATTGCCTGTGTGGGTGAAGATGATATTGGTGACCGGGTACGTCTGCAATTAGCCAGTGACAATATTGATACCGCACCTATTGAGGCGGTAGCAGGCACCACGACAGGGGTAGCGCTGATTTTTGTTAATGGTGAAGGCGAGAACGTCATTGGTATTCATGCTGGGGCAAACTCGGCAGTCACACCGGAGTATCTTGGCTGTTATCAACAGCAAGTTATTGATTCAGATGCATTATTGATGCAACTGGAATCTCCACTTGAGACGGTTATCGCCGCCGCTAAATTGGCAAAACAGCATCAAACTCAGGTTATCCTGAATCCAGCCCCTGCACGCGAACTGCCAGATGAGCTGTTATCGCTGGTGGATATGATTACTCCAAATGAAACAGAAGCTGAGCGCTTAACGGGCATTCATATTGAGCAGGATGATGACGCAGCGAAAGCCGCGCAAATTTTGCATGATAAAGGTATCGCCACTGTGATTATTACTTTGGGTAGCCGTGGAGTGTGGCTTAGTGAGCAAGGCCTGGGCAAATTAGTCGCTGGCTTTAAAGTTAATGCAGTAGATACCATTGCCGCCGGTGATACATTCAATGGCGCATTATTGACTGCTTTACTGGAAGGCCAATCAATGGATTCAGCCGTCCGTTTTGCTCATGCTGCGGCTGCGATTGCAGTGACTCGCCCTGGCGCACAACCTTCCATTCCTTGGCGGGCCGAGATCGATAGTTTCTTACAAGATCGGGTATAACTTTGGCCACCATGAAAGATGTCGCCCGCTTAGCGGGCGTATCAACCTCTACTGTCTCGCATGTTATTAATAAAAATCGTTTTGTTAGCGATCCTATTCGCGACAAAGTGCTCGCTGCCATCAAGCAACTTAACTATGCCCCATCTGCGTTAGCGCGTAGTTTAAAACTCAATGAAACCCGGACTATCGGCATGTTAGTCACTGCCAGTAGCAACCCGTTTTACGCTGAAGTGGTTCGTGGTGTGGAGCGCAGTTGCTATGAGCGCGGTTACAGTTTGATTTTGTGTAATACCGAAGGTGACATCGATCGCATGAGTCGTAGTATTGAAACTCTCATGCAAAAACGTGTCGATGGTTTGCTACTGATGTGTACCGAAAGTCATCGCCCGTCACAGGATATTCTGCGCTGCTACCCTTCTCTACCGATCATTATGATGGACTGGGCCCCTTTTGAAGGGGTGAATGATGTCATCCAGGATAACTCTTTATTAGGCGGGGAAATGGCAACCTCGTACCTGATTGCCAGAGGATATACTCGTATCGCCTGTATTGCTGGCCCACAAGATAAAACACCGGCTAAAGAACGTTTGCAAGGATTCCGCCAGGCAATGGATCGCGCGGGCCTACCGGTGCTCCCTGATTATGAAGTGGCCAGTGATTTTGAATTTGGGGGCGGCTTGGTTGCCATGAAGCAGCTACTGGCATTGCCGCAGCCCCCTGAAGCGGTCTTTACCAGTAATGATGCGATGGCGGTTGGGGTTTATCAGGCCTTACATCAGGCTGGGTTATCGATTCCGCAGGACATGGCAGTCATTGGTTATGATGATATCGAAATTGCACAATATATGACGCCGCCGTTGACGACCATTCATCAGCCCAAAGATGATCTCGGTGAGTTGGCTATTGATACTCTTATTCATCGGCTAAATAACCCGGAAGCGGAACCACAAGTTCTGATTCTCACTCCCGAGCTAATCGAGCGCGGGTCGGTCGCTACTCGTTAAACTTCACTCTCTGCGGGCTGCGTAACCTTTTTCACATTACGGCCCTGAATCAAGTTATCGCCATCTCTAGGTTTGAGTAATAAGAACACCACGGATGACAGCAATGTCACGGCACCCATCGTAATAAAGGTGTAGTGGAAGTGGTCAATATTATTCCCAAACGACAACCCATCGTAAAACCGCAAAACCACAGCGCTGATGGCAACACCAAAGCTAATCGCCAGTTGCTGGGTCACTGCTAAAACACTGTTACCTGAGCTGGCATTGTTATCGGTTAAATCAGCCAGAGTAATGGTGTTCATTGCTGTAAATTGTGTCGACATCGCCATACCCAATATAAACAGTGGCAATATCATCAACCAAGGTGACATCCCCGGTGCTTGAAAAGCAAACAAGGCGATCAGTACACCAATAATAGCCGTAATGCCCACCAACACCGTGCGATAACCCAGTGAGCGCAAAACTTGAGTTACCGCTGATTTTGCCATCATCGAACCAATGGCGGTGGGGGCCATCATGCAACCAGCAATAATAGCGGAATAACCAAACCCGACTTGTAACATGAGTGGCATCAGGAAAGGAACGCAGCCAGTGCCTAAACGTGAAGCTACGTTACCCGCAATGCCGACGGAAAAGGTTCGGGTTTTAAACAGCGGTAAACCAATTAGTGGGTTAGGATGGCCTTTGGCGTGGAATATATAGAAGAGCAGCATTAATAAACCGCCCAATAGCACAGCAGCTGGCAGGTAGCTGGCAATATCTGGGCGGCCCATTATTTCCAGGCTCACGGATATCATAACCAAGCTGCTACCGAATAACAGGAAACCGATAATATCAAAAGCGCGTTTCGGCATGGTGAAGTCGGGCATATATTTACGGGCATAAAAGATACCCAGTAAGCCGATGGGAATATTAAGGATAAAAATCCAGTGCCATGTGGCGTAGGTGACCAATAACCCCCCTAATAATGGTCCCATGACAGGGCCGATTAATCCGGGGATGGTGACGAAATTTAATACTGGCAATAACTCACTGCGTGGATAAGCCCGGATAAGTGCTAGCCTGGCGACGGGCATCATCATGGCACCACCCACCCCTTGAATAACTCGGGATGCCACCAAAAATGGTAGAGAACCTGAAAGCGCACACAGTAATGACCCTAGTGTAAATAATGAAACAGCCAAAATGAAAATGCGCCGAGTGCCGAAACGATCTGCCAACCAACCACTCACCGGAATCAACATCGCCACTGTGAGGGTATAGCTGATAATAGCTGATTGCATGGTTAGAGGTGAGCGATTAAGGCTTTCAGCGATTGAAGGGAGTGCCGTATTCAGTATGGTGGCATCCAAAGCCTGCATAAAGAAAGCCATGGCGGCTATCCAAGGGAGACCCGCCATGCTGCGCGCAGATTTTATCATTGTCCGTCCTGATTATATTGGGTGGGCGTGAGTACCCTCTCTATCTATATATAGATATAAAGAACATCTGACCGTTAGTCTTTCTCTTTTAATAACACCTGACAAGCTAGCAACGCACCTTGGCTATCGCCAGCCAGAATGGTATCAACAATATTTTGATGGTGTTGCAGCTTAATCACCTCATCGCCGGTAATAGAACGAAAGTAACTGTGATAAACCGAACTGAACAAATTAGCGAAAGACGTTAAAAATGGATTACCACTGGCCTCATAGATCAATTGATGAAATTGGGCATCCACTTGAATCCATCGTTCGCGATTAAAATAGGCATGCAGCTCGCACATTTCTGTCATTAACGATGCTAACAGGGCTTTTTGTTTTCCGCTGGCATTGATAGCCGCCAGAGAACAGGCTTGAGGCTCGAGTGATCTCCTTAATATAAGGAAGTGCTGCATCACTTGATCGAAGTTCTCTCTGGTCATCCACCAGGTCAGCAACTCTTGGTCAAGGAAGTTCCAATTGGTTTGCGGCATCACTCGGGTGCCGATACGCGGACGCGGTAATAACATGCCTTTTGCGGCGAGCATCTTTACCGCCTCACGTACTGCGGTACGGCTGACACCAAATTGCTCTCCCAACTCTATCTCGCCAGGCAATATACTGCCGGCTTCATATTCCCCCGCAAGAATGCGCTGGCCAATTTTTTCGGCCAACAGATACGAAAGATTACGCTGGGCGGCCTGCTGTTGGGTATTTAGTTGCATGGTGTTTTGTCCTATCTATCTTCTTATACTTCTATTTTACTCTACTGTTTAACTTGGGTAGTTAATGTTTAGCTTAATAATTGTTTAAATTCTGGCCTTTTTCCCCATTTTTGCTGAAAAAAAACACGGTTGAAAAGTTTTTTGAAATTAGGGGTTGCAGGCTGTCAGGAACTCCCTATAATGCGCCTCCACTGACCGGGAACAACGAAACACACTTCGCCGGGTCAGGAAGAGAAATGATTGAGTTTGACTTCGAAAGAAACCAAATAAACTCTTGACTCTTCAGCGGGAAAGCGTATTATCTGCCTCCCGCGTTACCGTAAGATTCGCCGCAAGGCAAACGGGTAACGAACGCTCTTTAACAATTTATCAGACAATCTGTGTGGGCACTCGCAAGACGATATCGAAGCCTGTTTCGGCAGGCAGAAGA
>NZ_JAUJTZ010000011.1:0-209848 GCF_030433455.1 Yersinia sp. 22-579 | reverse complement strand
ATGCATTCGTTTGCTGCCTTGCTGCAACACCAATTACTTTGGGTAACATCTTTTTTAATAAGAGCCGCAGCGGTGTTAGCGGCTCTCATTCACCCGAATCACTTACCATTGTAAGCTCATCGGGATGCATTCGTTTGCTGCCTTGCTGCAACACCAATTACTTTGGGTAACATCTTTTTTAATAAGAGCCGCAGCGGTGTTTGCGGCTCTATATCCATTAATGACTAACATGCTTCATTGACTAACATGGCGCTCAGCCAATACACCCTGCTTTTGTCGCTGCGCCATACCCTGCTCAAAAGTTTGCATCCCCCATTGTCTACCGCTCTGTATTACCGAGGGGAGTTGGTAGGTTTTACCTTCACGAATCAAATGACTGGCCGCCGTGGTTTGCGTCAATATCTCAAATACGGCGATACGTCCACCGCCCACTTTATGACACAATTTTTGTGCGATAACTGCGCGCAGGCTGGCCGCTAATTGCGCCTGAATTACCGCTTTTTCTGCCACAGGAAAAACATCCACCAGCCGATCGATGGCTTGAGTCGCGGTGCGAGTGTGTAATGTCGCCAATACCAAGTGCCCGGTTTCAGCAGCAGTCAGGGCTAAACGAATCGTCTCTTGATCCCGCAACTCTCCCAATAAAATGATATCGGGGTCCTGGCGCAATGCCCCAGTGAGCGCGCTACTGAAAGAATGAGTGTGACGGCCCAATTCCCGCTGCTGGATCAAACATGATTTACTGTTATGAAGAAACTCGATCGGATCCTCCAGCGTGATGATATGGCGCGCCTGCTTTTGATTCATCGCACTGATCATCGCGCTCAAAGTGGTGGATTTCCCACTGCCTGTCGCCCCGGTCACCAGAATTAAACCATTATCTTGTTCGATTATCTGACTAATAATATCTGGAACATCCAATTCATCTAGCGAGGGGTTAATTGCAGAAATCACACGAAAAGCTATCGATTGCCCCTGCTGTTGCTGAAAAACATTTGCCCGTAGCCGCTGTCCGGCACTCGTGGTACAAGCACAATCCACCTGCCCACTTTGTTGTAATTGTCGTTGTTGCGCCTCACTCAAGAAATGTTGGCTTAAGCCGTTAAGCCAACTGGCATTGATGCGCGGCCAGTGAGTAAAGGTTTTCAGTTCACCATCAATGCGCAATACCGGATGATAACCGGTACAAAGGTGCAGATCCGATGCATTATGATTTACACTATCCGCCACCTTATTAGCAAAATCCTGTTCGTTGAAGCCACCATCGGCATGTTCAGGTTTTTCCAACTCAATGTATTTGGTGGAAACACCATTAAATTCAGGGTTATCCGAGTCTGTGTTTTTATCATCCAGACAGGTGAAATCCATATCAAACTCCTGGGTCCATATGAGCACAATTGAGCAGAATCTACAGGATGTCAGAGCGAAAATCGCAGCAGCTGCACGCAACTGCGGGCGCTCTCCAGAAGAAGTGACATTGCTTGCAGTCAGTAAAACCAAGCCTGTGAGCGCTATCGAAGAAGCCATCGCAGCTGGGCAATACGCTTTTGGCGAAAACTATGTGCAGGAAGGGGTGGATAAAATTCACTATTTTGCAGAAAGCGCCCATGCCTCCCAGCTTGAATGGCACTTTATCGGCCCGCTGCAATCCAATAAAAGCAGATTAGTCGCAGAGAATTTTGCCTGGTGCCATACCGTCGATAGGCTCAAGATTGCACAGCGCCTAAGTGCTCAACGCCCGCCAGAAATGCCAGCACTGAATATCCTCATTCAGGTCAATATCAGTGATGAGCAGAGTAAGTCAGGTATTGCACTGGCGGAGCTGCCCGCTTTGGCTGCCAGTATCAGTGAACTGCCTCATCTGCATTTACGTGGGCTGATGGCTATTCCGGCACCTGAAACAGATTATCAACGGCAACTGGCGGTATTTGAGCAAATGAATCAGGCCTTCTTGACTTTAAAAGCCAGCTACCCTCAGATGGATACGCTTTCCATGGGGATGACGGATGATATGGCCGCAGCTATTGCGGCTGGTAGTACTTTGGTGCGCATTGGTACCGCGATTTTTGGCTCCCGCGCTTAAATACCTAAAACCATTGGTTTAGGAGAACTGATTTAATGAAACATCGCAATATTACATTCATTGGTGCGGGCAATATGGCACGCGCAATTATCGCGGGTTTAGTGGCAGGTGGTTACCCCGCTAAAATGATCAGCGTTTGTGCACCTTCAGCTAAAAACCGTGATGCACTTGCCGCCGAGTTTGGCGTTATCAGTAGCGACGACAATATTGCCGAAGCGAAAACAGCAGAAGTCATTGTTTTAGCCGTTAAGCCGCAATTAATGGCTGCGGTATGCCAACCCTTGCAGGAAAATATCGATTTCACCGGTAAGCTGGTGCTGTCTATTGCCGCGGGTGTGCAGGTAGAGCGTTTCTATGCGCTGTTGGGCGATAATCTCAATCTGGTGCGAATCATGCCCAACACACCATCGCTGGTGGGGAAAGGGATGAGCGGCCTTTATGCGCCTCAGCAGGTCTCGCAAGATGACCGAGATTTCACGGCTTCACTGATGAGCTCAGTGGGCAAAGTTTGTTGGGTAGATGATGAAAACGGCATCAACAGCGTTATCGCCGCCGCAGGTAGCGCACCGGCCTATTTCTTCCTGTTTATGGAAGCAATGCAGCAAGAAGCCGAACGTTTAGGTTTTGACAGTGAAACCGCCCGAATGCTGGTGCAGCAAGCGGCATCTGGTGCAACAGCATTAGTGGAGGCCAACCCGCAATTACCGCTTTCAACATTGCGTGAACAGGTAACATCTAAAGGGGGGACGACGGCCGAAGCAATCCGGGTATTTAACGAACAACACTTACCTCAAATTGTTTCCAGTGCCATGCAAGCTGCCATTGTGCGAGCAAAAGAAATGGAAAAGCTGTTCTAACAGCGGCAAAATTTACAAAACACGACACTGGCCCTGACACTTTCCCGTTAAGATAGGGGCCGAGAAAGTAGGTAAATAGGCGGTCTATTTACCTGCATACCATATTGAATAAAGGATTAAGGCAACTCATGCTAACGCTGACTTTTCTGGCCAAAACGGTCATTGACCTGTATGTGATGGTACTGCTGTTGCGCATCTGGATGCAGTGGGTTCACAGCGATTTCTACAACCCATTCTCACAATTTGTGGTGAAAATAACCCAACCGATTGTCGGCCCGTTGCGCCGGGTCATCCCTTCTTTGGGGCCGATCGACAGTGCATCGCTGCTACTGGCGTTCTTGCTGATGACCATCAAGTATCCGCTGCTAGTGCTGATTCAGAGCGGTTCGATGTCACTCAGCCTGTATAACTTGCTGTTTGGTATTATTTCATTAGTGAAAGCGGCCGGTTATCTGATTTTCTGGGTGATGATCATTCGTGCGCTAATGAGCTGGGTCAGTCAGGGGCGTAGCCCAATGGACTACCTGCTGCATCAGTTAACCGAACCGTTAATGGCACCAATTCGTCGTATTTTGCCCGCCATGGGCGGCATCGATTTCTCGGCGATGGTGGTTATTCTGATCCTGTATCTGATCAACTATTTAGGTATGGATCTGCTAGGCGAGCTTTGGTTCGTGCTGTGAGTGCGGTTACCCCATTGCTGGACGGGCTGGCTCTCAGGCTATATATTCAGCCGAAAGCCAGCCGTGACCAGATAGTCGGTTTACACGGCGATGAACTTAAAGTCGCCATTACCGCCCCACCCGTTGATGGTCAAGCTAATGCTCATTTGATCAAATTTATCGCTAAACAGTTCCGGGTAGCAAAAAGCCAGGTGATTATCGAAAAGGGCGAATTGGGGCGGCATAAACAGATCAAAATCGTTAACCCGCAACAGATCCCCCCCGAAGTTGCGACACTGCTCGAATGATCAATACTTCCCGCTAGAATAATGAAATTCAGGACTCTTCCATGCAAAAAGTAGTATTAGCCACCGGTAATCCCGGCAAAGTGCGCGAGCTGGCAACCTTGCTGGCCGATTTTGGTTTGGATGTCGTCGCGCAAACCGAACTGGGCGTCGAATCTGCCGAAGAGACCGGCTTAACCTTTATCGAAAATGCCATATTGAAAGCGCGCCATGCCGCACAAACCACCGGTTTACCGGCTATTGCTGATGACTCAGGCTTAGCCGTTGATGCTTTGGGGGGAGCGCCTGGGATTTATTCCGCCCGCTACGCCGGTGCTGATGCCAGTGATCAACAAAATCTTGAGAAGCTGCTGGTCGCGTTGAAAGATATTCCTGATGAGCAGCGCGGTGCCCAATTCCATTGTGTGCTGGTCTATATGCGTCATGCGGAAGACCCAACGCCGTTGGTATTCCATGGTCAATGGCCGGGTGTGATTGCTCACCAACCTGCTGGTGCGGCGGGGTTCGGTTATGACCCTATTTTTTATGTCCCGGAACTGGGTAAAACAGCCGCAGAATTGACTCGTGAAGAAAAACACGCGGTTTCCCATCGTGGTCAGGCACTGAAACTGATGTTGGATGCCCTGCGCAATGCTTAAATTACCCCCGCTGAGTCTCTACATTCACATTCCCTGGTGTGTGCAGAAATGCCCTTACTGTGACTTTAATTCCCATGCACTGAAAGGCGATGTTCCCCACCAGGAATATGTAGAGCACTTGCTAGCGGATCTCGATGTCGACGTGCCTCTGGTCAGTGGTCGTGAGATTAGCACCATTTTTATTGGTGGCGGCACACCAAGCTTGCTCAGCGCCGAGGCGATGCAACTGTTACTTGATGGTGTTCGAGCCAGATTGCCACTGGCAATTGATGCTGAAATCACTATGGAAGCCAACCCCGGTGCCGTGGAAGCGGATCGCTTTAGCGGCTATCAGCGCGCCGGTATCAATCGTATCTCCATTGGGGTGCAAAGCTTCAGTGCCGAGAAATTAACACGGCTGGGGCGGATACACGGGCCGGATGAGGCCAAGCGTGCTGCAGAACTGGCAACCTCACTGGAGCTGCGTAGTTTTAATCTGGACTTAATGCACGGTTTGCCGGATCAGTCACTGGAAGAAGCACTGGATGATTTGCGCCAGGCCATTGCTTTAAATCCACCACACCTGTCTTGGTATCAGTTGACGATTGAGCCAAATACTGGCTTTAGTTCGCGCCCACCGACACTGCCAGATGACGACGCGCTGTGGGATATCTTCCAGCAAGGGCATCAGTTATTGAGTGCCGCCGGGTATCAGCAATATGAAACCTCCGCCTATGCCAAACCGGGTTATCAATGCCAACATAACCTAAACTACTGGCGCTTTGGCGATTATCTGGGAATTGGCTGTGGTGCACACGGTAAAATCACTTTCCGTGATGGACGGATCCTACGCACGATAAAAACCAAACACCCGCGTGGTTTTATGCAGGGTAAATATCTCGATAAGCAGTACGAGGTAGAAGCCGCAGAACGGCCTTTTGAGTTCTTTATGAACCGTTTCCGCTTACTGGAAGCTGCGCCACGGGCAGATTTCACCCATTTTACCGGATTAGCTGAAAGCACAATTCGCCCACAATTGGACGAGGCATTAGCGAAAGAATATTTAATCGAAACAGAGGAATACTGGCAGATCACCGAAAAAGGGAAGTTGTTCCTTAACTCGCTGTTAGAACTGTTCTTGTAACGCTACCTGTTTTATCGAGATAAATGAGAAAAACAGGTTCAGACGACATCTTCCGTCTGAACCTGCCAAACCAGAATCACGTTATACCCAATAGATTTCGAGTTGCAGGTAGGCGGCAATAGAATGAACCCAAGGAGTTGAGATAACTCAATGAGTTGGGTAAGTGATCGCGGCCAACAACCCTGCATCTTGAAAGGTGACGGGGATATTAGTTTAATGCTTTGAGTAAATCCTTACGCTGCTGCTCCAGAGCGGTCACACGCCCACATACTTCGTGCCCAAATTGCTGGAAATCCTGCTCCTGATTATTCCATTCGTTTTGGATAGCCTGCTGCAACCCACCCAGATTGCCCATAATGGCCTGCAATGGATTATTACCGCCACTGCCGCTGGTCGCCTGCTTAACACCCATTTCATTGAGACTGTCTTGCAACACACCGCCCATGCTCTGTTGCACCAACTGACGACCGTCTTTTTCAACCTCATCAATAGCTTTATGATGGAAAGTTAAGCCGTCGCTGCGTTTCTCAATAATGCGGCTCATTTGTTGTTTAAGCTGATCATTCAGCGTTGTCAGCCGGTTACGCACATTGCTGCTGCTGCCCAGTTGCTGAACAATCACTTTATCCAATGAAACCCGTGCTTTCTCCAGGCGCTGCTGTGCCCCTTGGTCTATCCACGGTAAATCTTTGCGCAAGGCCGTCTGATAGCGGAAAGCCTGCTGGCGCTGCGCATCGGTCAGAGTTAATGTCTTGCCATTACGGGTAACATCACCGTCGGGCGAAATCTGCAAATTACCGCTGGCACCCACCACCTGTACAGATTGCGGGCTGATAATCACATCATCCTGCGGCTTTACGCTGCACTGATAATCAGCCTGTGCCTGCCAGGCAGTCAGCATCAATACTGCCAGGCCGACCGTACGTAATGCTTTCATTTTAAGTAACATAAGACTCCTGAGAAGCTGTGCCATCCTGTATTTCTATGGCTATTTATAACGTGCTAATTCCCACCCTGCCAGAATTTACTTTAGGCATAAAGGGGAGCTGTCCTAAAAAATGGAGCGGCCAATCCGCTGTGCCAGTAGCTCTAAGGCAGCCGTTCCGGCCAGAGAGTTCCCGGCATGATCTAATTCCGGTGACCAAACCGCAATACATAACTCGTCAGGCACAATGGCGATAATCCCGCCTCCGACCCCCGATTTACCCGGCATACCCACGCGGAAGGCAAATTCACCGGCTCCATCATACATACCACTGGTAATCATCAGAGCATTGATTTGCCGCGCTTGCATGGGTGTGATAAGCGAGCCATGCCCACTAATACTGCGCCCCTGATTTGCCAGATAGACAAAGCAGCGAGCCAGTTCGACACAACTCATGCGCATGGCACAATAGTGGAAATAGGTCTGAAGTACCGTCAGAACATCGTTGTTGAAATTACCAAAAGACTTCATTAGATAGGCAATAGCAGCATTGCGATCCGAATGCTCAAATTCCGAGCGCGCCACTCGCGGGTCGTAGCTAATGTTGTCATCATTCACTAACTGGCGCACCACTTCTAACATCCTTTGCTTCGGTGCACTCAGGCGGCTTTGTAGCATATCGCACACCACCAGCGCCCCAGGATTAATAAACGGGTTGCGCGGTTTGCCCTTTTCTAACTCTAACTGCACCAGAGAGTTAAATGGCTGGCCTGATGGCTCTTTACCCACTCGCTGCCATATTTCCTGCTCGCCATAACGGGATAATGCCAGCGTCAAACTTAATACTTTTGAAATCGATTGAATAGAAAAGCGCTCATTAGCATCTCCGGCCTGATATATCGTGCCATCCAGTGTACAGACCGCAATACCCAATTTGTCAGCCGAAACTTCGGCCAAGGCGGGGATATAATCCGCCACTTTCCCTTGACCAATCAGCGGGCGCACCTGCTGCAAGATATCCGCCAGTAAGGTATTATCTAAACCTGTTGTTACCCCTAAAGCTGCTGCCACAACAATGCTCCCAATCAATCTCCGGTAACCGTTTCCGCTAACTGCGTCTGATAAAAACAAAGGCGCCTGCATTAGGCGCCCTTATCAATTATCTACCGTTAAAACGGAAGATCAATCCCACCAGATATCAAACAGCTCACTGGTTTCTACATTTTTCAATTTGCGAGCTTCCAGCCATTTAGTCACTAGCGCACGGTGTTCATCAGTGCAATGACCAATCTCTTGCAGGCAAATCAGGCCTTCCCACTGCAAATAGCCGCTGCCATCAAATGCCAGGCCGTTTGCTTCAATGACTTCATCGATAAAAGCATCGACAGTTTCATCAATAACATCAACACCAGTGCCTTCTGGGAAGGTCCACTGTACAGAAAAACCTAACTCCTGAAACTCGTCGATATGCATTTTTTTGCGTAAACGACGACTACGATTCTTAGCCATTATTCTTTCCTCTCAAACATCAGATCCCAAACGCCATGTCCCAGGCGCTGGCCGCGTAATTCAAATTTTGTCAGCGGACGTGAGTCCGGACGAGGCACATAATCATTCTGCTCTGAAAGGTTGCGGTACCCGTTCGCACCTGACATCACCTCCAGCATATGTTCCGCATAATGCTGCCAGTCGGTCGCCATATGGAACACGCCACCCACTTTTAATTTACTTTTTACTAATTCGACAAAAGGTGCCTGGACGATACGACGTTTATTATGGCGCGCTTTGTGCCAAGGGTCAGGGAAAAACAGCTGAACCATGTCCAGTGAAGAGTCCGGGATCATATTTTCCAGCACTTCGACCGCATCATGACACATAACTCGCAAGTTATTCAGGCCCGCTTCATGTGCTGAAGCCAGGCATGCGCCAACGCCCGGGGAATGTACTTCTATTCCGAGAAAATTCTGCTGTGGATTGCTGGCAGCCATAGTGACCAGCGAGGTTCCCATGCCAAAACCGATTTCCAATACTACTGGCGCTTCACTGCCAAACAAGGCAGTGAAATCAACAGGGGTTGGCTGATATTCTACGCCCATCACCGGCCAGTAGTTATCGAGCGCCAGTTGTTGGCCTTTGGTCAGGCGCCCCTGACGGCGGACAAAACTACGAATACGGCGCATCGCGCGGCCGTTTTCATCAAATTCCGGAGATATGACGTCATTTATCATGGTGCTTTCTGTCTGTTGGTTGCGTATACGAACGCGCATTATGCAAAGATACGCCAGTTTATCAACTCTGGCGGCCATAAGTACAAAATTAAGCGGTAAATAACCGATTAATGCGCATTAAAAGCAGCTAACACCGTTGTGATGTCAGGAACGAAGGGGGTTTACAGTCTGAAGAGTCTATGCTGCAATCCAGCCCTAATTTATTCTCTGCCGGATATCGATACCTGCTTATGATGCAAGCGCAACAATTCGCGCACGTGGTACTTGAGTGGTACCAACGCTTTGGCCGCAAAACATTGCCATGGCAATTGGATAAAACACCGTATCAAGTCTGGCTATCAGAAGTGATGTTGCAACAAACGCAGGTTGCAACGGTCATTCCTTATTTCCAGCGCTTTATGCTGCGTTTCCCTGATATTCGTGCTTTAGCCGCTGCTCCGTTGGATGAAGTTCTGCATTTATGGACTGGTTTGGGTTACTACGCCCGCGCCAGAAATCTACATAAAGCCGCCCAAACAGTTGTTGAACGCCATCAGGGTGAATTCCCGACGACTTTTGACGAGATACTCGCATTACCCGGCATAGGCCGCTCCACGGCTGGCGCGATTTTATCGCTCTCTTTGGGGCAGCATTTCCCTATTTTGGACGGTAATGTTAAGCGAGTTCTGGCTCGTTGCTATGCCGTTGAGGGATGGCCGGGTAAAAAAGATGTCGAAGGGCGACTGTGGCAAATTAGTGAGGATGTCACCCCAGCCAAGGGAGTGGGCCAATTTAATCAGGCAATGATGGATTTAGGCGCTATTGTCTGCACCCGCTCCAAGCCCAAGTGCGAACTTTGCCCATTGAATATAGGTTGTCTCGCTTATGCCAACCATAGTTGGGCGCGCTATCCAGGTAAGAAACCCAAGCAGACGATACCGGAAAAAACGGCCTATTTTCTATTGTTGCAAAACGGCCCTCAGGTATGGCTCGAACAACGCCCACCTGTTGGGCTATGGGGCGGGTTATTCTGTTTCCCACAATTTGCCGAGCAAGATGATTTGGATAGTTGGTTGCAACAACGGGGTATGGCTGCCAGTGAGTTGCAGCAGTTAACCGCTTTTCGTCACACCTTCAGCCACTTCCATCTGGATATTGTTCCAATGTGGCTGGATACTGCATCAGCTCGTGGATGCATGGATGATGGGGCAGGTCTCTGGTATAACTTAGCACAACCACCGTCGGTAGGATTGGCCGCCCCAGTTGAGCGTTTATTACTTCAGTTAGCAAAAGAAGAGCTAGCAAAAGAAGAGCTAGCAAAAACTAAGTTAGCAAAACCATAACGGGCAACACCGCCGTCTACCCAAACAGTTTTTTGACGTCAGTCATAGAAGAGGATTGAGCATGAGCAGAACGATTTTTTGCACGTTTTTAAAAAAGGAAGCTGAAGGACAAGATTTTCAGCTGTATCCAGGCGAAATCGGTAAACGTATCTATAACGAAATCTCGAAAGAAGCCTGGTCACAATGGATAACTAAACAAACCATGCTGATTAATGAGAAGAAGCTCAGCATGATGAATGTCGAAGACCGTAAATTGCTGGAACAGGAAATGGTCAATTTCCTGTTTGAAGGGCAGGATATTCATATTGAAGGTTATACTCCGCCGAGTCAGTAACCACTCGGGGCCAACACACTGGTAACGTACCGTATGACGGGTATTACCCTAAATAGCTCGAGTTACAAAAAGGCAGCTAACGCACTGGTAACTTGAAATATGACGGGTAAATTCCTCATCAAGATATGGCTTGTAAGATGAAGAAAATTTTAGCTTTGTTGGTCATTGCACCTTTGTTAGTGTCTTGCTCAGGCAATAAAAATCAGGCAGATAACGAAGCCTTTATCAAAGACACGAACGGTTTTGAAATTTTAATGGGTCAGTTTGCCCATAACATTGAAAATATTTGGGGATTAAAAGAAGTCTTAATCGCGGGCCCAAAAGATTACGTTAAGTATACGGATCAATATCAAACCCGCAGCCATATCAACTTTGATGCCGGTACTATTACGGTTGAAACTATTGCCACGACCGATCCGGCGGCTCACTTACGTCAGGCGATCATTACCACATTATTAATGGGCGATGACCCAGGCTCTATCGATCTCTATTCTGATGCCAACGATATCCAAATCAGCAAAGAACCGTTCCTTTATGGGCAAGTACTGGATAACAATGGCGAGCCTATTCGTTGGGAATGGCGAGCTGCACATTTCGCCGATTATTTACTGCAAAACAAAATGCAAAAACGTACGTCTGGTTTGCATGTTATCTGGTCGGTGACCCTGCAATTAGTGCCTAACCATCTGGATAAACGAGCTCACAAATATCTGCCGCTGGTACGGCAATCAGCCGAAAAATATGGTGTAGAAGAATCACTGATTTTGGCAATTATGCAAACAGAATCGAGCTTTAACCCTTATGCAGTCAGTGGCTCTGATGCGCTAGGTCTGATGCAGGTTGTTCAGCACACGGCCGGGCGGGATGTGTTTAAAATGAAAGGTAAAAGTGGTCAACCTAGCCGCAGTTATCTATTTGATCCTGCTAATAATATCGATGCAGGCACAGCCTATCTATCCATTTTGCAAAATACCTATTTAGGCGGTATTCAAAATGCCACTTCACGCCGTTATGCAGTCATTACTTCCTATAATGGCGGTGCTGGGAGCGTGTTGCGGGTATTCTCCAGCGACAAGAACCAGGCAGTAAATATTATTAACAATATGGCACCAGGCGATGTATTCCAAACGCTAACCACAAAACACCCATCAGGTGAATCTCGCCGTTATCTGGTGAAAGTGAATAGCGCTCAGAAGAGCTACCGCCGCCACTAATACCGCTGCAACCTTAGTCTAAAAGATATCAATGGCACAGTTCGCTGTGCCATTTTTTATGACTAAAATTGTGATCAGCGGATAACTGTGCACATTTGAATAACAACCATTCGCAATAAAACGATTATAGTATCGCTCACTATTTTCGATCCACAACTGGCAGATTGAACAAATGGACTTTGGACTTACCGCATTTGAAATGGTGGCAATCTTCTCCACCATGGTCATTGCCTATATTATTTTTGGTATTACTGGTTTTGGTTCCGCGTTAATTGCCAGCCCGGTTTTAGCACTATTTATCCCCATAGCAAAGATTGTCCCATTGTTAGCCATTGTTGATATGGTTGCCGCAATCACTAACGTAGCGCGTCATAGCCGCCATGCGGATATTGCTGAGCTCAAGCGCCTGGTACCATTGATGATTATTGGCAGCCTGATAGGCGCAACGGTACTACTGCAAACCCGCCCCGATATTTTACTATTAGCGTTGGGCATATTTGTCATTTTATATGCAATTTACTCCCTCAGCCGACGCAAGCCACAAAAGCAGTTCAAACCTACAGCCGCCATTCCTTTTGGCTTAATTGGCGGTATCTTCAGTGCATTATTTGGTAGTGGCGGGTTTATCTATGCTATTTATTTATCCGGACGGATAGCCAGTAAAGATAATTTACGGATTACGCAGACGACACTTATTGGCCTGAGTACCCTAACCAGAGTGATTTTATTTGCGCTAGCCGGAGTCTACATGGACTTGTCAATTCTATGGATGGTATTGCTATTAGCCCCTGGGATGTTAGTCGGATTGGCGATTGCCAATAAAATCAGCTTAGGGATCAGTCGTGAACAATTGATTAAGATCATAAACATCTTACTATTGCTTTCAGGTACTGTTTTATTGGTACGTTATTTCGGTTACTGATCATCCTGATAGGGATAAAACATAGTATGACAGCCGACATTCTCATCGGCTGTCATACTGTTTTCAGATTACTGAGTAATTACATAACCAAAAATACGTCGCCGCTCTACATCACCTTTTTCGATATAAACACCCTGCAATTCCGGTGAGAAGCCCGGCAGTAAATTGATCCCCTCCTCTAAAGCGAGGAAATAACGCTGCACCGCCCCACCCCACATTTCCCCCGGAACGACACACAACACGCCCGGCGGATAGGGCAAGGCACCTTCAGCGGCAATACGCCCTTCCGCCTTAGCAATAGGAATCAATTCAATATTGTCACGGACAAATTGAATATTGGCATCCTGAGGATTCATAACAACTTGCGGGAAGCTGGCTTTTCGGAACATATCCTTTTGCAGCTGCTTCACATCATAACGGACATACAGGTCATGCATCTCTTGGCATAACTGACGTAAGGTATAACCGCGATAACGCTCTTCATTTTTACGATATATCGTCGGCAACACATCACACAGCAGTGCATCTTGTTCAAGATAGCGCTCAAATTGCACCAACATATCAACCAGATGAGCCATTTTGCTTGGATTTTCCGCCGGCGTCAGCAGGAACAAGATCGAATTCAGATCGCATTTTTCCGGCACAATGCCATTTTCGCGCAGGAACGTCGCCAGTATCGCTGCTGGCACACCAAACTGGGTATATTGTCCAGTACTGGCATCAATACCCGGCGTGGTCAGCAATAACTTACATGGGTCAACCAAATATTGGTCTTGGTTATATCCTTCAAACCCATGCCAGCGTTCATTGGGCCCAAAATTAAAGAAGCGAGCATCATTGGCAATAATATCCGTATCATAATCCTGCCAATTTTTCCCCCTCACTGTAGGTGGAATAAATGGCCGCAACATTGAACAGCGCTCTAATAATAATTTACGGGTCTCAATACCGAGTTTGACACAGTCCATCCACATACGGCGGCCACTATCGCCAGAGTGTATTTTGGCATTGACGTCCAATGCCGCAAATAATGGATAAAACGGGCTGGTCGAGGCATGTAGCATAAATGCATTGTTAAAACGCTTATGGTTACAGTGGCGCTTTTGTCCTTTGATATGGTTATCTTTTTTATGTACTTGCGAGGTTTGGGAAAAACCAGCCTGCTGCTTGTGTACCGACTGAGTCACAATAATCCCAGGATCGTTTTCATTGAGTTCCAGCAGTAACGGCGAGAAATCTTTCATCATTGGGATAAATTGTTCGTAACCCACCCACGCCGAGTCAAACAAAATGTAATCACATAAATGACCAATACTATCAACCACCTGCCGTGCGTTATACACCGTACCGTCATAGGTACCTAACTGAATGATAGCCAATCTGAATGGCCGTGCATCACCCGCACGTTCAGGGGCAACCTCACTCAATTGCTGGCGTAAATAACGCTCATCGAAACAGTGTGCGTCAATACCGCCAATGAAACCAAACGGGTTACGAGCAGTTTCTAAATAAACAGGCGTTGCCCCTGCTTGAATTAGTGCACCGTGGTGGTTGGATTTATGGTTATTTCGGTCGAATAACACCAAATCACCACGGGTCAATAAAGCATTAGTAACCACTTTATTAGCCGCTGAAGTCCCATTCAGAACAAAATAGGTTTTATCTGCATTAAAGACCTTCGCTGCATATTTCTGTGCATCTTTTGCCGCGCCTTCATGGATAAGTAGGTCGCCCAATTTGACATCAGCGTTACACATATCTGACCGGAAAATTGTCTCACCATAGAATTCAAAAAACTGACGGCCAGCGGGATGCTTACGGAAGAACTCACCACCTTGATGCCCTGGACAAGCAAAGGTTGAGTTTTTCATCTCAACATATTTCTTTAATGTTGAGAAAAAAGGCGGTAACAGATTTTTTTGATATTCACTGGCGGCAACCTCTACCTGAGCATTATAAAATGCCTTATTTGCCTCACCGAGTGTGATGATGCCTTTAATAAGAGGCAAATACTCCGCAGAAACCGTCTGTTCTGCCGTGACAGCAACAAAAGTAGGAATAGCAAAGCCCAGATCATATAGCTTTGACAATATACCGGCATTCGCATCTTCTACCGACATCACCACGGCGGCAACATCCGTAAAATCAGTCTGATTGAGATATACCATTCCACGCTGGCTTTCTATATAAGAAGCCAAACGAGCACTTGTTGCTATTTTCAATTGTGTCATGTCACTTACTCTCAAACGGTCAGGTATGAGGCTGCCACTTTGGCATATAGATAGCATCACATTGAGTAGCTTTTGTGATGCCGGCAAATTGATATCTTAGACATACACGTCTCCCAGCAAAAGGAAAGCCAGAATAGTGAATGAACTGGTCTCAGCATCGACCAATAGACATCAGTAAAATCAGAGTGTTAGCTCTATTTTTAATAATGCCTAACAGTGAGCAACACGTAGCCTTACCGCATGGAAGTGATAAGAGACTTAATAGAAATGGAGCAGAAGAAGTGACACGTAAGGCGCTGAATATGCATTGGATAGAGTGAAAATGCCATAACCGCCCCCGCTTAAACTCTCAAAATGATATGGACTAGTCGAATGAATAGTAACGCTAAATTCGCGCAATAATTACATGTTTACGGGAGCGATTCAACCCTTGAAATTCAATAAAAATGCATATTTAGTGAATATCTAAGCTATTGTTATCTAACGAATTGAAAAATAAAAAATCTATAAATCAAGCAGATGAAACAGTGCATTACGATGAAAAAATCATCGTGCCAACACTTTCTAGCGACTTTCGCATGAAAAGAGAACAACTGATCGCCTTTATATGAGAAACTCATTGACGATTTGGTGCTAATACGGTTTAATGCGCCCCGTTGCCCGGATAGCTCAGTCGGTAGAGCAGGGGATTGAAAATCCCCGTGTCCTTGGTTCGATTCCGAGTCCGGGCACCATATTTAAAGAAACCAGCTTAATAGCTGGTTTTTTGCTTTCTGGTATTTGCGCTCTCCAAACAGAATTAGCCCCTACGAAACCTCCACCAACTGCGTTCAGCTTCAATAGATTATCCCTCTTCGCACCCTATCCACTTATAACCCATTCCATCATTGCCACACCATGTGTTACCAATGCAGCAAATTGATTTCTACACCGTCATTCGCAACAGAAAAATCCGAATTGGTTCAATTATGTTTTTTTTATCGTGTTTTATACCGCAGGCTAAGGTTTTAACGTGATATTCCTCATCGACAAAAAATAAGTTGATTATAATGTTTAGCATTAAGCCAGGTATGTTTATAGATCTGAGTTGGGGCCATAATGTCGAAAGTAACTAAAATACTGTTAGTAGAGGATGATCACCGTCTGGCCACTTTAATCGCTGAATTTTTAGCTAAACAACTGTTCGAAGTAAAAGTAATTAGCCGCGGCGATACTGTTGCTGATTATGTGAGAAATAACACTATTGATTTGATTCTACTGGATATTATGTTGCCAGGCATGAATGGACTTGATGTTTGCAAGGTCATTCGCGAGTTTTACCACGGCCCGATTATAATGATCACTGCATTAGGAGAGAGCCTGGATGAAATATTGGGGCTTGAGCTGGGTGCCGATGATTATGTTATTAAGCCCATTGAACCACGGGTATTGCTGGCAAGAGTCCGCGCGCAGTTACGTCGATTCACTCAGCCACTAAACAGCCTTCAAAACGCCACAATACATACTGAAGAATCAACAAATCTGATCTTTGGTCAACTGACAATTGCTCCCGCCTCTCGAACTGTCACTTTGTATGAACAAGATATTCCGATGACAACAGCAGAATTTGATGTGCTGCTGCTGCTGGCTAAAGATGCAGGTAAAGTGCTTAGTCGGGATGAATTATTGTTAGGTTTAAAAGGCATCGATTTTGATGGTGTCGATCGCACAATTGATATTCATATTTCCCGATTACGTCGGAAACTCGATGATGACCTTGATATTCCCAACAGGATTAAAACCCTGAGGAGTAAAGGCTATCTATTTAACAGTCATGGCTGGGACTGATTGAGACTGCAGATTATGAAAATAAAATTTACACCACGGTTTCGGGTATTTCTGCGGTTTTACTTGTTTTGGTTATTAGCCGCTTTAGCTCTTTATTACTCAGTATTGGTTATCCGAAACCAGGTGACTCAAACCCTGACGCATATGATTCAATACCAAATGATGCAGAAAACCCTCGCCAGTATTGAGGAACATATGCGCATGCAACCTCCACAAAACTGGCACGAATACGTGCAAAAAAT
This sequence comes from Yersinia sp. 22-579, assembly GCF_030433455.1. Taxonomy (NCBI): domain Bacteria; kingdom Pseudomonadati; phylum Pseudomonadota; class Gammaproteobacteria; order Enterobacterales; family Yersiniaceae; genus Yersinia; species Yersinia sp. 22-579. The sequence continues at coordinate 192,935 of NZ_JAUJTZ010000011.1, read as the reverse complement.
GAACAGTTTATTTTCTTTTCCACTGAGCATAGAAAAGACCTCTAACTTGAAAAATCGAATGAATAAAGAGGACTATCAAACTTTGCTCCAAGATGGAGGGCTTTTTGTTCATGACGGTTTTATCTATAAAAGCATCAAGGGCACTGATGAAGTTTTGTTGATTGGCCCTATTATCGCCACTTTAAATGATAATTCCGAGGGCATATCAGGCTACGAAATACAGCTTTTATTGTTTGAGTGGGGCGGACCATCATATTAAGTTTTATTTTTTCCTATATATGGCTAAGGCCAGTATGGAATAGCGTCAATAATTTGCGTAGCACTGCACAAGCATTAAGCGCCGGCGATCTCACTGCACGCGCATCACCCAAACAGTCATATCTAGTCAGACCGATTGCATTGGCCCTCAATAGCATGGCCGCAAAAGTTCAACAGTTTGTCGCCTTGCGGCAAGAGATGAGCCACACGATGGCCCATGAACTCCGTACCCCAATTGCACGCATTCGCTTTCATTTGGCGAACTATCTCGACCATCATTCAGACAAAGGCGATGTTTCTGATATTAATCGGGTTTATCAAGAATTGGATGAAGTGGAAACACTCATTTCGATGGCATTGAATTATGCACGTTTTGAGAGCGGTAGCGTTCGTATTCATCCGCGTAAACAATACGCATCAACATGGTTAGAAGAACAGGTAAAAATATCCCATCTCAGCGACCGGAGAATAGATGTAAAACTCCGCGTCAGTGATGACTTGGGTTGGATAGAGATTGATCCTCAGGTCATGCCTTATGTTACGCAAAACCTGCTCAGCAATGCTAAAAAATATGCCAGGAAAAATATTTATCTGAGTGCTGAGCGGGTGGGTGAACGTTTATTTGTTGTCGTCGAAGATGATGGGCGTGGTATTAATCAGGCTGATTATAAAAAGATATTCTTACCGTTTTATCGCGGTAAAGTTGATGAAGAAGCAGGAATCAGTGGCTTCGGTTTAGGTCTATCTATTGCTCTACAGGTCGTTCAATTACATGGCGGTAGTCTCAGTGTTACTCGTTCTGAAGAGTTAGGTGGCGCGAAATTTACTCTGGAGTTCCCCTGTAAGTATCGCCCTCCCGTAACCACCTGATACGTTTTGGCTATAAATATAAAAGTAGAGTCACGATCACTCACTTTATTTTAGATAATTAAATTTTAAGAATAACGTAGCAGGGCTGAATTTTCTCCAGCCCTGTATTACTACGCCCGTAGCAAGCAAATAATCTGCATATTTACAATTAGTAACAGGTTGTACAAAACCTAACATTCAGGCAACTAAACTACCGAACATAGAATAAAAACAATCATTAATATAGCTGCATAAACTGAATGCACAGACAGCAAAAATAAAATATTAACGTCTATTTAAGTATAGACAATATTTTAAGAAATAAGAATTAATCTGTCGCCTTCATAGAAATAACAACCTATTAAAGGGACTACAATATGAATATTGCATTAGTAGATCGTTCGCCATTAGCCGTATTGGGATTAGAGCACGGACTGAAAGAAAAAACACTTGATATCAATGTAGTAAGCATTGCTGATAATTTTCAACAATTAGAATATGAATTAAATCATAAAGATATAGATATCGTTTTTATCGGGATTTTAGTTGCAGATGACAAACCATTTCATAGTATAAAACAGGTTTATCAACTCAAAATACGTTGGCCTGATATTAAATTTGTACTCTATACCGATATCAAAAGTATCAGTGTGTTACGGTATCTGTCATATATGAAGATGGATGCGATATTATCACGCAGTGATTGCCTGAATAACTTAAAGAATAATATCATTAAAATCAGCAAAGGAGAGTTTTTTTGCAGCAATAACTATAGTGGGGAATTAACGAAAAATGCGATTGGGCGTAATTCGACAAACCGAATGATGACCAATAATGAAATTGAGGTTCTTGACAGAGTTTCGCTCGGTGAATCGGTTTCTGAGATTGCTGTTCAATCTCAACGTAGTATAAAAACTGTCAGTAACCATAAACGTAATGCCATGAGTAAGTTAGGGATAGAAACAGATTCAGAGCTTCATTTATTTATCATGAATGTAGCCGGAAAAATACCCATCTACTCTGAAAGCAATGAATTCGCTCTATCCTAACTGTCTATATAGAATAAGGAGGTTTTTATGGTTTATATATTAACATAGCGTTAATTGACCAAACGCAGCACACCCACTGAGCGATTACCGCCCTACCGACCTTAGTTTTTTATTAGCGAATTTTCCATAGAGTCTTCCTACGGCACTTGTAGATATTTCAGATCATTTGTTAGGAATACAATGAGCCACGACTGTGCTCAATTGCTGCATACCTTAAGCGGTGTCGTGCATGTTCAAACGGAACACAAAAGTTGGGTGATCCTACCAAGCCATGGGGTTTGGTTGCCCGCAGGGATTTATCACTACCTTCATCTGGCTAAAATCAAGGCCCGGAGATATCCCCTAAATAATTCGAGTTGCGGGAAGGAAGCTACAAAACCATGATCTTATTTGACAGATAATCTACTATTAACAACCAGATGAACATCAACCATAGTTACAAATTGCTACTTAAGTATTTTGATTGTTGTAATAAAGGAAAGGTAACTTATGAATAAAAACCGGATAGCTAAAATTCTGTTAGGTGCCATGGCCTTTGTCGGTACCATCACACTAATACCCGCAGCACAAGCCTGTACCAGAGCTGTTTATTTGGGGCCGGAAAATTTAGTGATAACCGGCCGGTCGATGGATTGGAAAGAAGACCTTCACTCTGACCTGTGGATATTTCCACGAGGAATGGAGCGCACCGGGAATGCAGGGCCAAACTCCGTGGCCTGGACATCAAAATATGGCAGCGTGATTACCGCAGCCTACAATATTGCCACCACTGACGGTATGAATGAAAAGGGCTTGGTGGTAAATATGCTGTGGTTGGCTGAATCCCAATATCCAGAGCCAACCCCCGCTAAACCCAATATTTCGCTGGCAGCCTGGGGCCAATATGTTCTTGATAACTTTGCTACCGTCGATGAAGCGGTGAATTACTTTAAGCAAGAACCTATTACTGTCTTAACCAGTAAAGTCCCCGGGCAGGAAAGGCTAGGCACTATTCATCTAACACTATCTGACGCCAGTGGCGATAGCGCCATATTTGAATATATTGACGGCAAACTTACTATTCACCACAGCCGGGAATATCAAGTTGTCACCAACTCACCGACTTATGACAAGCAATTAGCTATCAACTCGTATTGGCAAAAAATTGGTGGGACTAACATGCTGCCGGGCACTAATAGCTCCAGTGATCGCTTTGTGCGGGCGCAGTTTTATATTAATGCCATTCCCAAATATACTGATAAGCAACTGGCTACCGCGAGTGTACTGAGTGTTATTCGTTCGGTCTCAGTTCCTTATGGTATCAGTACACCGGATGAGCCAAATATCTCATCAACTCGCTGGAGAACTCTCTCCGACCAGAAAAATAAGATTTATTATTTTGAATCCACGTTGATGCCAAATACATTTTGGGTCGATTTTAATAAGATCGATTTTTCGGAATCTGCTGACGTGAAAAAACTGAAGGTTAATACGCCACAAGCGGCTCAATATACCGGCGATGTCTCAGCACATTTCCAATCAGAGAAACCTTTTGTATTTGAACCGGTGACTCAGAAATCCTAACGTAACGGGTGGGTTGCACCATAAAAATAGGCAAGTGGGGCTACAGAACCTTCCGTCACATCGATGGAGCCATACATGGAGCCGACGCCACCACCAGCCATATATTTGAGTTGCGAAGCACCTCGTAGGAGTGTTCTCTGGCGAGCATTAAGGTGGCATCAGCGTCAGCAATGGTATGTGAGATATAAAGTTCTCCTTAATTAACAGTCCCCCCACAAATAATCAGAGGGCGCAGTCGAACATAGAAAAAACCCTCTGATAACAACTTATTTTCATGACAAAAGTTAACCCGAAAGAGTGATGTTTCTCTTGTCCTACAATGATAAACGAGTTATCACATTTTGATTTTCAGGTTATTTAATATTGTCAAAGTCTGATACTTCCAGTCAGAAAGAGAACTGTTTCAGCTGAAGTTGATGCGTTTTTTCATTGTCATACGGTGTTCTGTTTTCATCCACCAAACGCCCGGAAACATATTTTTTCACCAACTCCATATTATGAGTCGTTTTAGAAGACGCTACCGTAGCTAAAAACCCTTTTCTGAAATCCAACACGGTCTGAGACGAACTTTCATCATTAATCTGATGATAAGTATAGCTTTGCGACAATTCCAGCATACCTAGTGACAACGGCACAGTTGGATCCAGTGCTTCATGATAACTGGCTTGCAGGTGGGATTTTGTGTTCTGCACCCTCTGACTAAGCTCACCTCTACTGTTGCTGCTCTCTTCCGTCGTTTGGCTAAAATTGTATGCGAAGGTATCTTTCTCATCTTTCTTAAGCGGATTGGAGGATGTTTCCGCTTGCTGGAAAGATGCTGAAAAATCAGCCAAACCACTCTGATAAGTACGCGCCTTATCCGACTCCGACATGAAAATTGTCTTTTGGCTGCTGTCTATTTCATTGGAACCATAATGGCTATTCATTGCACGAAAAGTTGTCTTAAACATATCCATTTGCGCTTTGTCGCCACGTCCACGGAAACTTGCACTATCTAACTGCTGTTCATACGCAGAAAGTGCTCGAACTTGCTGTCCGTATGTCCCCAAGACTTCAGGATGGCTAAGGTCAGTATTTAATTGAAAAGAGACACTACTATCTTTGTAACTTAGCCCCCTGCTGACATTATCACTTTGATAATTCAGTGATTGGAGAGAGTCATTTCCTTGCCGCACATCAGTATTCAAATCAACCGACTTCAGGATTGTATTATCAAATTGAGTTAATCCATCAATGTTGACGACCGGTGGTTGAGCAGACAATCCATCAAGAGCTGCCTGAAATGCATCGGCAAGACCTGAAATAGCCAAAACCTCATTTTCATCAAGGTCACCATGACTAGTTTGTACTTGTGCGACGATGCCATCTTGCTGTCGGGACAGCGACACACTGACTTTCACACCGCTTTGCGTAACGATGCCCAGTGCAACGGCCGCGGCCTTATCATTGTCGCCACTGACCTGAACATCAACAGGTGATGCCACCGCACTGGAGAAATCTTTTGGGTCATCCTTCAACTGCAATAACAGCGCCTTTCCTAATCCCTGAAATGAAACTGATACTGGCTGATGAAGATTTGCGCTCATCAGATAGGCTAATTGGCTATTGCTACTTGTGGCCGACGTACGTAACTTTTGCGCACCAATATTATAAATAGCATTAATTTCATCAGAGGCATCACTCAAAGTGACACGAGTCGAAGGTTGAAACGTTGCTGGTGACTGTTTGGCTCCGGTAATAACAGTGCTCACAACACGAGGGACTGGAAATCCGATACTGCTTATCTGGGCTACCATAGGTCTCATCTCATTTATTTTGTCTACCTCTGGTATCGACCAAAACCCGACTGACTTAAATAAAAATAGCTATAACAGTGCCTACTTATTTTAATAAGCACTCATATTTTCGAGATAAAGCCTTAACCTAATGAACCTCGTCGATAACAAATAAGTTAGATATATTATTTAGTATTAACCTATTGATGTTTATATCTTTGAGTTGGGGCCGTGATGTCAACGGTAACGAGAATACTGTTAGTGGAGGATGTACCAGATAGTTAGTGCCATGATTGAAAAGGCTCAGAGCAATGCCCTCGCACACCTCTGAGCCAGGTTTTACCCGCTAAATTGCAGAAAGTTATCTGCTAGCGTTACATTTTTTTATCTTGAATTTCAAAGCGCGGTGAAACAAAACCATAGAGTGTCCACCCCAGGAAAGTCACGATAGCGCCATACATCATGGCTTCTTCACCGGATGAATACAGGGCATAGAAGCTATATAGAGCACCAATTAGTGCAATGATATTGGCTACTCGAGCCTTAGAAGGATCAACCTTAGCCACTTTCTGAATAATAATCAGCGCCGCCATCGATAAGATATAAGGAATAATATTGGTAACCACTGCCAAATTAACCAGTACGTTAAACTGCTTATTCAGTGAAGGGCTAATAGTCATCAAAGACAGTACTGTCTGAATAACCACAATAACGAGCATGCCTTTGATGGGCGCTTCTGCTTTACTGATTTTGGAGAAGACTTTCGGGAAATAACCTTCATCGGCGGAGGATTTAAACACTTGGGCAATAGTAAACTGCCAGCCTAGCAAGGAACCACAGCAAGACATCACCATCAGCGCCATAATAATTTTACCCACGGTAGGGTCAAACATCTGGGCAAAAGCCAAACCGAAAGGCGCGGTAGAATTCGCTAAATCCATATTCGGCACAATACCGGCAATCACGTTGGTTGAAACGATGTAAATCACCGCTGTACCCAGTGTTCCGCCCAACACCGCAATAGGGACGTTTTTCTCCGGATTTTCTACCACATCAGTGTTGGCGCAGGCTGACTCCAACCCCAAAAACGCCCACAAGGTCATGGCAATCGAAGCACCAATGGCTTCAAAAGTTGGCACATGATAGGGGTTCCAGGACTCGGCATATAGGGTCGGGCTAAACCAGAACCAACCAATGACGGACAAACCCACCACCGGGATGATAACCCCCCAGACGGTAATTTCACTGATCTTACCGGTAATGCGTGCACCACCGAAGTTGGCAACAGTACACAACCACAGCACACCTATCGTTGCCAGACAGATCCCCAACGGACTCAGCTCAGCACCAATCAACTCGGTACCGTAACCCACCGCCGAGATAGCAATAGCCACGTTAGCAATCAATAACGAAACACCATAGGTATAGTTGGCCATAAAGTTGCCAGACTTACCGAAAGCATATTCCGCATAACCGCCCATACCGCCAGACTTATGGCTAAACATCCCGCATTTGGCGAATGCATAGGCCAGCGCCATCGACCCCACAGCGGTCACTAACCACGAAACGATAGAGATAGTCCCCACTTCCGCCAGCTTAGTTGGCAGCATGATGATCCCTGACCCCATCATATTCACCGCAGTCAAAATGGTGAGCTGAACAACACCCATTTTGTTCGATTTAGACGCACTCATTATCCTTTCTCTCTGTAAAAATTGAGAAAGCGGAGAGCATGGCTGGAGCACGACGATAAAGCCATCTCTCCGCAATTTTGGTTATCAAACAATCAATTTGGCTCAATACATAGCCAACAGCTTATGGTTTGATGACATAGCCATAAGCACGTTTACGGCCATCGGTATCTTGCTGGATGTAGACCCCCTGTAGCTCAGGCGCAAAGCCCGGCAACAGGTTAATGCCCTCTTCCAACGCCAGGAAGTACCGCTGTACTGAACCGCCCCATACTTCACCGGGAACAACACACAGAATGCCGGGTGGATAAGGCAGCGCGCCCTCGGCGGCGATACGGCCTTCTATCTGATCCAATGCCACCAACTCGATATTGCCACGGACAAATTCGATATGTGCTTGTTGCGGATTCATTACTGCTTTCGGGAAATGCGCCTTACGGAACATCTCTTTCTGTAACTCTTTCACATTGTGGCTGACATACAGATCATGCATTTCCTGACACAGCTGGCGGATGGAGTAACCCTGATAACGCGCTTCGTTAGCCTGATAGATTGATGGTAATACTTCAGCTAACGGCGCATCTTGCTCTAACAGGCGCTCAAAACGCGCAATTTGAGCAACAAGATGCTGCATCTTGGCCATATCTTCCGCTGGGGTCAGCAGGAACAGAATCGAGTTAAGATCGCATTTTTCTGGCACGATGCCATTTTCACGCAAGAAGTTCGCCAGAATGGTGGCCGGGACACCAAACTTCTCATACTCGCCGGTCTGCACATTGATACCCGGTGTGGTCAGCATCAGTTTGCATGGGTCGACAAAATATTGATGTTCAGCGTAGCCCGCAAAGGAGTGCCAACGTTCTCCCGGAACAAAGGCAAAGAAGCGCAGATCATTGGCCATTTGGTCGGTATCGAACTCCTCCCACCGACGGCCATCAATAGTTTCCGGCACGAACGGCCGAATGTGTTGGCACAGCTTCAGCAACTGTTTACGGGTTTCGATCCCCAGCTTGACGCAGTCCATCCACATGCGCTTACCGCTTTCGCCTTCATGCATCCTGGCATTCACATCCAGCGCAGCGAATAGTGGATAGAATGGGCTGGTTGAGGCCTGCATCATAAACGCGTTATTCATTCGTTTATGATTCACATAGCGCGCCTGGCCTTTGATATGCTTATCTTTTTTGTGGATTTGAGAAGTCTGAGAGAAGCCAGCCTGCTGCTTGTGGACAGATTGAGTCACCAGAATACCCGGATCGTTTTCATTCAATTCCAGCAGCAGTGGAGAACAATCTTTCATCATTGGGATGAACTGTTCGTAACCCACCCATGCAGAGTCAAACAGAATGTAGTCACACAGATGACCAATCTTATCCACCACTTGACGAGCGTTATAAATCGTACCGTCATAGGTGCCTAACTGAATCACAGCCAACCGGAATGGCCGTTGATCTGCGGCCCGCTCTGGTGCCACTTCGCGAATTAAATTGCGCAGATATTTCTCTTCAAAGCAGTGCGAATCGATGCCACCGATAAAACCAAATGGGTTACGCGCGGTTTCCAAATATACCGGGGTCGCCCCAGCCTGAATTAATGCACCATGATGGACAGACTTATGGTTATTACGATCAAAAAGAACTAAATCACCTGGGGTCAATAAAGCGTGTAGTGCAACTTTATTTGAAGAAGAGGTTCCATTCAGAACAAAGTAGGTTTTATCGGCATTAAAGACTTTTGCCGCGTGTTGCTGTGCCGCACAAGGTGCCCCTTCATGAATGAGCAGGTCACCCATAGAAACGTCAGCATTGCATAAATCGGAACGGAATAAGGTCTCACCAAAATAATCAAAGAATTGACGGCCAGCCGGATGGCGGCGGAAGAATTGCCCGCCCTGATGCCCTGGGCAGTCGAACGCGGCATTCCCCTGCTGCACATATTCTACTAAGCTGCCGAAAAATGGCGGCAGGACTTCTTTTTCATATTTGGTTGCGGCGGCTTCCAGTTGTTTACCATAAAAATCATTATTGCCATCATCCAGTTCAAACACACTAGTCACTCGCGGTAAGATTTCAGCGGGTAACTCTTCTTGGTGGCAAACGGCAACGAATATCGGCAGGCCAAAACCGGTTTGTTCTATCCTATCGAGTAGACCCGTCACTGCGTCATCTACGGAAATAACGACGGCGGAGATATCAGTGAAATTTGTATCATGAATATCAACAATTTCACGTCCAGTGGTAAAGCAATTTGATGTATTGGCACTGACCGCAACTTTTAATTTTTCCATATTACCTATCTCTTCATTTATTTATAGCTAAGCATGATCACAGAATTAATTTCCATTAATTCTGAAAGCAAGGCACGGCTACCCGTAATAATTCAACTTACTGAATTATTGAAACGGAAATAACGAATGTCAGGTGACATAGACCACCGAATATGGTGTCAAAATATTGTGAAAAGCCAAAGACTACTGATCATTCTGAAAAATTAGAGATAGCACAATCATGAAGACTCAGTGACTGAGTACCCAAACATAATGAATTCAGAATAAAGAATGACGGTCCACAACAAGAGATACCATTGAAGAAGAAAAATTATCTGGCGTTAAACAGATGGAAGTCAAAACAACTACGATGCAATAGCATCACAAGATGGGTTACACACTGGATATGTGACCAAAATCTATTATTGTATTTCATTGCCTATTTCCTCATACCTCTAACATTGCGGAAATCAGGGTTATTATCGCGGTTAGACAGACCTAATTTGAATGCCTGACACCAATATTATCTAGCTCATTGATAGAAATTCAAGCTTATTTTGCATGAAAATCAGCCATAATAATGACGATGCTAAAAATATATTACCGTGCATATGTTAGAAAAAATAAGTATACGTTGCGGTGTAATTTCCATATTAATATAAGCCGTTAATTGTTATTAATCCCATTACAATATTTATCATTTCACTAACATAATAATATATTTCTGATTGTAATCGGTGTTCGATTCAATTAACGGCCTATTTATCTAATGCAACAGTGCCAACGATTCTGAAGTATTCGTCATTTTACCCATCACAAAAGCCAAATTAGCGGCCGCGACCAAAGATGCGGCATGGGCGTCAGTGCTCATTTGCTGTGCATTCAACAATCCATTAGCAGCCTCGTTGGCGACCGTTATGGTGCCGACACCATTGCGATAAGACTCCAGCGCAGCGTCATAGGTAATAAACGAGGTTTTCACCAGAGTTAATGCCGCCTGATTAGCTTCAAGCGCAGAACGTAAAGTATCTGCTGCGACGACAATTTCGCGCACCGCCAATTCTTGCGTTTTCTTAAATCCTTCAGCGGCAACCGCTGCTCGAGATTCCGCCTCTTTCACCCGCGCGGCACGTATCCCTCCGTCGTAAAGAGGAACACTGACACCGACTAAAATACTGGAAGATGAAGTTTGTGGGCTAATACCCGGCAGGCCCTGAATATCAAAATGCCCATCACCGCTTGCCACCGCCCCGGCCAGATAGACTTTCGGCAAGAAATCAGCTTCTGTTGCTTTGATACCCGCCTTAGCCGCCTCGACCGCCGCGTAGCTGGCTAACACATCTGGCCGCTGGGAGAGAGCCAGTCGAATCATCTGTTCGGTTGGTGCGCTCATCCCATCCGGTAAAGCACGATCTTCGGCATAAGCGACTTTAATATCCAATGAGGGAGAAACCCCCATTGCGCCCAATAATGCCTGATAAGCATCACGTTCAGTGCCCTTAGCCACCACACGACGCAACTCAGACTGCGCAACCTGCTGGCGTGCCAGTGCGACTTCAACTGTCGTTGCGATGCCATTTTTGCGCCGTTCCTCGGCAGCATCTTGAATCTTTAGGCTATTTTTCAGTGTTTGTTCTGCTATCTGGCGCTGAGTTTGTGCAGCACCATATTGGAAATACGTGCGAGTAACATCATAGATTAGCTTCTGGTGCATACCATTAAAGGTCACATTGGCGGCATAAGAGGTCTGTTTAGCGGCATCAAGCAACGCGCTGCGCTGACCAAAATCAAAAATAAGCCACTGTAATGCCAAGGCAGGAACCACTGCACTCCCGCTGGTTTTCAAATCCTTTTCGTTGCCGATGGCATAAGGTAAAGGCGTGGTCGTACGCTGATAACCACCAATCACACTGGCCGAAATTATGGGTAAAAATATCGCCTCCCCCATTCCAACCGCCAGCGCAGCCTGCCGTGCTTGTTGCCAGGCAATGCGGGTATCTGGATTTTGGCTCTGGGCGATATCAATCAATTCAGGTAACGAATAAGTATGCTCGCTTTTTATACTGGGAGGCGGTGCTAATTCCGCCACCAGCGGGTTCGCCGGCACAGAAAAATTGCCGCTCCCTATAGGCGCATTTTCATCCGCCTTCCAGGGTTCGGTATAAGATGCAGGTGCAAGATCCAAGCTGTCTGTAGCACAACCGGCGACCAGTATGCTTAGACTCAATACCGAGCCAGTCAGACCTATTTTGGCTATCCTGGCCATCAATACAGCGTGCGTCATCATGTCATCCAATTCCCAGAAGTTTCTCAAGCCGCTTTATACGTTGTTGAATAGTCAGATCAATCGGCGATGCTCCCTGCCGTAATGATTCGCTATTCGCTCCTTGCTCATCCGATAATGTCGCGGCACCGCTACCTGTCGAGAGGCGACGCAGTTGTGCCACATCAGAGGCCGACTTTTCCGTCGGTAGAAACAGCACCGGGCACAACTTACCCATCTCTGCGAGTATGGCCTGTAAGCGCGCGCACTCTTCTCGCGAGGGGCGTAATTGTGCAGGTTCAAAGGGGATCAGCGCCAACTCTTCTTGCGCGCTGGTGATCTCCGCCTCGACCGTTGTGGCTTCTCTGAGCGCCGCAGGCCGGGCATCGGGCGCTAATGTGGCCAGGTTTGTCAGCCCCTTCAAGGCCTGACTAATATGGACCTGCACCGCATCTACAATCGCCACCGGCCACAGTCGGGTGAAAATCAAATACACCACCAGATTTCCCAGCAAAATACCCAGCACCCTATCCAGAGCTACGCCCAGATCGGTGCTTGGCCCGAAGCCTTGTAATACCGTCAGCAAGAAAGCCAGCCCAACCTGTACACCGGCATAGGCAATACGTTCACTGCCACATGACACCCAAGCGGCCAAGAGAATGCAACCAAATACCAGCGCCATCAATTGCCCAATATCGTTCATATGGGGAATGATGAAGATAATCGACAGCACTCCCATCAATGCCCCGATCAAACAACCAATAATCCGCAAAACTAGCTTATGCACCGTCTCACCAGTGGTGCCCAATGCAGCAACATAGCAAGTGATCATGGCGGTATGAATGTCCTGCCAATCCAGCGCGGTGTAAATCAGATAACAAATCAGCGCCGCAGCAGTAGTTTTCAGTGCGAACTGCTGATGAACAGGATTGGTTAGGGCGTCTGCGGCAAAGAAGGTGGATTTCGGGGCATTCAGGTCTTGCCCAATATTGGCAGTTGCCAGTGCTGTCAGCGCGTTTCTGATTTCATTGATTTCATCGCTGGGATCGTCAATGGCGAAGTGAGGGGTAAGCGCAAGATTGCCAGCAGCAATCGCCTGCGCCGCACCATCACAGTAAGCCGCCAGCTCAAGGCGCGCATTCTCCGCTGAAGTCGCAGGTAAAGCCGAAGTAGCCAACAGTAACCGGTAACTGCTTTTTACTGCACTTTCAAGCCAGGCTGCTTCAGCCGAGGGCAGCAGATGAAAAATACGCACAAAAAGCGCCCGTTGCTGATGCTCATTTTGCCCTTCTTGCAGCAGTTCCTTAACCCGATCCATAGTGGCAGCATCGGGTTGACGCAATGCCTCGGCCACCGCCAATAATCGCTCAGATAGGCTGTCGCGCAATAAGCGCTGTGGCATGCGGCCAAAGAAAAGGTTAAAAACAATCAACAGCAGCATTGGGGAAACAGCCATTAACCAGGCATACAGCAGCCCCCGAGTAGCCACTTCTCCCATGGGGATATTGCTCAGTAACGTCATGACAAAAGCAATCACCAGCGCAATAATGCTGCCGACCGGGCCGAGCTTACTGGCAGATCCGAGATAGAGAAAGAGAAACGAACTGACAATCAAGGCGGCCATGCGCAGTGGCGCGGCTTCCAGAGTGAAGTGGATAAGTAGAAATACCAAACCAACAACCAGCGACACCAATATGGTGATCGCAACCGCCATCACCATGCTCTCGACGCCATCAGGTTTCATCACGAAAATAATGAGATAACAGCTAATCGCGGATTCTGGAATGCCATATATCATGGCAATCATCGCCATCAATGCACAGAGCGCAGCAACACGCCACGCCTGAGCCACCCTGCCTGGGAAATAGGCTAAATCAACTTTTGCCTGACGGATTATGCCGCCAAGCGTACCGTCAGCAACCCTCGTCATTTCGCACGATAACCACAGCAGTCGCCCCGATTCGCATCAGGTCCTCCGGCGGTTTTTCCAGACTAATCCTGACAGGGAAACGCTGAACAACACGCACCCAATTTAATGACTTCGGCACATAAGGCAGGCCGCGTGGGATATTCAACATATCCTCAGAGCTTACGCCCCAACCAATCCCCTCAACTCGCCCCTGAATCGCGTGCTGTCTGTCTGCCATAACATAGACGGTGGCGCAATCACCCACCTTGATATGCTTCAACTCCGTTTCGCGGAAAAATGCCGAAGCATGCCAGTGTTCGGTATTGATAAGTGTGAAAATAGCCTGGTCCGGGACGACAAACTCCCCGGCAGAGACAGTCAACCCGACAACCCGACCATCATGGGGCGCGCGGATTTGCGTATTCGCCAGTTCCCGTTCAGCAATAGCAAGTGCCGCGCGGCGCGCCACTACCAGCGCTTCAGAAGCGGCAGTGCTGCTGACCAATGCCTCTGCGGCAAATGACTGTTTTAATGCCTGTTTTAGGCTGACTTCAGCATCATGTTTCGCCGTCGCTGCATCATCTACCTGCTGAGCGGTAACGTAGCCTTTGGGGAGTAGCGGTTGTAAGCGAGCTAACGTCTGAGTCGCTAATTTGAGATTGGCTTGCGCCCGAACAATCTGTTCATTGGTAATGGCTGCGTTGGACTGCTCTGCGACCACGGTGCGTTGCTGGGTATCGCGGGCAGCTTCTGCCATTTTCAACTCAGCCTGTGCTTGCTCGACTTGCAAACGGTAGAGGTCCGGCTCAATGGAAAACAACAAATCACCACGCCGGACTTTGCTGTTTTCCTCAACATTAATTGAGATAATACGGCCCGGGACCGAGCTGGCAATATGCACCACGCTAGCCCCCAGTTCCGCATCCTCAGACAATGGATTCAATGTGGTCTGCCGCACCGATAGCCAGCCAAAAATCACGGCGGCAACAACAATAACGCCAGCAACAATGAGTGCCAATCGCCGCTTACGCTCACTCCCTGGTAGTTTATTCATATTCATTATTCATCGCGTAAACAGTAATAGGGAACAGACGAATGCCACAGCAAGCGCCAGGCAGACATACACCAACAGCCGCAATGGCAGCACCTCATCAATACCAACGCGAATAAACAGAACACGAGCAATCACCGCAGTGATTATCCCGATAAAGGCGCAAGCCATCCAGGAAGGAAAATAGGACCCCACTAGCGAAAATGAGGGAGCCTCAGCACCGGAGCAACCACTCAGGGTGATAGCCGATAACAGAACCCACGGCCCACACCATCGATTCTGTTTCGCACCGCTTAAAAGCATAAAGAAAAACCACGGCTGCTTCCTAAGGGAAGTCATATTATTCATTGAACAACCTCAATTAACTGGCGCCACCCTATCAGAAGTCAGGGTTTGTCATCATAACAAACCGCTAATGATCACTTCCCAGCGTGTTTTTGAAAATTTGCCCATCTTTCATAATGACTCTAAATGCTTTATCTGGCTGGGCTACGAGTTGAATATCGTCCAAAGGATTGCCATCAACCAGAATCAGGTCAGCCAGCGCACCATTTTCCACCACACCCAATTTTCCTGGATAAGGGTTTCTCGGGCCAGAAAAAGCACAAAGTTCAGCGTTAACACTGGTCGCCATTTTGAGAATTTCAAGCGGTGAATACCATCGCGTCAGTTTGGCTAATTGTGCCCCTTGCCGGGTTGCCAGTCGGGCATCAAACAGCGTGTCAGTGCCCCATGCTGTCTTGATATTGTATTTTTTCGCCAACATATAGGCGGTATCAGTCCCAGCCACCATTTCAAGTTGCTTGGCTCGCGATGCCGGGCTTGGCGTTGGCACCGCATCTTCATCATCAAGGAAAGGTTGTAAGCTCCACCAAATACCTTTTTCGGCCATTAGCTGCACAGTTTCCTCATCCAACAACTGGCCATGTTCAATACACTTAACCCCACCTTTGATAGCCATAGTAACAGCACGGGGGGTGTAAGCATGGACTGTCACATAGGTGCCCCAGTTTTCAGCTGCGGTAACTGCGGCCTGGATTTCTGCTACAGAACCTTCCGTCACATCGATGGAGTCGTACATGGAGCTGACACCACCACCAGCCATATATTTGAGTTGCGAAGCACCTCGCATGAGTTGTTCTCTGGCGCGCAGCAATACCTGATCAGCACCATCGGCAATTGCCGTCATCCCCACACGCTCGGCGTAACTCAAGGGATCTGATGGGGTATGTGGCAATTCACCCAGCAAACGAAAATCACCGTGCCCACCGGTTTGAGTGATAAATGCACCCGAAGGGAAAATTCGTGGGCCAATAGCGACATGTTCATCAATGGCTCGTTTCAAACCAAAAACCGGCCCGCCCATATCACGTACCGTGGTGAAGCCGCGCATTAAGGTGGCATCAGCTTCAGCAATGGCCAGCGCCTGAATATAGTTAAAATCTGCCGTCATAGCGGTCATCATTGACGGGCGAGCCATAATGGCGTGCCAGTGAGCATCAATCAGCCCCGGCATTAATACGCCGCCACCGCCATCAATTAGCTCCACATCCGGTGAAAGCGGTGTATCCGCAGGCTCTACCGACTTTATTTTGTTGCCTTCCACTAATACTCGCAGCCCGTCTCGTAGTTGGTCTGAAACACCATCAAAGACACGAACATTAATAAAAGCCACCACACGTACCGCATTAGCGGCAACATCTCTTTTTTGCGATTTTGCTCCCGGTACTGCCGCCGCAACCGTTGCCGCAGTAATAGGGGCTGATTGCGTTGCTTTCTGGGAAAACACCGTATTGATGCGGATGAATGCAGGGCTATTACAGAGGCAACCTTCGCCATGAGTGTGGGGGAGCTGAATCAATGGCATGTGAGACATAAAGTTCTCCTTAATGAACAGTCCCCCAATAAATAATCAGAGGGCGCGCTGTCGATCATAGAACAAATTTTGTCGTAACAGCTTATTTTTGTGATAAAAATTAACCAGAAATAGTGATAGAACGCTTATCCTGACATGATAATGCTGATGACAGTATTTTATTATTTACCCAAATGAGCTGATAGGATCATCTTTATTTCCCATATTAGGCAAAAATGCAGGTGGCATAAAACGGTCAAATATTGTCATTGAGCCTATTAATTCTGATCTTATTTAGCAAGTATATTACTTTCTCAACTCACTACCCTCGATTACATCAAGCTCTGGCAACCTGGATTCATTTATGAGAATATACATACCGTATATGTTTCGTATAGGTGTTTTATGGGAATTGTTAAAATCTCCGATTTGATGCATGAAAATCTCCGCATCGCCAGTAATGCCATGAGCCGGTCAATTAACGCACAAGCCGAGCATTGGCTCAAAATGGGTATGCTGGCCGAGCTTTATCCCCAATTGAGCCACCATGAACTGGCCCGAGCACTGGTTCAGGCTGAATTACAGGGCGGGGCTGACATTGCCAGAATCATCCAGAGTGACGCCCATACGTTTAATAAAGAAGAGAATGCGCAATGACAACAGTAAAAATTCACTCACCAGCAGAAATTGAAATGGCGCGAGCCGCAGGCCAAGCCGCCGCGAAAGTGCTGGAAATGATCACACCTTATGTCCGCGCGGGGGTCACAACAGATGAAATTGATCGGTTATGTCATGATTACGTCGTTAACGAACTGAAAGTCATCCCTGCCAATATAGGCTATCACGGCTATGCGCACACTGTTTGTACCTCAGTCAATCATGTGGTTTGCCACGGGATTCCGTCGGATAAAAAACTCAAAAATGGCGATATCGTCAATATTGATGTCGCTATTATTAAAGATGGTTGGTATGGCGATACCAGCAGAATGTACTATGTTGGAGAACCGTCGGTCAGAGCTAAACGTTTGGTGGATATCACTTATTTATCGATGGTTGCTGGGATCAAGGTGGTACGCCCAGGGGCAACACTCGGGGATATCGGAGCAGCTATTCAACAAGTGGCGGAAGGTGCAGGTTTTTCTGTGGTGAGGGAGTATTGTGGTCACGGCGTGGGTCAGGAATATCATACTGCACCACAAATCCTGCACTATGGGACGCCAGGGCTCGGTATGCCGCTGAAAACGGGAATGATTTTCACCATTGAGCCGATGATTAATGCCGGTAAAGCCGCCACCAGTGTCCTGTCTGATGGTTGGACAGTTGTCACCAAAGACCGCTCTCTTTCAGCACAATGGGAACACACCATTGCCGTGACTGATACCGGTTACGACCTACTGACACCTTGGCCTGAAGGCACCGGAGAATACGCCGCCATTTAGTTATTCAGGCTGCTGACAAAGTTAATTAGCGGGGAAGTGGGCCCCTATTTATTTAAAATGTAAGTGCCGTAAGCCGTCGGAGCGACCATTGATACAGTCGCCCCGCGAGTTTCCGAACAATAAAATAGCTTTGTCATTAACCTTAACGGTAATAAACCGCGATATGCTGATCTTGCACTTTTTCTATTCTGATTTTTATATCAAAAATTTCTTCGAGGATATCCGGCTGCATTATTTCTTCGGGTGCACCGCGATAGATAACCGCACCATCTTTCATGGCAATAATATGGTCGGAATAGGCAGAAGCAAAATTGATATCATGAATAACCAAAATGATTGTTTTCTTTAATTCATCCGCCGCACGCCGCAATTGCTTCATCATCGCGACACAATGTTTCATGTCCAGATTATTTAATGGCTCATCCAACAGGATATATTTCGTATCCTGACACAGCACCATCGCCACATAAGCACGTTGCCGTTGCCCACCCGACAACTCATCAAGATAGCGGTCTTTCAGTGGCATCAAATTGAGGAATTCCATCGCCGCATCAATATATTGGCGATCATTTTCATTGAGCCGCCCTTTCGAATAAGGGTAACGGCCAAATCCCACTAAATCCGACACTGTCAGTCGGCTGGTAAAGTGGTTTTCTTGCCGTAGAACTGAAAGGATAGTCGCCAATTTATCCCCGGAGGTTTTGGCAACATCCAGCCCGTTAAACTGAACACGCCCGAGATCTGGCGTCAGTAAACGGCTCATAATCGATAATAACGTCGACTTACCCGCACCATTTGGTCCGATAATTGACGTTATTCCGCCAGAAGGAATGCTCTCATTTATATTACTGAGTACCGTTGTATTCTGGTATTTCTTATTAATATCCGTTATTTCAATCACACCGGAGCCTTTTTTATTAAAAGATAAATAAACAGCGCGCCACCCACAAACTCAATGACCACGGAGAGCGTTCCCGACATGTTCAGCAAACGTTCGAGGATCAATTGCCCACCGACCAGCGTAATAACCCCTAGCAAAAAGACCCCTGGCAACAAGTATTGATGTCGGAATGATCCTACCAGCGGGTAAGCCAGATTAGCGATAAGCAGACCTAAAAAAGTTAACGGCCCGACAAGTGCCGTCGATATAGCGACCAGCAATGAGACCAATAGTAAGATAGTGGTGATTTTTTTCTGGTAAGCAACGCCCAGATTAATCGCTGTATTTCTACCCAAAGCGATAATATCGAGGCAATGGCGCATACGCCAAATGGTTATCGCCACGAGAATAATTATCCCTGTAGAAAGCGCAATAATCTCCGGCGCGGCGCGGGTAAAAGTGGCAAATACCCTGCCCTGCAAAACAGCAAACTCTCCGGGGGAGAGTAGGCGCTGCATCAAGCTAGATAAACTGCGGAACAACGTGCCACATACCAACCCGACCAGTAACACCTTGTGCAGATTAATCCCTACTCCGGTCAGCAACCAGCGATAGAGAAATACCGAAAACAGCAGCAGCAAAGCCGATTCACAAAGAAACTTTCCAGTTATTCCGAGCACCCTGAACCCATTGGCATCGACAAAAAAGATCAACATGGTTTGGATCAGGATAAACAGCGCTTCAAGTCCCATCACTGACGGTGTCAAAATCCGGTTATTAGTGACCGTTTGGAATAACACGGTGGCAATACCGGCGGCAAAGGCCACCAATACCATCGTGGCTAAAATAAGGCCACGATGCACCAGTACATATTGAATATTGCCTCTAAGATTAATGGTCATGAAAATAACCATTGCGACAAGGGCAATAATACTCAATAACAATAATCGTTTTGCCGGTGAGCTTAATATTTTATTTTTCTCTTGGGATAGAGAGCTTGGTGAAGAATACTCATTAGCCTGCATGGCGTTTTGTCCTAACAATTAATAATAGGAAAACGAGTGCGCCAATTGCGCCCAGAATAACGCTGGCAGGTATTTCAAATGGGTAACTGACTAATCGACCAATAATATCGCATAACACCACCAGACCACCGCCACACAACGCCACCCAAGGGATGGTTCGACGCAGGTTATCCCCCATCGCCATGCTGACAATATTGGGTACAATTAATCCGAGGAAAGGCAGCACACCGATCACCACCACTACCACGCCGCTGATGATGGCAATAATAGACATCCCCATGAGCATAACCCGCTGATAATTCAAGCCGACATTAACCGAGAAATCCCGCCCCATGCCAGCGACAGTAAAGCGGTCAGCGATCAAACAAGCAATCAACGTCAATGCACCCACAATCCACAACAGTTCATAGCGGCCTTGTAATACACCCGAGAAATCACCCGATTCCCAGCTGCCTAATGATTGCAGCAGATCAAACTCCATTGCCAGGAAAGTGGTTACTGCGCTAAACACCGCCCCCAGCATAATGCCGGTCAGCGGCACCATCAGCGCCGATTTCATTCTCATTCGTGCCAGTAGCAGCATAAAAAGTGCGGTACCGCCCATAGCAAAAACGGTCGCTACTAACATCTTAACCATGACCGGTGCGGCGGGGCTAAATACCATGACCAGCAGTAAGCCGAGACTGGCGGACTGGGTAGTACCGGCAATCGAGGGTTCGACAAACCGGTTCTGAGTGAGCATCTGCATAATGAGGCCAGCAACGCTCATGGCACTGCCAGCCAGAACCAAGGCTAATGTTCGCGGCACACGGCTTATCAAAAAGATATCGCGCATGTCGGGATCTGACCACACCTCGGACAAGGTGACATTACCGGCACCAATAAATAGGCTGCATGCCATAAGGCCCAGTAAAATAACCAGGCCTGCTATAAAGCTAAGATTTTTCATTAGTGAGCATTACTGCGTAGCGGCTTGTTTATCCAGCACTGAGCTGATTTTATCCATCAGTTGCATATAGCTTTGCACGCCGCCAGCAATATAGAGCGAGGCAGAATCGAGATAAACTACATGATCGTTTTGCCATGCTTTGGTTTTGCGAATCAGAGGGTTATCCAGGATTTGTTGTGCGGACTGATTTTCAGTGCGGCCAATGGCATTATCGCGATCAAGGACAAACAGCCACTCAGGGTTGGCATTAAGGATAAACTCGGAAGTCACCACGTTGCCATGATTGCCGGCTTCAGTGAAGCTGGCCGCAGGAGTGAAGCCTAACTCGTCAAAAATAAAGCCAAAACGCGAACCCGGTGTGTAGGCCGACATTTTTCCACCACTGACCATCACCACCATGGCAGACCCAGCGTTAGCTGACTTCTGCTTGATAGCATCTATCTGAGAAGTAAATTTACCCAGCAGTGTTTTTGCCTCTTCTTCTTTACCGAAAATAGATGCCAATTGTTCCGTACGCTGTGTCAGGCTTTGGGTAAAGTGCTTAGGATCGATATCCAGTGAGATAGTTGGGGCAATGGCGCTCAGTTTGTCATAGGCATCTTGAGCACGCCCCCCAGCGATAATCAGGTCAGGTTTAGCCTGACTCAGGGCTTCGTAGTCCGGTTCAAATAAGGTGCCGGCATTCAGGTATTCTGAACCGGTGTATTTGGATAAAAACGCCGGAAGATGGGTGCTGGTTTGGGGAACACCAGCCACTTTGATATTCAGGGCATCAGCCGTATCTAATACAGAGGGGTTCAGTATGATGACTTTTTGCGGGTTAAGTGGAACCTGAGTGGTGCCTTGCGCATGTTCGATACTGATTTTTGCCGTGTCTTCAGGGGTTGCCGATGAATTATCACACCCGGTAAGCACAGCAGTGAGTGCCAGTAATGATGAAAATAAAGCTAAACGTAATCGCATTTTCTCTCCTGAAAAGTGGGGATGTAGATATCCTTGATTGGGAACGACAATGATTTGCATTACTAATATCAGGATAATACCGATATATGCCTGTTATTAATAGTTTAGGTCGCCGGATCTGCGGATAAATCTTCACTCGGATAATGAGTCAACCCCATCACTCAAGTTTTTCTGATGAGAAAATTAACTGTAATCAATTGTTTTAATTAAATATAAAATCAACCATTGAACTTACTGCGCCATGATTTCTCATCGCGCAGAGTTGGTGGTCAGTTGCTCTGATGATAAAGGATAGTTTCTAGCGCGAAACCGCCTCAACGATTGATAGGAAACCATCGGTTTCTATAATGCGGTTTATTCGCAAGTCCGCATCGGCGAGTAATCCTTGCAACTCAGTTTCGGTACGCTCTCTCCCACCATCAAGACATGCCAACATCATAATATCCATGCTCTTGCCATAATGGGGCTGGTTATCTTCCTGAATAAGGGCATCAATAATCAGCACTTTACCATTAGCCCGCATCGCCTTACGACAATTTTGCAGTATGACTACTGCCTTTTCATCAGGCCAATCGTGGATAATATTTTTCAGTAAATAGATATCTGCCACTGGACATGACGCAAAGAAATTCCCGGATTGGAGCCTCCAACGTGAATCATCACCAAGCTCACTCAGGCAATTCTTGACCAGCACCGGCTCTTGATCGAATAAAATGCCGTGCAGGCTGGGGTTTGCCTGTAATACCCGCAGTAGTAATCCCCCTATTCCCCCCGCTATATCTGCCACAGTAATATTTTCTGGGAAGTGATAACTGCGCACCAGCCCAGGATTCTCCACGGCAGATAAAGAAGACATACCACTGTGAAAATCATAGTCGGAGGCCTGATTCTCTGGCTTTGACCAATACTCAAAAAAAGAAGTACCAAAAACCTGATTAAAAGCACAATGACCACGCACACTGTCGGCAACTAAACTCAGCGGGAGCCAGAAGGTTTCATCGGTGATCATCAGTACCGCTTCGCGTAATGAGTGGGGAGAAGATTGACATAAAAACTCCGCCGCTGGCGTCAGTTCAAATCGCTGCCCGGCAATTTCTTTAAAAATATTCCGAGTCGCCAGTAATCGCAGCACACGATGTAAAGGTAACGCCTCAACGCCTATTTTATCTGCCAATTCCTTTGCTGTTTTTGGCCCGTCTAAAAGATTATCAGCAATACCCAACACGGCAACGGCTCGCAATGACGCCTGATAGGAAAACCCCGCCACTTGTTCCAAAAGATAAAATGCATTTTTTTCATTTTCAGGTGTAAGTGTTTTATTCATTTCCATGATTGTCATACCCCTAATAAAACCTTGGACAAACGACATAAATAAACAAGCCACGAGCGAGTACTAACAAATTAACCAGAAGGGAAAAGCCCGCAAATAATATGCGGGCAGAAAGAAAATTGAGTTTGATACAGGAGAATTTATACCCCAAATAATTCGAGTTGCAGGAAAGCAGCCGACGCACAGGCAGCAGGAACGATGAGGGGTATAAGAATCTCAATATTTAATGAGCAACCGCCTCGACTATCGAGATATAACTGCCAGTGTCTATAATGCGGTTTAATTTAAGATCGGCTTTGGCAAGCAACTCTTTCAGCTCGGTCTCGGTACGTTCTCTACCGCCGTCAAAACTCCCCATAAGGAAGAGGTCCATATTTTTACCAAAATGAGGAACATTACCCTCGGGGATAATATTATCCATGATCAGCACTTTCCCATTAGGAAGCATCGCCTTGCGGCAGTTGTGGAGTATTTCGGCAGTCTTTTCATCCGGCCAGTCATGGGTAATGTATTTCAGTAAATAAATATCTGCCGCAGGACAGGATTCAAAGAAACTCCCCGGTTGCAGTCTCCAGCGAGAATCATCGCCCAATTCACCCAGGCGATGCCTTGCCAGAATTGGAGCCTGGTCAAACAAAATACCGTAAAGTGTTGGATTAGCCTGCAAGACGGTTAACAATAACCCGCCCAATCCCCCCGCAATATCCGCAACAGTGGTGTTTTCAGGGAAATGATAACCGCGCACCAAAGCGAGGTTTTCCACCACCGACATAGACGACATGCCAGTGTGAAAATCATATTCTGGCATACGTGTCTGTGGTTTTGACCAATATTCGAAAAATGACATGCCATATATATTTTTAAAAGCAGATTGACCATGAATTTCGTCGACGATATTCCCGAGAGGTCTCCACATGGTTTCATCGGTTATCATCAATACGGCATGGCGCAGAGAATAGGACGTTAATGTACACAAAAACTCTGCCGCAAAAGTGAGTTCAAATCTCCGCCCATCAATTTCCCTAAAGATATCTTTTGTTGCCAATAACCGCATGACCCGATACAGATTTTGCGAATTAACACCAAGTTCTTTGCCAAGTTGCTCTGCTGTTTTTGGCCCATCAACCAGATGGTCTGCCACCCCTAAAACAGCGGCGGCACGCAGCGCCCCCTGATAGCTAAACCCCATGGCTTCGCCCAGTAAATATAAAGCGGCCTTTTCACGTTCAGGCGTAAACGTCTTATTAGTTATCATGCTTATAATACCTCTAATGTAATATTAAATAAGAGTTATAACCGCAACATCCAGACAAAACGTTAAGTCTCATTGAGGCAGAACCTTTGCCCGCATATATAATGACCGCTAAATACAAGCACGCCACTAACTAATGTTAAATACATTTAATGTTATTTGTTGTTTTTTATTTACGCGTGGCCGCTGCTGTTTACGCTATAGCTTAATATCCCTTGTCACTTTCATTACCAGCTTGATTTACCTAAATAATCATCTACATAGATACTTTACTCAATATAATCAATACTAAAGACATTGATAATATTATTGATATAGTCACTATTAACATTAAAATAACAGATAGCAAGACATTATTAATATGAAATAATAACCAAATTAAACATAAGACATAGGTATATAATTTCATCAATTTATTATATTAAAAGTGAAAAATTAACAATTCTAATAAATATAATATGTTGCTCAATAATATGGGTTCACCATTTAGTGAGAATAACTTAATACGTTAAGTAAACTGATCAATGATTAATAAAGTGGTTCGATAAAAATCTCATTATGTGGATCTGTGCGTAGACCACTTAATCCGGAAAATAATCTGTCACTTATGACAATAGATTGCTCAATCAGGCATACCTGTTTTGAGGATTGGAGTTTTAGCACCATGGGGCGTCATACAGAAAAAGCACACGGGAATATTCCCCTGAACAAACACAGTGACAGCCGTTTAGCTAAAGGTTGGGTCAATGGGTTTATTGGGATGTTTATCTTCAGTGGTTCCTTGCCCGCAACACGAGTCGCTGTATTAGAGTTTCCTCCATTGTTCCTGACGGGAATGAGAGCAGTATTGGCGGCGTTGCTGGCACTGAGTGTGTTGGTTATAACGCGGCAGAAACGACCACAGCAGCAAGATATTTTGCCGTTAATTTTTGTGGCATCTGGCGTCGTCATTGGCTTCCCACTGCTGACAGCACTGGCACTGCAACACACCACATCGGCACATTCTCTGGTTTACATCGGCCTACTGCCACTGGCAACGGCATGTTTTGGTGTCCTGCGTGGCAAAGAGCGCCCGAGAGCCGCTTTTTGGGTGTTCTCTGTATTGGGGAGTCTGCTCGTGGGTGCTTTTGCCGTAAGCCATAGCTCGGGAAGCTCAATTACCGGTGATGTACTGATTGTCGTCGCAGTGCTGCTTTGCGGCCTGGGTTATGCTGAGGGCGCGGTGCTTTCCCGCAAACTGGGGGGCTGGCAGGTTATCTCTTGGGCGTTGGTCATCTCTTTGCCTCTAACCGCCGGCGTAACATCGCTGACAGCGCCAGAGACTATGCCAACAGTGAGTACTGCTGCATGGGTAGCGCTGGCTTACGTCTCCTTGTTTAGCATGTGGATTGGGTTCATTTTCTGGTATCGAGGTCTGGCGCAGGGGGGGATTGCCGCCGTCGGGCAGTTGCAGCTATTACAACCGTTTTTTGGACTGGCGCTCGCCAGCCTGGTGCTCCATGAGACGGTGCAACCGTCCATGATTGTGGTCATGGCTGGCGTATTGGTGTGTGTATTTGGTGCCAAGAAATTTTCCAGATAAAGCTAAAACGATGGTGCCGCTGGTGCACCATCGTTCTCTCTTATTGTCGTGGAATCAGCGAGATAATAATTTCATTCAGCTTAATGATTGCCCGGACAATATCTTCGTTACTGTATCCCCCCAACCCAAGCAGCAGCCCGGAGCGACGAATATTGGTGCCATACATAGGGGAAATCGCGCGTACCGATATGCCTGTCGCCGTACATTTTTGTACTACTTTACTATCATCCAACCCCTGTTTTAGCCACAAAACCATGTGCATTCCCTGGTCACAAGGTTGAAGTTCGGCGAGTTCCACGTTGATATGTGTTTTGACGGCCTCAATCAGCGCTCGGTGCTTTTCTGCATAAACACTGCGCATCTTCCTGATATGACGATCGAGATATCCCTCAGCCATAAAACTGGCCAGCACATACTGATCAGCACTCGGAGGATGACGGTCCATCAACACCCTTGCCCCACAGAAAGCATCAACCAGCGCTTCAGGAACAATGGCATAGCCCAGTCTTAAAGAAGGGAAAAGCACTTTACTGAAAGTCCCAAGATAAATGACTCTGGCAGGATCCAGCCCTTGAAGAGCAGCGAACGGATGCCCTGAATAGCGCATTTCGCTGTCATAATCATCCTCAACAATCCAGGCTTTATTCTCTTTTGCCCATGCCAACAGTGCCGTCCTCTGTGCCATGCTCATCGGCATCCCCAGCGGGTATTGATGAGATGGCGTGACAAACGCGACCTTGGCAGTCGGCGCAATATCTCTACCCGCGGTGACGTCAATCCCCGCTGCACCAACAGGAATTCTCGCCATCGTTCTGTCGAGAAATGCGCTAGTGAAAATCGCCGTAATCCCAGGGTATGCTGGCTCCTCAACCCATGCGCTATCACCAGCATCAAGCAGTATTTGGGTCGCCAAATACAGACCCTGCTGAGTGCCGGAGGTAATAATAATCTGCTGAGGCGTACAGTGAACCGAGCGAGATTTGCGCACGTACTCGCATATCGCTTCACGTAGTGCCAGCGCGCCTTGTGGATCACCATAGCCTGAAGGCGCTCCTGGCCCCTTGGCTCGAACCCGATTACCCAGCCGCCGCCAAATATCATCGGGTGCGGTATCCAATGCAGGAACTGAAACGGCAAAAGGTACTGGTGCCAAAGGTTTCATCTGAGCCGCTGTTCGGGCAAATGCCTGAGCCTGTGCCGATAAAGGAATGTCGTCCTCGGCATGAGAAATAACCAGTGATGGCTTCTGAATATCACTCTCAATCAATTGGGCCACGCGTGTGCCAGAACCGTATTGTGAGTCCAAAAAACCCTCGGCCTTTAATTGCTCAAATGCCTCGAGTACCGTGCCTCTGGCGACATTGAGCGCACGAGAAAGAACGCGGGTTGAGGGTAAAAGATCCCCCGCTTTCAGTTCACCTTTATGGATAGCATTACGCAGGGATCTCGCCAGTTGCAGACTCAAATTCCCGGTGGTTCGGTTCAACTCACCAATGACCGGAATATCAACCACCTTGGCTTTTCTCGACATTAATTGTGGCCCATTAATTAATCAGCAATCTGGTACTTAATAGTAAACCACTATTACCGTACTTTCGACGCTATCAGGCCGTTTTCATCCCATTTGATATGGGCATATAAAAAACAAATAGCTAAAGGAGTGGAATATGTACTCTCCGCGTCAATTCCAAGAGCATCGCCCAGAAGTTTTGCATGCGCTTATTCAGCAACATCCACTGGGTATTCTTGTGAGTCAAAAAACCGGGATACTCGATGCCTGGCATATTCCCTTCGCGTTCCAGCCCTCAGAGGAAGGTGCGGGTTCGCTACATGCTCATATAGCGCGAGCAAATCCGCTTTGGCTGGACGTGCAGCAAAACGAAGAAGTGCTGGTGATTTTTCGTGGGGAAAATGCCTATATCTCCCCCAGTTGGTATCCCAGTAAACACGAGCATCACCAACAAGTGCCAACCTGGAACTATCAAGCAGCCCATGTACGCGGAAAAATCATCATTCATGATGATAAGTTCTATCTTCATGACCAGTTGACCCAACTGACAAAGCAACAAGAATCCATGCAGGAAAAGCCCTGGCAAATAGCAGATGCGCCAGAGCAATATATCAACGCCATGATAAAGGCGATTGTCGGGGTCGAGATAGTGATTACAGAGCTAACCGGTGTGATGAAACTTAGCCAAAATAAGAGCGACGCCGATGCTACCGGTGCAAGTGAAAATCTAATAAAAAATGGCAATGTTGCTATTGGGCAGGCGATTTTAGCGAAAAGGCTCACGCGTTAGCCATTATTCTGCGGTAAAAACAGGCTGATTGCGGCTTTGAGTCGCGCTATTCCGATCGCGGTTTACCCATTTTCTATTCTTACCTATGGCTGACTTTATTGTGCCAGCCCGCAAATTTCGTGCAAATTCCAAGCAGTTATATGACAGTTTCGTGAACAATCTCTAAAGTAACGATAATTAATTTGATCTATCTACGCGGGTAGATACACTAAAAACACGAAACAAGATTAACGTTATCTAATGTTTCCTCGTTCAACCCAGTTTTGCTGATTAACTCCGGCAACTGAGTAACAGACGAATAAAGACACATTAGTGCGTGAACATAATGCTTCAACACCAGGGGAACTTTTTTAATGACTTCACTAAATAGCTCGGCGGCAGACAATGCTCCATCAGAGAGCATGGCTGCGGAAGAGCGCCTGGCTACGCCCGAAGGTCGTAAAGACTTTTGGCGCGCAACCTTTTCGTGCTGGCTCGGCACGGCCATGGAATATGCAGACTTTGCACTTTATGGTTTAGCGGCTGGCATAATATTTGGTGATGTCTTCTTCCCTGAAGCAACACCTGCAATCGCGTTGTTATCCAGTTTCGCCACTTACTCTGTCGGCTTTATTGCCCGCCCTATTGGCGCTCTGCTGTTCGGTAGATTAGGTGATCGCAAAGGCCGGAAAGTGGTGATGATTACCACCATCAGCTTGATGGGGGCTTCCACTACCATGATTGGCCTGATCCCAAGTTACGCCTCTATCGGCTTGTGGGCTCCGGCCTGTTTGGCTTTCTTGCGTTTTATGCAAGGGCTGGGAGCGGGTGCCGAACTGTCTGGTGGCGCGGTGATGTTGGGAGAATATGCTCCCGCCAAAAGGCGTGGTTTAGTCTCTTCCATTATCGCATTGGGGTCTAACAGCGGTACGCTGCTGGCGGCACTGGTGTGGTTGCTGGTCTTACAGATGGACAAACAAACTCTGCTCGACTGGGGCTGGCGCATTCCATTCCTTTCCAGCATTTTAATCGCTGGTGCAGCACTGTTTATCCGTCGTCACATGCGTGAAACTCCGGTCTTTGAACGCCAAAAATTGGTGTTGGAACAACAGCGTCAACAAGCATTAGCCTTGGGCCGCGAGCATACGGCCGAAGTGGATAATCGCACTTTCTGGCAGCGCAGCAAATCGTTTTGGATAATGGTGGGCTTGCGTATTGGCGAGAACGGCCCGTCTTATCTGGCTCAAGGTTTTATGATTGGCTATGTTGCCAAAGTGCTGATGGTGGATAAATCGGTGCCCACCATGGCGGTGTTTATTGCTTCCTGTCTGGGCTTCCTGATTATTCCACTGGCGGGTTATCTGTCAGACCGCTTTGGCCGGCGTATTACTTATCGTTGGTTCTGCCTGTTATTAATTATCTATGCTTTCCCGGCATTTATGCTGTTGGAAACCCGCGAGCCGATTATTGTAATGGGGACTATCATTGTAGGTATGGGTTTGGCGTCACTGGGTATCTTTGGGGTGCAAGCAGCATGGGGTGTCGAGTTATTTGGTGTGACTAATCGCTATACCAAGATGGCAGTCGCGAAAGAGTTAGGCTCCATTTTATCCGGTGGGACTGCACCATTAATCGCGGCAGCCATGTTGACACTCACTGGCCACTGGTGGCCAATTGCACTGTATTTCGCCGTAATGGCGGGGATTGGGTTCGTTACCACGTTCTTTGCGCCAGAAACTCGTGGGCGTGACCTCAATTTGCCAGAAGATGCGATTTAATAGCAGAAAACGCCATTCTCTGATGTAACTATCTGTTATTCCCAGTAAAGTGAGTTTATTGCCACCTTTACTGGGGATTTCCCCCAGATATCTCCTTTAGGGATGTTTAGCATCGAGGTAACTTTGGTCAACCCGCAGTCTCGTCGTATTACACGTTCTGATGTCGCACGCGAAGCAGGAACTTCTGTGGCGGTAGTGAGTTACGTCATTAATAACGGGCCACGGCCAGTTGCTCCCGCCACCAAACAACGCGTGCTTGATGCGATTAAAAAAACCGGTTACCGCCCCAATGAGATTGCCCGATCATTAGCGCGCGGGACCACTCAAACCTATGGCCTGATTGTTCCCAATATTTCCAACCCTTTTATCTCGTCAATGGCCCATGCTCTGCAACGTGAAGCCTTTGCCAACGGGCAAGTATTGTTATTGGGTGATGCGGGAGATGACCGGCAGCGCGAACGCGAACTTATCAATAATTTGCTGCATCGTCAGGTTGATGGCTTGTTATATACCAGTGTTGATCGCCATCCCTATATCGAATTAATTCAGGCTACTGGCACGCCTTTTGTCATGCTCGACAGAGTCGACGATGCACAAAAAATCAGTGCTATTCGTGTGGATGAACGCGCTGCGGCGTTTCAGGCCACTCAACATCTGATTGAACATGGTCATCGTGACATCGCCATTATTTGCGGCCCGCTGGATATGCTCAATACTCAAGATAGGTTGAATGGCTGGCGCGATGCATTGCAACAAGCGGGGCTGCGGGTACGCAATGAGTGGATTTTCTCGACCACATATACCCGCCCCGGCGGTTATCAGGCCGCACAACAAATGTTGAAAGGGCCATTGCCACAGGCACTATTCACCACCAATGAATTACAAGCATTGGGCTGTTTACGCGCTATGGCCGAGCATAATCTGACCGCACCGAGAGATCTGGCGCTTATCTGTTTTAACGGCACCATTGAGTCTGAATATAACGTGCCTTCATTAACGACCGTACGTCAGCCGTTGGATGCCATGGCAAAAACCGCCATAGAAATGCTAAAAAATTGGGACGGTAAACCGACTATTCGTGAATTCGATTTTTCGCTACAAATCGGTGAGTCCTGCGGTTGTTCCCATAGCCAAAGAAATTGATTTCCCATTATAAAAGTTAAAAACATGCGTTTAATTATTGATTGTGACCCAGGAAATGGCGTACCCGGCGCCAATGTCGATGATGGTTTGGCTCTCGCACTGGCCATCGCCGCTCCGGAAATAACATTAGAATTAATCACTATCGTGGCGGGAAATACCCCATGCGAAGTAGGATTTTCTGTTGCCCATGATTTAGTGAGCCGTCTGGGATTGGATATCCCCATCATTCGAGGCGCGTCGCAAGCGCTGGTGGAGCCAACTGCACTTTGGCGCGATAAACTCGATAATGGTGCAGCCAGAAATGGATTAACTGCGCTTTGGCAACAAACACCGGTGCCACCCCAGGTGGCTTCCGGCGCACCGTTAGCGGCCCATGCCATCGGTGAATTAATTTGCAATAACCCCGGTGAAATAACCTTAGTGGCTATTGGCCCACTGACAAATATCGCTCATGCCATACAGCTTTACCCGCAAATGGCGTCATCGGTGGCAGAAATTGCTATCATGGGAGGCGTCTTTAATGTCGAGGGTTATCTTAAAGACACTAATTTTGGTATCGATCCCGAAGCTGCACATGTGGTGCTGACCAGCGGTGCTAACATTACACTGGCACCTTTGGATGTCACCACGCAGACCCAAATGCTGCATCAAGATTTGGATAAGATTGCGCAAATTGACTCGCCACTCAGCCGCTATCTGGTAGAAACTTTGCGCCCGTGGATAAGCTACTCGATGCAAACTCGT
This sequence comes from Yersinia sp. 22-579, assembly GCF_030433455.1. Classification (NCBI taxonomy): domain Bacteria; kingdom Pseudomonadati; phylum Pseudomonadota; class Gammaproteobacteria; order Enterobacterales; family Yersiniaceae; genus Yersinia; species Yersinia sp. 22-579. The sequence goes on along the minus strand of NZ_JAUJTZ010000011.1, from coordinate 161,042 downwards.
GGGTTGCCGGGTTGTTGGGTTCATGATGCACTGGTCGTCGCCTGGTTACTGGATAAAAGCATCGTGACCACCACCCGCGACTATATTGATGTTGCGTTGGAAGGGGCACTGACCCGCGGTATGACATTACGCTTTAGCCCGGAGAATCTGCGTTTGGATGTCGGTATTCCGGCACCACAGGGCAAACCGGCAAACATACTGCAAACTGTTGATAATAAAAAGCTCCTAGACGCCATCCATCAAGCCTTGAGCAATTTCACCTATACCCAAAATAATTCGAGTTGCAGGAAGGCGGCAACTGAGAAAATCCCCGGGAGTCTACTTACTTTAAGGTCAACGACCAGTAAGTGACTGAGGTGAGCGAAGGCAGCTAACGCACATGCAGCTTGAAGAATGACGGGAATAATCTGGAGCCACTCACCACAATCTGAGACTGACCATGCTGACACTGCTTCATCTGCTTTCATCTGTCGCCCTACTGGTGTGGGGCACACACATCGTCCGCACAGGTATTATGCGGGTTTATGGTGCTGATTTACGCCGAGTCCTGAGCGCCAGTATCCAGAAAAAACCGACGGCATTTATGGCCGGGATTGGCGTCACCGCGCTGGTGCAAAGTAGTAATGCTACGGCGTTGCTGGTGATTTCATTTGTCTCACAGGGGCTGATTTCATTGTCCCCTGCCCTGGTGATTATGTTAGGGGCCGATGTCGGCACCGCACTGATGGCGCGAGTGCTGACCTTTGATCTCTCCTGGTTGTCGCCACTGCTGATTTTGGGCGGGGTAATTGTCTTCCTCGGGCAGCGCAAAGCGCGTGTGGGCCAGATGGGGCGAGTGTGTATTGGTCTTGGGCTGATTATTCTGGCGCTGCAACTGATTGTCACCGCCGCCGGGCCGATTACACAGGCGACTGCGGTTCAGGCCATTTTCTCCTCCCTGACCGGTGATACCATTCTGGCGCTGCTGATTGGTGCGCTGTTTGCCATGATCAGTTATTCCAGTTTAGCTGCCGTTCTGCTGACCGCGACACTCGCCGCCACCGGTCTGGTGCCACTGAATATCGCGCTCTGCATTGTGATTGGTTCAAATCTGGGCAGCGGATTTCTGGCCTTAATCAGTAGCCGTGGGCAGAATGCCGTCTCCCGCCAAGTGGTGTTGGGGAGCTTGCTGTTTAAGGTTATTGGCTGCATTTTGGTGGTTCCCTGGGTCAATGTGTTAGGGCAATGGCTGTTCGGGCGAAATTTACCTGCCGCCGAAGTGGTCATTTACTTCCACGTTTTCTATAACCTGCTGCGCTGCTTGTTGATGTTGCCATTTGTTGGAGTGATGGCACGTATTTGTAACCGGTTGGTCAGTGATGACCCCAATACCGCACAGCCTTCTGCGCCGCGTTATCTCGATATTACCGCTATAGATACTCCATCACTGGCATTAGCCAACGCAGTACGGGAAACCCTGCGTATGGGGGATGTGCTGGAGCAGATGTTATTTCGCTTTAAAGAAGTGTTGGAGGGCAATAAACAGCAAAAGCATGAAGTCAGCTTGTTGGAAGATGAAGTCGACATGCTGTATAGCGCGATAAAACTGTATTTAGCCCAAATTCAGCAAGATGAATTAGGCGAGATTGATTCACGGCGATGGGCAGAAATCATTGATACCGCAGTCAATCTCCAGCAAGCAGGCGATATTATTGGCCGCATGACCTCGGATGTCGCCGCCAAATCACTCAATGCGCGCAAGCCATTTTCAGCCGAAGGGTTGGAGGAATTAAATACCCTACATGCCCGGTTGGTGACGAATCTGGATTTAGGAATGTCAGTATTTTTATCGCGCGATATTAATAACGCTAAGCGCTTACGCCGCGCCAAACATCGTTTTCGCTTACTAAACCGCCGTTACTCTCATGCTCACGTTGAGCGTTTGCATCAACAAAACGTGCTAAGTATTGAGACCAGCAGCCTACATATGGGGCTATTGGGGGATATGAAGCGCTTGAACTCACTATTCTGTTCAACGGCATATCATGTATTGGAAGTGCAGGAAGAAGCATTGGATTAAATAACAAGTTGGGGGGAGTAAAAAACGCTCCCCAAAATTATCTTAGATAAATAGTATTAAGAAAATATAGCCAAAACAGTTAACCAGCCCAATCGGTCAGAATCTGCTGTGTGGTTTTTACAGAAATACGATTCCCCGGAATGGCAAGTTCAGACCAGACTTCATTATGCTGTGCAATAAGTTGCTGGGCGGTGACGTGTTGTCTATCCGCAGTAGTATGGGCATCAGAGGCAATGGTCAGAGCGTATCCCTTACTGGCTGCAATTTTAACTGTGGTATCAACACAATAATCAGTGGCACAACCGCAGATAGTGAGATGAGTTGCCCCCAATTTGGCGATAACATTATCGAGTGAAGTTCGATAAAACGAATCACAAGCCGTTTTATTCACAGATATTGCGCTTTCCGGGTGATGAAGCTCCGGCAATAGCTGCCACAACTCACTCCCCTCGGTCATGTTATCTTCAATATGTTGTATGAAAATAACCTGGTCAGCATGATCTATCAGCTGATTAATACGGGTGACTCTACCTTCGCGATCAAAGCGAGGATTAGCTAAAACACCATTTTGCATATCAATAACGATAACAACCTTTTCTCGACCCACAGCCAACCTCTGCCATTTATGTGAAATATTGACCTAAATTAGAACAAAATCAGCTGGAACAACATAGGTTAAGTAAAATCAGGCTTTACCCCAAAGGCTAACTCTAGAACAAAACAAACTGGTCTCTACCGCCATTCTTTGCCTGATAGAGGGATTTATCTGCCAACTCAATAGCATGATCAAATGAGCTATCTTTGACATACAAAGCAGCACCAATAGAGATAGTAATGCTTAAAGAGTGGTTATCAGGAGTAACAAATAGGGTGTCTCGAATATGCAAAATAATTCGGTCCAAAATCTCACTAGCAATCTTTCTATCAGAAGTATGAATCAATAATAGAAACTCTTCACCACCATAACGCCCCAGAAAATCATTTCCGCGTATTATCGACCTCAGCTCCTGAGCAATATCATATAAAATTTTATCACCCGCAGAGTGACCATGATTATCATTGACATTTTTGAAAAAATCTATATCAATCAGAGCAATAAAGCAGTCCTTTCGTGTTTTCTTAAAATCATCCAAATGACGATTGATACTAAATCTATTCGGTAGCTTAGTGAGTTGGTCAGTCGAAGACTGAAACTTCAGAATAGAGAATTTACTGAATGTTTTTTTAAAACGTGTAAAAATCAAATAAAGCATTGAGAGTAAGATGATACTCATTGCTGATTTAAATATGGCACGAGGAAGAAATCCTAAATGTACTAGCTTATCGAAATTAAGGGCTATATTTATGCATTGAGGAATGAATATCGAGAGAAAGAAAGTATAATATTTTTTGTTATCCCAAATTTTTAGTGCTATTGATAAGAACATAAATGACATTATAAAAATATCATAAAACGGTGATAAACCGAACACAAAAGCGACATGAATAACATAACTTACCAATAATGAAATGGGGCCGAAAATCAATGCAGTAAGTACAATAGGACTGAGGATCAATCCATACAATGTGGTACTGGTTTGATCATGAAAATCGGCCAAGTAAGACGCTGTAAAACCTGCAATTAATCCCATCAGAATTTTATAATGAAGTTTATTAGGGTTTTTTCTGGTAAGAATGTATAGATAAGGTAACGAAATACAAAAATAGATAATGCACACCGCATTAAAAGAACTGGTCAAAACGCTTTGTATCAGTTGAAACATAATGAAATCTTCTGTACATAATAGAACCGACTTTGATGAACATGAGTCGGAAACTCAGAGAGCAAACACTGATGACATTGGATATTTTGTTTAATATTACATATGGCATCATAAAGAAGTAGACTATAGCTCAAAAAATATTTTTTTATAAATAACTTATTTATCGAACATTTTATTTTTAATAATTTTAAATTAAAATTATCTTACTGTGACATTTTAAACCAACATAATAAGTATAGGCAGGATTTAATAATTTAAAAACACCAACAATATGACATACGCATCTAAACAGTTATACGATAATAAAAATCAGCCGCTAAGCTGATTTTTATTATCGTATAACTTACCTCAGGATGATTCTGATAAGCTTTATTTCTGCAAATGTAGTGTCGTCATGCAAGTTTGGCTTTCAGCTTGGGTCGCAAAAGGTGATACTGCTTTGAGACCTTGATAGCTCACTTCAATCGTCCCTTCTGTATTGCGCGGCAACCACACACCAATAAAACCATTCTGATAACTGGTCAGGGTATCTTGCAAAATAATTTTCCCGGCTTTATCAGTAATTTTCACATCAAATGTGGTATTCGCCAATTCGCCGCGACAGCCGGATAAACTGTGGTTAAAACAGGGATGGGTTTGGTTTATATAAGGAGCAAATGAGAGATAGAACTTATCCCCCACCGGGAAAGAAAACTGCTGTTGCCCATCAGATAATTTCAATTCAGTCCCCGTTACCGACGCTGAATAGGCCAAAGGACGATCTTGTTTGGATTGATCAATAGCATCAATCATCTGCTCAGTAGTTTTTCCAGATAAACCGTGTTGATCCAAAAATTCTGTTTGTGTCGCCGCCGAGGCGAAATGGCTGAAAGTGACTGCGGCTAAAGCAACAATAGCCAGTCGGGCAGTTGAAGCAAATGTCTTTTTCACTGTCATGGTATCCTTCCGGTAAGAGGAAAATGTTCTAGGTAAGTTGGAATCATGGCGATAATCTAAACCCTCCCCCTGGGGGAGGGTCAAAGACAGATTTGAATATAAAGGTAAGCTATTGTATAGAAATGGATTTTCTTGATCTAAATCAAACTAAAACTGTGATACCCCTCCCAAACCGTTTTAATTAATATCCGGATGCTGAGCAATCAGATTCTTTCTTTTTTTCTCAAGATCCGCGATTTGCTGGTCAATATCTTCAATATTCTGTTCAATGTGATCATGATGTTCCTGCAATATCTCTTTGGCTTCGGCTCTATCTGACGCCGCAGGTGTTGCCCCTTTCAGTGGCTTATTCGCCGTTTCCTTCATAAACACCCCTGTCACCAAACCAATAACCGCTACTACCATCAAATAATAGGCTGGCATAAATAGATTCTGAGTAGTTTCAACCAACCATGCGGCTGCTGTCGGTGTCAGGCCTGCGACTAATACAGAGATATTAAAGGCGATAGCCAGTGCGCTGTAGCGAATATGGGTTGGGAACATCGCCGGTAATATCGATGCCATCACACCGGTAAAACAGTTAAGTAAAATCGCCAGAATCAACAAGCCGCAGAATATCAAACCGATAATGCCGCTGTTAATCAAAATGAAGCTTGGGATAGCGAGAATAAACAACCCAATACTGCCGCATATAACAAAAGGTTTACGGCCAAATCGGTCACTCATTAACCCCATTACCGGCTGAACAAATAACATACCCAACATGATGGCAATAATAATCAATACACCATGGTCTTCTGAATAATGCAGGCTGTGAGACAGATAGCTCGGCATATAGGTCAGTAGCATGTAATAAGTGACGTTAGTCGCAATCACCATACCGACACAAATAGTCAGGTTCTTCCATTGTTTAGTCAGAATTTCGCGGAAAGAAACCTTCGGCGGCTGAGCAATATTATGGCGCGAGTCATTATCTATTTTGTCGACGTGTTGCTGGAAAGTCGGTGTTTCTTCCAGCGCATGACGCAAATAGATACCAATGAGTCCTAATGGAGCCGCCACAAAGAACGGAATACGCCATCCCCATTCAAGGAAACTAGCCTCGCCGACAATACTGGATATCAGTAATACAACGCCAGCCCCGAGAACAAAACCGGCAATGGAACCAAAATCCAGCCAACTGCCGAGGAAGCCACGTTTTCTGTCCGGTGAATACTCAGCAACAAAAATAGCTGCGCCGGTATATTCGCCACCAACTGAAAAACCTTGTGCCAATTTGGCTAATAACAGCAAGATGGGCGCCCAAATACCTATCGAAGCATAGGAGGGAATCAACCCAATACAGAAGGTACTGACTGACATAATAATGATGGTGACTGACAGAACTTTTTGTCGCCCATACTTATCACCCAATGCACCAAAGAATAGGCCACCGAGAGGCCGAACCAGGAAAGGAACGGAAAAGGTCGCCAGTGCGGCAATCATCTGAATACCGGGGTCAGCGCCGGGGAAAAACACCTGGCCAAGTGCGAATGCGACAAAACCATAGACACCAAAGTCGAACCACTCCATAGCGTTGCCCAGCGCTGCTGCGGTGATAGCTTTCTTTAGTTTTGCGTCATCAATGATCGTAATATCATTGATTTGCATAGGTTTAACACTCTTTCTTCGTAGTCCCATTTTTTTCTTCCTTATGTTCCTGATAGTTCCACTGCATAAAGTATGAAAATGATGGTGCGCAGCAATACCCAATTAGCATTCAAATTTCGTGAGATATTTATAAGAATAGTTGTAAAACGAGGAGGTGCGTAGGGTGACCCAGCCTGTAATCATTAAAATATATTAACTTATTTTTACCAAAAATGCATTCGTAATGACCATAAAATAGCGGAACAAGCGGATTTTCATACCATATTTACTATAAAAATCAGCCGTATATACTGATGCCGCGATCGATTATATAAGTGAAGCTTATACACCAGACAAACTTCGCTCATGGTCACTAAGTAGTCAACCTCGAAGATATAGCATTGTCAGACGGCCTTTTCAGGGCATTTGAAATCGATCAATCTACCTCTATTGACGATAATGTCCCCCGCTATCATCATTTCTCTCACTATTTTATGTATCGCACTCCGCGATATATGGTTTCTTGTCAAAATATAGCTATATATGGATGTTTTCTTTCTCACTTCTTCATCCATTTCCCATATATGCTTGAGGTGCTCATTGATTATGCCATAGGTGTTTTTTTGCAAAATCATATGTTCTCTTTTGAAATACTCCTGAACTTGATCTGTAAGAATATCAAAAGCATGTCCCCATAAAGCTTTACTATCGAACAAGATACAAGCGTCGCTTATCGAGATCCCCCACATCTCGCATTCAGTATTGCAGCGCACATAATGACTTTTTACCTCGCTTTTCATTTGGGCTAATCCCAACATGAAAGGAGCGTCTTTGGTAATGGTAAGGACATCATCGTTATAGCGATAAAATGATACACAACCCGCTGACAAGAAATAGATACGATCATTATTTTTAAAATCAACTCTCTGATTCTTCTTGAATTTTATATAATATGAGGATTTATGTTTTTCTATTTCATTGCCAATTAATCTGGCAATTTCTGATAAGTGCTTATTCATTGAAGCCAATACCTAATGTGATAAAATAATTATACCAGTATAGTAATAACTATAAGTTTTAATGAATTATTTTTCTATTCAAAGGTAAGTTAATTAATCGATGAAATAAGTCTACATTGCTGTGAAGGTGTTAATAATGATGAAAATTGTTGTTCCTGAGCACTTATAATGGCTTCAATGTTATTTATTTGCTGGTGTATATCAAACAAATCTGCATTACCCTTTAACATCATACGCTTCATTACAGAGCATTTATGCGCACTGACTGTTTTAGGATGAATGACCAATTTTCTGGCGATATCCTCAACCCCCATCCCCATACAATATAGCTTCAGCACTTCACACTCACGCAGTGTCAGGCTATTTTCCATCGTTAAAATTTCAGCCCTCTCTTCTTTCATCCCTCCCCAATAACAACTAAGACACATAATATTGACTATCAGTTTTTTTATTTCAGTCGTAAAATCCTCCTGCGATATCTGACCTGATATAAGATGAATATCAAAGCAATGTGGGATTCTTCGTAGCCAAAAATCTATATTAACATTACGGACGAGAAAAATAGCGTGACAACATTCTTTTGAAAAAAAGTCGCTATGCAGCATAAAGTCCGGAGTCAATAAATCGATAATAATGATGCTGCCATCACAATAAACCCCATTTAAGGGGATTGATTTTATTAACTCATTAACGCCGGTAGTCAAATAGTTGTCCTGGCTATAAACCCTGATTTTCATTCTCACCCTAGAGTACACATTCCGCATTAAGAAAATATACTTTCAAATAACAGTCTATTTACCCTGATAAAAGGTAAATAGACTGCTGATAAATTATCGGCAAGTTATTTGAAAGCCGAAAGTAACTTTCTATATGGCAATTTTATGCCATTTTATTTAGGGTTGGAAAACAATAAAAAAAGCAACTATGTGTATTAATAGACATAGTAAAAACAGCATGGCTGACTCAAGCAGAGTGAACGTTAGCATTTAACTATATGAAAAAATTAACTTTTAACCTCAACGCAATTTTAGCGTTAACAATAAGGAAATATATAGGCCACATCAAATAGCAATATTTATATCAGAGTGGTTGAACATCTATCACCAATAAATATCCATAAAAATAATGATCTTTTTTGCTACTAAACGCAGGTATTTATCTCAACGAATGAGTGTAAAAAAAGCGAGGAGTTGATACACAAACCTCGTTCAGGTTTCCAGGTATCAACTCGCCGCCGGCGATAGCGCTTTAGTGCAGGAAATCGGATTTTAGTTAATTAATGCTGTGGGTCATTATCCGAAGGCTGTTGGTGCGATTTTGCCCATTCACGTAACCGCTGAATATGCAGATACAGGGCAGGAATAAACAAGATCCCGACAGCGGTGGCCATTAACATGCCGCCAAACACGGTGATACCAATAATCTGACGGCTCATTGCCCCCGCACCACTGGCAAACACCAGCGGCATCACGCCAAGGATAAACGAGATTGCCGTCATCATCACCGCGCGGAAACGCTGTTTGGCACCGTCTTGTGCCGCCTGCGCAATCGTCGCACCCTCTTCCCGACGAGCTTTGGAGAACTCGACAATCAATATCGCATTCTTGGCCGCTAGCCCTATCAAGAGCACCAATCCGATCTGTGCGTACACATCATTGGCAAAGCCCATCGCTGACAACCCTGCGACCGCACCGCCCACCGCAAATACCACCGAGAGGATCACCACCAGCGGTATACTCCAGCTTTCATACTGGGCCACCAGGAACAAGTAAGCGAACACTAACGCCGCCAGATAAATAAACACGACCTGTCCGCCTGTTTGCTGCTCTTGCCATGACATCCCGCTCCAGCTATAGCTGTAACCTTGCGGTAAATCTTGTGCTAATAGCGCCTCCATCGCCGCCATTGCCTGCCCAGAACTGGCCCCATCAGCTGCAGACCCGCTAATCGCTACCGAGGGGAACTGATTAAAATTGCTGATAAACGGCGCGCCAACTGAGGGGGTCAAAGTGACCAGATTCGCTAAACTGACTAATACGCCGTTATCACTGCGCACATTCAAACTGTTGATCTGCGCAGTACGCTGACGGAAATCCATATCATTTTGTAATTGCACTCGAAACATACGGTTATTGAGGGTGAAATCACCGGCATTCATCCCCCCCAGTGAGGTCTGTAAAGTCTGGAAAATACGACTGACTGGCACCTGTAATAAAGCGGCACGATCGCGGTCAATACTCAGATTGGTTTCAGGTACTGAAGCACTGAAGGTGGTAAACACCCGACTCAGTTTTGGGTCTTGGTTGGCAGCAAAAATAATCCCCTGACTCACCTGTGCCAGTTCCTGCGGGGTTTGCCCCAACAGGGCTTGAATCCGCAAATCAAAGCCCGAAGCACTGCCTAAACCAGCAATCGCCGGTGGGTTAACCGCCATGATCATCGCGGAGGGAATGGCCGCCAGATTGGCCTGAATATTCGCCAGTACCTGATCAATATGTGGCCGTTGCCCCCAAGGTTTGAGCATCACAATCGCAAAACCGGCATTCGGCGAGTTATTGCCACTAAGCAAGCTGAACCCAGTGATTTTGATCACATCCTCGACTGCGTCGTTGGCGGTCACCTGCTGGTACATCTGGTCCATTACCGTCTGCGTGCGATTCAAAGACGCACCATCGGGCAGTTGCAAACTGACAAAGAAATAGCCCTGATCCTCTTCCGGCAAGAATGAGGTCGGCAGTCGGGTATAGCCCCACCAGGTTGCCAACCCCACCAGCAGTAACGCGGCAATACTGAATACGGCGCGGCTACTGATTCGCCCTGTTAATGAGACATAGCCATCACGAGCACTGTCCAACCCACGGTTGATGCCGCCAAACACGCCGGTAGTCGACAACGTGCGGCGCTTAAGCAATACAGCACATAGTGCGGGGCTTAAGGTTAATGCATTGATACTAGACAAAATTACCGCCGCCGAGAGGGTGACAGCAAACTGTCGATACAGCTCCCCGACAATGCCAGGCAATATAGCAATGGGCACAAATACCGCCATCAGCACCAGTGTGGTGGCAATAATTGGCCCGGCAATCTGGCTCATTGCCTGTTTGGTTGCTTGCGCCGGGGTGAGATCTGGATCATTGGATAGCAAACGCTCGACGTTTTCGACCACCACAATGGCGTCATCCACCACGATAGTTAGAGCCAAAATAATCGCGAACAGACTGAGCGTATTCGCTGAGTAACCAAAGACATACAACACAGCAAAGGTGCCTAGCAGCGAAACCGGAATGGTGAGCGCGACAATAAAGGTCGCCCGCATACTTTGTAAAAACAGATACACCACCGCTAACACCACAATCAGCGTCAATGTCAGTGAAAGCGCGATTTCATGCAAGGTTGCAGTGACCGGCAAAGTGGAGTCGTAGTTGATTTCATAGGTCAGATCGGGAGGGAAAGAGGCTGACAGGCGAGCCATCTCATCCCGCACGCCATTTGCCACATTTAACGCATTGGCACCGGGTACCGGATAAACCACCAAAAAGGCTGACTCAGTTTGGTTTTGTGCCGCACTGACTTGATAATTCTGCGCCCCGAGTGCCACGCGCGCAACATCACCCAGCCGAATCATACCGCCCTGAGGATTGCTGCGAATAATGACATTGGCAAATTCCTGTGGATCACTCAGCCGCCCTTGCCCGCTAATTGTCAGGGTTTGCTGCTGGTCTGGGGTCGACGGTGACGAGCCAATCTGCCCTGCTGCCGCCTGCACGTTCTGCTGTTGTAATGCCGCGATAATGTCCTGCACGCTGACATTCAGAGATTCCATGCGTTGCGGATTCAACCACACGCGCATGCTGTAATCCCTCGCACCAAACACCTGCACATCACCTACACCATTGATTCGCGCAATAGCATCACGCAGCTGTATGCTGGTGTAGTTACTCACAAACAGCGCGTTATGGGTCTGTTTCGGCGAGAAAACACTCACGCCCAATAGCAGGTTAGAAGCGCGTTTGCGCACTGAAATACCATTTTCATTCACTTCAGCCGGGAGCTGAGCACTCACCTGAGAAATGCGGTTTTGCACCTCAACTGCCGCCATATCCGGATCGGTACCGCTGGCGAAGGTAATACTCAGTTGATAGCTGCCGTTATTGCCACTGGTAGACTCCATATACAGCATATTGCTGACACCATTGACCTGAGCCTCCAGCGGCGACGCAATAGCTTGCGCCACATCGCGGGCACTGGCCCCCGGATAAACGGCACTGACCGACACAACTGGCGGCGTGATATCCGGATATTGCTCGACCGGAATCACATGCAGTGACACCCAGCCAACAATGGTTATTACTAGCGCAATAACAATGGCGAACTTGGGGCGACGAATAAAGAAATGCAGCATCTGTCCTTCCCCTTAGTTCGCAGTCAGCGGCGTGGCAACACTGGCGCTCACTGTCATACCCGGACGAACATGCTGTAGCCCCGATACAATCACGCGCTCGCCCACTTTCAACCCATCTTTCACTTCATATTGCTGTTCAAACTGCTCGCCTAGGGTGACCGGCCGCACTTCTACCTGATCTTTATCTGTGACTACCAACACAAAATGGCCCTGCTTATTTTGTTGCAATGCTGCAATCGGGATGGCGGTAACTGCTTTTGCGGTTTCAGCCGCCAGCGAGACATTCACCACCCCACCGGGCAATAACAAATGCCGAGGGTTATCAAAACGGGTGCGAATCGTCACAGTCCCAGTCTGTTTATCAATTTGATTATCGACAGATTCAAAAACACCGCTTTCGGGATATTGCTTACCATTTGCCAACTGAATACGCGGAGTGAAATGCTCAAATGCCAATGCGCTGTTGTCGCTGGCAGAGGCTGTACCTGTCGTGGATAACTGATAGGTGGCAGTGATGTAATCTCTTTCATTGACCGCTATAGCCACCCGAATAGGGTCAAGTTGCACAATACTCACTAAAGTGCCACTGGCTGGGCTAACCAAACTGCCAACATTGAAGCGACTATGACCAATTTGGCCGGTGATCGGGGCATAAATACGGGTAAAACTGAGTTGCAGTTGTTGAATCTGCAAGTTTGCCTGCGCCTGAGCCACCGCCGCTCGGCTGATATCTCGCTGCGCTTGTGCTTCATCGACTTCAGCCTGACTGACCGAGCGGTTATTGCCTAAACGCTGTAAACGGGTGAGATTCACCTGTGCATGGTTGGCGCTGGCGGTTGCACTGTCTAACTGGGCCTGGGCCTGAGTCACAGACGCCTGATGCAAAGCAGGATCAATTTCATATAGGAGATCCCCCTGCTTAACCATCTGGCCTTCAGTAAACAATCTGGCGGCAATAAACCCTTCGGTTCGGGTTGTTACATCCACCGCCTGAATAGCTTCCACCCGTCCGAGAAACTGCAATGCTCTATCTGGGGTTGCTGAGGTCACGACTGCGACGGTCACCGCGGGTAAAGGTGTTGCAGCCATAACGCTCTGAGAACTAATACCCAGTATTAATACAGCGGCATATACGGGCAGATAATCGCGCCGAGCACATAAGACTCGCTGCACGTTAAGCATTATCGTGTCGCGAACCCAATTTAGTGTAGACATGGTCATTCATTCCTTGCTCTCGGCGGGTAATTAGTTCGGATAGGATGTAAAAAGCTTAGTTTGATTAATAATAATCTGAAGTCACTTTAACGTCTTGCGACAAAAATTCATATTGCTGGCCACTGTCTGAGTCATAATCCTCTCAGCACAGCTCGAATAGATTCATCGCAGTAAATAGGGGAGGTAAACCGCCAGTTTGGCTTTACTCTCATTCTTTTTCGATAGAAAAAAAGCAAGAAAACATCATATTATTCTAAGCTCAAATAATAAGTCAGCTGAATTATGCTAGTTTGTATTGCCTCAGAGCCTTCAGTTCCTGTGGATTAAACCGATATTTAATAAGTATGCCCCAGAGATTTCCAGCTACCGAAAGATGCAGTAAGCGAGAAGTTAATCAGTCTGGAGCCAATTTGGACGATGACGGGTATAAAGGAATTGACTATGACAAACTCCACCCCGCCAGAACCGCGGGCAAGAGGGGAAAATGTTTTCTTTGCCAAGCGAACTTTGCAAACCATGGCATTGTTAGTTGCGGCAACGATTATTATTGCCGCAGCGGGCATTATCTACATCGCGTCACAATTAAATGAACAAGCGGTATCCCAAAGCCGGTTTCTGGTGGAAAAAGCATGGGAAATGCGCCAAAAATCCATAAAAGCCAGAATAAAAGATAACGCTTTTTGGGGTGATGCTTATAAACATTTGCATGTCACAGTTGACCCTAACTGGGCCTTTGTCAGCCAAAATATGGGGCCATCACTTTACGAAAACTTTGGCTACGAGGGTGTTTTTGTTATTGATGGGCAAGGGAACACTCGTTATTCCGTCATCAACGGGCAATTGGCGAATACCCGTCTACAAGACTGGCTCCACGAAGATATTACGCCGTTTATAGATTCGGTGCGTAGGCAGGCTGAAAAAGAGTATGCGGCCACGGAAATCATCAATGTTAATGGGCTACCGGCCGTCATTGCTGCGGCCGCAATCACCCCCGGCAATGACCCTAGAGTTCAAGCCGTTGCTGGCCCACCGTCAGTTCTGGTCTTCGCCAACTTATTGACCCAAAGTGAGTTGAATATTCTGGGGGAGAGTTACGGTCTTCATCAACTCCGCATTCCCCAGGATGAAAAAGATGCCGCGTCCAATCCCTCACTACAATTATCGTCAAATGACAACAGTAGTGTGACACTGCTTTGGAATCAAAACATGCCGGGCGCTCAACTACTCAATATCTTGCTGCCACTGCTGGGGTTGGTTGCCCTGGTACTTGGGCTGAGCGGTTGGTGGGTTCTGCGCCGCGCCATGGCAGAGGCGCGCGCTGCCGATGAAAATAAAGCAGCGTTAATCGCCAGCGAAGAGCGCTTTCGTCACGTGGCGGAAGCGGCCACTGATTGGCTCTGGGAAACAGATGCCGATCTGCGCATCACTTATCTATCTCAGCGATTTTTAACTATTACCGGGCTAAGTGTTGAGCAATGGCTGGGCCGTAATCTCGATTCACTGTTAAATTGTGACGTGATCCCGCTGCGCTCCTGGCTGCAATACACACATTTGACTGAGTCGCGCAATGAGCTGCAATGCACCTATTTCTCCGCCAAAGGCGACAAACGTATTTGTCGGATTTATGCCAAACCTATCATCAAAAATGACCAGAATATTGGTTTTCGGGGCACCGCCTCGGACATCACCCGAGAGATAGAAGCGCAGGAGCGAATCCAACATCTTTCTCTGCATGATGCGCTGACTGGTTTGCCCAACCGCCTGCGAATGAAAGAGTTTTTGGAAAACAAACTGCGCAATCTGGCCGCTGCGCCGCATCCATTGGTGATCCTCAATGTTGATCTGGATAAATTCAAACCGGTTAACGATACCTTTGGTCATGTGGCGGGCGATCAGGTGTTACATCAGGTGTCTGAACGCCTGAGAAGTTGTTTGCGCGATCAGGATTTAGTGGCTCGCCAGGGAGGGGATGAGTTCATTCTGATTATTAGCGGGCTATCTTCAACCAAAGAAATAGAACAGCTCTGCGCCCGTGTTATCGCGCGTATAGAAAGCCCGTATCTCATTAATGAGAAAGATATTTTTATCAGTGCCAGCATAGGTATTGCCCTGGCACCGCAGGACTCAATGCAAGCCGAGGAGCTGTTACGCTTTGCTGATATTGCCATGTATGAAGCTAAAAACAGTGGTAGTAACCGCTGGAGTTTCTATTCCAGTGAAATGAATGACCGCCTGATGCAGCGCAGCGAGCTGGAGCGTTTCTTGCGCCAGGCGATTAAACATAATGAATTTAGCCTTTACTATCAGCCGCGCTATCGCATTAAAGGGACGCAACTGACCGGTGCCGAAGCACTGGTGCGCTGGAATCACCCAGTGTTAGGGCTGCTGATGCCAGATCAATTTATTGCTCTGGCAGAAGAAACTGGCCTTATCACTGCTATCAGTGATTGGACAATGCTGCAAGCCTGTCAGGATGCGGCAACATGGCCGGCATCACTGATTATTTCAGTCAATATTTCTGCTATTGAATTCAGAAGCCAACGGTTGATCGAACGTGTGCGGCAAGTCCTGTTGTTGAGCGGCTTACCCAGTCATCGGCTGGAACTGGAAATCACTGAGCGGATAATGATTGAAGATGCAGATGGGGCATTTAAAACCATGACAGCCTTAAAAGCCTTGGGTGTGCGTTTATCAATGGATGATTTTGGCACCGGGTATTCGTCACTGAATTATCTGCGCCGTTTCCCCTTCGATGGCCTGAAAATTGATAAGAGCTTTATTGATGAACTAACACAATCCCATGAAGGTCGGTCGATAGTAGAGGGCATTATTAACCTCGGCCATGCCCTGTCCATGACCGTGACCGCTGAGGGGGTTGAAACCGTAGAACAACTCGAGCATCTGCAAACGTTAATGTGTGATGAGGCTCAGGGCTATCTGTTAGGAAAACCAATGAAATTAAGTGAGCTATTAAATATTACTCATCAAGCAGGGCACAGTGAGTAACCTTTCATCAGGTACCGCCCAGTCTCCAGATTAATTGTTCACAGAGGCTGAGCGGTAATAGGTATTTTACGAGGTGGGTTGGCTTTTGGCCTTGAAATTAATAATGTCGTAGACCAATCCATCTATTGTGCTTTTTACTTCATCAGCGGTAATAGGTTCACCACTGTTACTCACTTCCTTACCATAAGCTTTACGTACCACGACAATGACCGGTTTTCCGGTATTGGAGTCGATAACCTGTACTTCTAGGTAAAGTGCGGCTTGTTGTGCCCTATTACCACTGGCTGCCATGGTTCCGGCAATAACAGCGGCGATAGGTATCATCTCATAGACTTCAAGATTTTTATCTTCGGCGGAAACCGCAGTAATGGCGGCCCGAACAATCAATGTATTACGTCTTTTCGGAGAATTGACTAACGGTAATTGGTGGCTAACAGCTTCTTTAAGTCTTTTATTCGCGTAAGCCAGTATTTCATCTAATGTTTTTTGATTTACTCGATGAGTAGGTGCAGAACTTGGGTAATAGACCAATGGCGTATAATAAACACCGGTGTATTTCTTAGCATTAAAATCGGGGGAGACCCAGCGTAATACTTTTTGGCCACTCGCAGATTCAGCTTCTTGCAATTTACTATAATCACTAATAAAACCAGAGTATTGCGCACTGGTTGTTACGTTTGAAGTGCATCCTGCCACAAATATCCCGATGGTAAATAACGCCGCAATTTTATAACTATTCAGAATGGCCATTGTATTTTCCTATATGTTTATTAGGGAGCTAAAAAACAGGGATGTAGAAAAAGACCAAGAAGACAAAAGAATGACAGTGCTCTCCATACAAATTTTAACCCATGCCAAAACATTTGCTGGATATTATTTAAATAATAACAAGCCTCCTAAGAGGCTCATCATTAATTTGAATCTGGGAATATAATCAGGCGAGACTTAATACGACAGGGTTTCCAATTGATAAAGGCCATCAAGGAAGGCTGGCACAAAACTTCCTGGCCCTGCAACACGTTGAGATACTTGCCCCCCTACCTGCGACATAATTCGGCAAGCGGTCGCAACATGGTGCAAACGATCCCCCTCTAGCGCACAAAATGCCGCCACCACCGCAGATAATGCGCAGCCGGTCCCGACTACACGGGTCATTAGCTTATCGCCACCAGTCACCGCAACATCGCGCTGACCATCAGTGATGTAATCAACCTCCCCCGTCACCGCAACCACTGTCTGGGCGCGCTGTGCCAATTGGCGAGCGGCCGGTAATGCCGCCAGTGACGTATCGACACTATCAACACCACGCCCCATGGTTGCCATACCACTCAATGCCATGATCTCTGAGGCATTTCCACGTATAGCCGCAGGTTTTAGGGTGAGTAAATGGTGGGCAAAATCAGTGCGATATGCCAGGCCACCCACAGCAACCGGATCGAGTACCCATGGTGTGCCCGCTTGATTAGCTGCGGTTATCGCCCTCAGCATCGACTCTGCTCGCGCCCGATGCAACGTACCAATATTGATAAGCAAACTGTTCGCCATCGTACTGAATTGCGCCGCCTCTTGCGGCTCTACCACCATCGCAGGGAAAGCCCCCAGTGCGAGTAACACATTGGCTGTAAATGACTGCACCACTTCGTTGGTCAGACAATGCACCAATGGCGGCGTGGTACGAAATTGCTGTAAGCAAGCGCTGGCCAGTGCATCTGGGAATAAATCCATCAAATAATCCTCCAATAACCACTTTTAGTCGCGCCAACTCTAACAAGGCAACCTTTCTGTTGTAGTTGTTTGATATTACGCCCTGATCAGCTACGCGCAGCCGCTATTAATGCCTGCCCCAGCGCCAGACCACCATCACCGGCTGGCAGGCGCTGGGGCATCAATAGCTGGAAATCCTGCAATTGTTCGCTGAGTAATTCACGTAGCAATCGGTTATGCAGCACACCGCCAGAAAATGCAATAGTTTCAATGCCAAAGCGCTGTGCTGCCTGTCGAGCCAAAGCCGCAAAGCCCTGCGCGAGAGCAAAGTGGAAAGCATAAGCTCTTTCAGCCGGTGCAGCATCGAAAGCCAGCCATTGTCGCCAAAAGGTCGCTAAGTCCAATTGATTATCGCGTAGTGGCATAGTAACGGGTGGAACTGTTCTGGAACTTTGCCATGCCAGAGCCTCCAGCAGGCAAGCCGCCTCTCCCTCCCAGCTGATGGCCTGAGGTATAATATTTAGCGCCGCCGCTACCGCATCAAATAACCGCCCCGCCGATGAAGCTAATGGCGCATTAATGCCGCGCGCAATCGCCCGCGCCAGTACCTCACCCTGCGGTTGGGGGATCGCTGCCGCCTCGGGCACGTTTTGCCAATTCGGTACAAAGCGCTGAAACTGCGCCAGTAAATTACGCCACGGCTGGCGCGAGGCCAGATCCCCACCGGGTAAAGCCACCGCAGGCAAACCGCCAACGTATTCACAATTCACATAATCCACTCTTAGGCATTCGCCGCCCCATAGCTTCCCTTCCGCGCCATATCCCAGCCCGTCCAACGCCAGGCCTATCACCGCTCCAGCTTGACGCGGCCAACCATGTTCTGCCAGGCAAGCCGCCAAATGAGCATGATGATGCAGCACTTCCACGCAGGGAATGTGGTGTTGCGCCGCCCATTCTCGGCCAAATTGGTGACTGACATAAGCGGGGTGCGCATCCACCACCACCGCCTGCGGGGTAAAATGATAAATATCGCAAAACAGCGCGAGTAACTGCTGCTGTTGCTGCGCAATATCGCGATCTTCCAGATCACCCAAATGCTGGCTTAGTACCGCATTGCTGTCTCGCAGTAAGCAAAAGGTATTTTTCATATCGGCCCCCAGCGCCAAAATAGCGGGTTGCTGGCTAAACCCTGGCGGCAACTCGAAAGCGTCTGGTACATAACCTCGGGCGCGGCGCAGCATTTCAGCCCCGCGCGGCGTCAGGCGCACCAATGAGTCGTCTGCGCGTTGCACGATTTCCCTGTCGTGCAGCAGCCAGTAATCGGCAATTTCACTCAAGGCACTCAGGGCCTGTTGATTACTCAGAGCGGGCGGCTTACCTCTACCATTACCGGAGGTCATCACCAACGGGCGCGCCACCTGTTGCAGCAGCAAATGTTGCAGTGGGTTAGCCGGCAGCATCACGCCAATTTCGGGTAACTCGGGCGCGACCGCCGCACAAAGTGGGCTTTCCGGCTGCTTTGCCACCAGAACTATCGGGGCGGCCGGGCTGCGTAGCAAACCGAGCAATGCAGTATGATCAGCACTTGATACACAGCTTTGCAACCAATCGGTATCCGGTAACATGACTGCCAGCGGCTTAGACGGCCGATGTTTACGCTCGCGCAAGCGGGCCACGGCGACAGCATTGGTGGCATCCACCGCCAGATGAAAACCACCCAGCCCTTTGACAGCCACAATTTCGCCCGCCAACAGCGCAGCAGCGGCTTGATCTAATGCGGAGAAGCCCTGCGCTAAAGCCTGCCCATCAGCTCCCGTTAGCCACAGTTGCGGGCCACAATCTGCGCAAGCATTGGGCTGGGCATGAAAACGGCGGTCTGCGGGGTGGTCATATTCGGCCTGACAAGCCGCACACAGCGGGAACTTACTCATGGCGGTAAAAGGGCGGTCATACGGCATGCGCTGGATAATAGTAAAACGTGGGCCGCAATGGGTGCAGTTGATAAAAGGATAATGGTAGCGACGGTTAGCAGGGTTATTCATTTCACTCAGGCAAGCATCACAGGTCGCGGCATCCGGCACAATTTGGGTGTCCATCTGACCGGCCCCGCTGTGCTGAATCACGAAATCCAGCGGCGGCTGCGCCCAGTGGTATGGCGTGCTATCAATGCTATCAATGTGCGCCAATGGTGGACAATCTTGTGGCAATGCTTGTAAAAAATCCGCCACCGCCGGGGCTTGCCATAGGTGAACCGTCACCCCCGCGCTGTCGTTACTGACATCCCCTTGCAGGCCAAAACGGTGAGCAAGTTGCCAGATATAGGGGCGAAAACCCACCCCTTGCACCTTACCTTTTATCCGCAGACTGAGACCGTTTTTATCCACAAAAACTCCAAGCTAACAGATTCGAGGTAGCGGCTCATCCAACGGCAAATCCAGTTTACGTGAAACGCCAAATGCGCCACATAACCGCACCTGTTTATTCTCAGTCACCTGCCCGATAACGGCGGCATCACGGCCGAGTGGGTGGCGTTGTAATTCAGCTAAAACAGCATCTTGCGCCTCAGGTGAGACCACCAGCACCAGCTTGCCCTCATTGGCAAAGTTGAGTGCATCCAGCCCGAGTAATTCGCAAATGCCGCGTACCGCCGGTTTTAATGGTAAATCCGCTTCGTTGATTTCCAGGCCACAGCCGCTGGCGGCGGCGAATTCGTGCAGAATTGCCGTAACCCCACCACGAGTGGCATCACGCAGCGCCCGCACACCGGTAATATGGCGTAGTGGCGCAATCAAAGGTGCCAGTAGCGCGCAATCACTGGTCAGTTCCGCCTCCAGCCCCAAACCTTCGCGTAGATTTAGGATAGTTGCGCCATGATCACCTAAGGTGCCGCTGACAACGATCCGATCGCCCGCACGGATCATCGCCGTTCCCCACTGGATATCTGCTGGGATAACGCCGATGCCGGTGGTATTGATAAAGATCTTATCAGCCGCGCCGCGCTGAACCACTTTGGTGTCGCCGGTGACTATCTGAATGCCCGCTTGCTGTGCGGTGGCCGCCATTGAATGCACAATGCGCTCCAGAGCAGCCATCGGTAGCCCTTCTTCCAGAATAAAACCACAGGAAAGATAGCGCGGAGTCGCGCCACTCACTGCCACATCATTGGCCGTGCCGCACACCGCCAGTTTGCCGATGTCGCCGCCGGGAAAGAAAATAGGATCAATCACATAGCTGTCGGTCGATACCGCCAGTCGATCCCCCTGTGCAACCAGATCCGCCAACGCAATACGCGCCTGATCTTCCCGCTCATTCAGCGCCGGGTTAGAGAACGCCGCCAAAAACAGAGATTCTATCAAGCTCTGCATTGCCCGCCCGCCACTGCCATGTGCCAGGGTAATCTCTTGTTTATTCATTTAGTTGTGGCCTTATTTGTAGCGATGGTAGGCGGCGCAAGCCCCTTCGGAGGAAACCATCAGCGCCCCAAATGCATTATCTGGCGTGCATTCGCCACCAAACAGCGGGCATTGATCCGGTTTGCAACGCCCGGTCAATACATCACCGCAACGGGATCGCGGATCATCGGCCACTCGTTGCTGCTGCGGGGTGAAGCGCCGCTCAGCATCAAACGCCTGATAAGCCGGGCTAAGCTGTACACCGGAATCGGCGATTTCGCCCAATCCACGCCACTCGCTGCGCTCTTTGGTTGCAAATACCTCGGTCAGCGCCTGTTGCGCTAGCAGGTTACCGCTGTCGGGCACAATGCGCCGATATTGATTTTCCACCGCACAACGCCCACTGACCATCTGCTCCAGCAGCATCACCAGCCCCTGCAAAATATCCAGTGGCTCAAAGCCGGTGACCACCAGCGGTTTATTGAATTGGCTGCATATAAAGTCGTATGGCGTAGTACCAATCACCATGCTGACATGGCCGGGTGCGAGGAAACCGTCAATGCGCACATCGGGTTGTTGTAGCAGGCTGCGCAAGGTAGGAATGATAGTGATGTGCTGGCAGAACACGGTGAAGTTGGTCAGCCCCAGCCGTTTGGCTTGTTGCAGTGTTAAGGCGGTAGCAGGCATGGTGGTTTCAAAACCGAGGCCGAAAAATACCACTTCGCGATCAGGATGGCGCTGTGCCAATGTCAGGGCATCCAGCGGCGAGTAAACCACACGAATATCTGCCCCGCGCCGCTTGGCATCCAGCATTGAGCCATTACGCCCCGGCACCCGCATAGCGTCGCCGTAAGTGCAGAAAATCACCTGTGGGTGAGCGGCAATTTCCAAACAACTGTCGATACGGCCCATCGGCAATACACACACTGGGCAACCCGGCCCGTGAACAAATTCCAAACCGTCTGGCAGCAGTTGATCCAGACCAAATTTGAAGATCGCGTGTGTGTGGCCGCCACACACTTCCATAATTTGCAGCGGCAAGCGTTGTTGATCGGCAAGTTGTGGCAGTAAGTTTTCGATCCGCTGTAATAATGCACTGACTAGTGCCGGATCGCGGAATTCATCAACGTAGCGCATCATTAGCCTCGCTGGCGACATCATCCAGATCCAGCCCAACGGCTTGCATATGGGCTAATGCCGCCAGTGTCTGCTGGGCTTCTTCTTCATCAAGCAAGCTCATAGCAAACCCGACATGCACCAATACCCATTGGCCGAGCAGGTCAGACGGTGACTCGTCGCACACCAACGCGATATTGATTTCACGTTTGACACCGCTCACTTCCACCCATGCCAGTTGATGGATATCTTCCCCCACCGCGACTATTTTGCCGGGTACGCCTAAGCACATCGCTGTGCCTCCAGCCATTCAAGCCACATATCCATTCCCTCGCCACTACTGGCTGACAGCGCAATCACCTGAATTTCAGGATTCACCTGACGGGCATAATTAATACACTGCTCAATATCAAAGTCCAGATAGGGCAGCAGGTCGATTTTATTGATAATCATCAGTGTGGAAGCGGCAAACATATGGGGATATTTCAGCGGCTTATCTTCGCCTTCCGTTACCGAAAGCACCGCCACTTTATGCCGTTCGCCGAGGTCAAAGCTGGCCGGACACACCAAATTACCCACGTTCTCAATAAACAACAGGCTGTCATTGCTGAGATTCAGGCGGTGCGCGGCATCATGTACCATCTGCGCATCCAGATGACAGCCTTTACCGGTATTGACCTGAATCGCCGGGACACCGGTGGCGCGAATGCGTTCGGCATCATGAGTCGTTTGCTGATCACCTTCAATCACCGCGCAAGGCACTTGCCCAGCCAGCAGCTGCAAAGTGGTGGTCAACAGCGTGGTTTTGCCGGAACCGGGGCTGGAAACCAAATTCAGCGCCAGAATATGTTGCTCGACAAAATGCTCACGGTTATGGCTGGCTAACTGATTATTTTTGCTCAGCACATCTTGCTCGATTTGCAACAAACGGCGCTGCCCCATGCCCGGCGCATGGCTACCGGCTTCACCCTGCCCATAATGCAGCCCTTGCTGGTCAGCATGAACTTGTGGAGTGAACGGCTCGGAGACGGGCGCGTCTGTGTCCTCGGGTTCAGTGGCCGCCATCGGCTCTGGCGCTTTGCCATGATAGTGATGGTGAACATCGCCCTGATGGTAATAGTAGTGATGGTGAACAATCACCGGCTGTGTCCCCTTGGCAACATATTTGTGTTTATGTTTATGCTGAATCTTTTGCGTCGGGGCATCACTTTCGTGCTGGTCATGGTGATGATCGTGGTGGTAGCCGTCATCGTGATGATGATGGTGGTGATCGTCATGGTGGTCGTGGTGGTGATCATCATGTTGATGATTGTCGTCGCCCTCGATCTTTCTCTCGCCGCTGGCGCAACCACAAGTCGTACACATAGGAATTCACTCCTTCAGAATTATTCCACTTCTATCTGTTTCACCTGCAAATTGCTGCCACTCTCTACTTGCAGAGCATGGCTGCCGCAATGCGGGCACCCGGCATCATGCCGTTCAATGGCAACACTGTTGCTGCACTCCCAACACCAGGCCACCGCGGGCAAGGTGCTGAGATGCAATTGGCAATTTTCTGCCAGTGTTTTGCGGCTGGCGGCCTCAAAACTGAAGCGTAAGGCACTCTCTTCAATACAGGAGAGCGCGCCAATTTCCAGCCAGACCGCGGTTATCCGCGTAGCACCGTTAAGCCGCGCCTGTTTTTCAATCAGCTCCAGCGTGCTGAGACACAAACTTATTTCATGCATGCTGATTCTTTATTTGGCTAACTTTGTTAAACAGAGCCCGCCGCCGTGGGTCAGCGGGAGCATCGGCATCCATCACCGGCAGTGAGAGCGCCATACGCGCACTTTGCTCCGCCAGTTGTAACGCCCGTTCAGCACTCAGCGAGGTGTCCAGCGGTGACATCAATGAGCGGCTCAAATACTGGCCGCAACCAGCGATTTCGCTGACGGTAAAACTAATGCCGCCACAAGGAAGTGCCAACATCAGCCGCTCCCCCACCGCACGACATTGCCAGCTCTGCTGCGGCCCCGGTAATACCACTAAACTCAGCATCCACGGGGTCAATAACGCGCCGATCCATTGCTGCTCAAATAACTGAAATCCGCAGGCGCGCAGCGGAATGTGGTCACGGTAAAATGGCAAGCCGCGCATTTCATCGGCAGCCACCTGGCCGAAAACCTGTTCCAGCAATGCCGCTGGGTTTTGTTCATGACCGGCAATGACATCAAACATGACTTTCTTCTCGTGCCTTGAGGGTGATCCCACTAGCCTGTAATGCCGCCAGAATCTGTTCCAGCGCTGGCTCTATGGCCCGCGTGACTGTCGACGTCAGGCCGATATTCGGTGCCAGTGATTCGGGCACCACCCCCACCAGAGTCAGCTGGCGCGGGAATTCATCGGTCAATTGCAGCGCCATCAGCACATCACATAACCCCAACTGATGCGGTGACACTTTGCGGCTAAACATCGCCGGGATCTCTTTATCGCGCAGTACCGCAACACTGCCCGGCGGTTGCCCGGTCAGCACCGCATCAGCCACAATCAAATGCTCGCGATTGGCCATCGCTTCCATCAGTTCCAGCCCAGCAGTGCCACCATCCAGTACGTCAAGCCCCGGTGGGATGTGAAAGCGCTGCTCCAGCGCTTCAACAATTCGCACACCGACAGCTTCATCGCTGAGTAATAAATTACCTATACCTAATACCAAAATCCCCATCACAGCACCTTGACTTTGGTCACTTCGTTGCCCGTTGTATCAACAATATGTACAGCACAGGACATACACGGGTCGAATGAGTGAATGGTCCGCACCACTTCGAGTGGTTTGGCAGGATCTGCCACCGGTGTCCCCACCAGCGCTTGCTCGTATGGCCCCGGCTCATCGTTATAATTGCGTGGGCCAGCGTTCCAGGTTGATGGCACCACCGCCTGATAGTTGGCGATTTTGCCATCCTTGATAACCACCCAGTGCGACAACATGCCGCGCGGCGCTTCTTCAAAGCCCACACCACGGATTTCGCCATTCAAAGGAATGTCCGGCTTGATAAAGGTTTCGACATCACCAGTACCAATATTGGTGACCAGTGCAGTCCATTGTTGGGCCAGGGTTTCATGCAGCACACAGCAATGCACCGCACGGCCAATAATGCGGCCCAGCGTCGATGGCAGTTGATCTTGAGTGATAGCCTGCCCGCTCAGTTTTTGGTAAGCCGCACCAATGTCAGTGAAATGCTGTTTAGTCGGTGCATGTCCGGCGGCCAGCCCGCACATCAGCCACGCCAGCGGCCCCACTTCCACTGTTTTGCCGTAGAAAGTGGGCGCTTTTACCCACGAATATTTGCCGTCTTCCTGCCAGCCGGTGTAATTCGGGTTGGTTTTCCCCTCCCACGGTGCCAGCGGTTCGTCGTCCTGATACCAGGCGTGTTTGCCGCTCTCGGCGATACCTTTGATCAAATACGGATCGTTGTGATTGGTAATCGGGCGGAAAGCCCCCTTTTCCAGATATCCCCCCGGCAACAGGAAGGTTTCCCCTTTACGATCGGTTGGCAGTTCCGGCACGCTAAGGTAGTAATCCGCCCCTTTGCCCAGATTGAGCCAGTTCGGATAGTGAGCAGCGATCACCGCGGTATCGACCTTATAAACCTGCTCAATAAAGCTGCCCAGCCGGTCAATAAAGGATTTCACCAACATCAGGCGTTCCAGATTGAGCACACTTGGCATATCCAGATTAATGGGGTTGGCAACCCCGCCCACTGCCAGATTCTGAATATGCGGTGTTTTACCGCCGAGCACCGCCACTATACGGTTGGCATCACGCTGGCACTCCAGCGCTTGCAGATAATGTGCCACCGCAATCAAATTGACCTCTGGCGGCAATGCCATCGCCGGATGGCCCCAATAGCCGTTGGCAAAAATACCTAACTGCCCGCTGGCGACCAACTCTTTGATTTTCTGCTGTACCCGGGTGAACTCTTCCGCGCTGTTCAACGGCCAACTGGACAACCCACTCAGCATCGCAGCCGCTTTTTGTGGTGAGGCTTGCAGCGCAGAGGTGACATCCACCCAATCCAGTGCCGAGAGTTGATAGAAATGCACGATATGGTCATGAATGCTGTGCGCGGCCAGAATCAAGTTACGGATATGCTGAGCATTAACTGGCACTTCCATCCCTAATGCATTTTCCACTGCCCGCACTGAAGCAATGGCGTGAATGGTGGTACAGACGCCGCAAATGCGCTGCACAATCATCCAGGCATCGCGCGGATCATTGCCTTGTAAAATTTCTTCCATGCCACGCCACATGGTGCCGGAGGACCAGGCTTTAATGACTTTGCCGTCCTCAATTTCGCAGTCGATCCGCAGGTGCCCCTCAATACGGGTGACGGGATCAATGGTGATGCGTTGGCTCATGCTTTACCTCTGTCTGATTATTCTTATGTAACTGTCCGTGAGCAGGAAGCACCGGCAACAGTCGAATCAATAAAATGTAGGCACAGACCTCAATGGCAACGAAGCCGATGGAGATCAGGATTTCACTGGTGGTGGGAAAGTAGTTATAGCCGCCGCCGGGGTTGAAGGCTAAGAGTGAGTAATTGAGCCGCCACAGCGCCCCACCACTTATCATGCACAGCGCCCCGATAAACAGTAACCGGCTATCCTCTCTGGCCCGCCGAATACGGAAGATCAGTAGCGGCAAGGCCATCAGGATAATTTCAGCCCAAAAAGCGATGGCATAGCGGTCAAAATGCCACAGATATTCTGTCTTATGGCGCACCATAACTTCACCGAGACGTAGTACGATAAACAGCAGTAAAAAGACGTCGATGATGGTGGTTAATCGTGTGAATAATGGCGCTTCATTGGCTCCCCGTCCCCGTAATCCGGCCTGTACCAGCGAGCCTTCGAAAATAACAATCGAGAAGCCCAAAATGGCGGCGGTCAGTAGGGAGAACAGCGGCAACATCTCGTAGCTTTGCCATAACGGATGGATCTTGGCACCGGCGGCGATCATTAATGATCCCATTGAAGACTGATGCATGGTCGGCAGCAGCACACCGAGCGCGATAACAAAAAACATCACTTTGTTCAGCCGCTTCAGCGAAACTTTCCACCCCAACCGTTCAAACAGTGCCGGCGCAAACTCCACTGCCATCACGCCGATATAAATGGTCATACAGACGGCGGTTTCGAATAGCACCGAATTGACGTTGAAATGGCCGGGAATAAAGAAGTAAGGCAAATTCCAGTAACGGCCCACGTCGATGGTGATAGAAAGCCCACCGAGCGCGTAACCAAACAAACTGGCGAGTAGCGCCGGGCGCACTAGCGGGTGATATTCGCCTCGGTTGAACACGTAAACTGCCCAAGCCAATGCCCAGCCGCCGCACGCCAAACCGGTGCCGACCAGTAGGTCGAAAGCAATCCAGATCCCCCACGGGAAGCCGCCATTCAAGTCACTGACCGACCCCAAGCCCAGCACCAAACGTTTGACAATCAACAGCGCGCACAGCACGACAAAAGGCGCTAACAGCATCACCGGCCAACTGACCAGCCGCCCACCCAGTGGGCTGGATTTATGCATCGTCATCATGGCCGTCCTTTTTATCGTGCTTGTCAGAATCGCTGTCTTTGCGCTCATCACGGGTATTGCGATGCACCAACGCGGTAACCCCCGCCAATACCGCCAGCGGCAGGATCATGCCTTTGTACAAGGTGTGCTGGACATGCTCAGAACGCGCGCCAGTCGCCAGTTCTGCCAGAGGGGGCAAATCAAGTTTCTCGGTCGGAATGCCCGCCAGCACCAATACCTGAGTGCCACCGCCCTCTTTCTCGCCATAAACATGCGGGTCATAGTGGGCAACCGGATGCTCGTAGGTGTCATTGGCGCTGAGTGTTTGGCGCGGGAAGCGATAATTCTCGCCTGGTTTCAGCGTCAACCGTCGCTGCGCCTCGGATAATAACTCCTCGCGGGTGCCGAATATCACCGCTCCTGTCGGACAGACCTCGACACAACCGGGTAAGCCGCCCTTATCAAGCCGCTCGACGCCCTTCTGGTTGCACAATTCACATTTATGAATCTTGCCAAACGGGTTGTGATAATCGTATTTCGGCACATTGAACGGGCAGCCGACCATGCAGTAGCGGCAACCGGTGCAGACATCCGGGTCATAGTGAACAATGCCGGTTTTAGTATCTTTGCGCAGCGCACTAACCGGGCAGACAGAAACACAATTAGGTTCAACGCAATGCATGCATTGCTTTTTGATATAGGCGTAGCCATCTTCCAATTGATCTTTATGAATGCCCGCGCCGCTGGTCCAGACCTGAATGATATTGTTGGTGTAGGGGCTGAGTTTGTCGTTGTCTGACCAAAGGGCCTCGCCACTGGCATAGACCTCACTGTGGTTGACCTGCTGACATTTGCTCACGCAGGCCTGACAACCCACACATAATGTCGAGTCATACAACATGCCCAGCGCGCCGGGGATCGGTGGTCGATTTTGTACCTCAGCTTTGCTGCTGGGGGAAAGCCCCGCCAACAGCACACCGCCGGAAGCTAGTTTGAAAAAGTGACGTCGGTTCACGGCTATTCCTCCCGCGATGAGTGATCGTCATCTTTGCGGCGCTGCTTCTGTTGCCGCCCCAGTTCACGTACCGTCATCAGGCTGACACCGGCGACCAATCCCACCACGCCGCCCAGTAGTGCCGTCGCGGTCGTCGAAATCTCGCCGCCTTCTGGATTATGAATGAGGGGTTTTTCAGCACGCGGTGTCGGGTTCTCAACATTCGCCAGTTGGGCGATGCCTTTGGTGAAGCCAATCCCTTCTTCATTGCAGCCATAGCAAGGGTGCCCAATCCCCACCGGCCAAATCCCGCCTCCAACATCGCAGAACTCCAATGTCGGGCAGTTGCCGTAGGTCTCCGGCCCTTTGCAGCCGAGATGATAAAGACACCAACCCTGCCGATGACCTTCATCGCCAAACTGACGGGCAAAACGGCCAGCATCAAAGTGTGGTCGGCGCTCGCAGTTTTCATGAATCAAGCGACCATAAGCAAAGGTCGGACGGTTTTTGCTATCCAATGCCGGTGGCCGCCCGAAGGTAATGATATGGGCCACTGTTGCCAGGAAATTATGTGGATTGGGTGGACAGCCGGGGATATTTATCACGGTTTTGCCCGGTAGTGCTGCTTGCAAACTCACCGCACCAGTCGGGTTGCCACCGGTCGCTGGCACACCGCCCCAGGCGGAACAGGAACCAATAGCAATAATGGCCGCCGCATGTTCTGCAGCTTCACGGATATGCTCGACAATCGGTTTACCCGCCACCATGCAGTAAATTCCACCGTCTTTCAGTGGAATCGACCCATCCACCACCAGCACATATTTTCCTTTGTACTGCTCGATGGCCCGGTGTTTATTCTCCTCCGCTTGCTCACCAAAAGCGGCAGAGAGCACCTCGTGATACTCCATTGAGATAACACTCAACAGCAAATTCTCAATGGTCGGGTGAGTTGAACGTAACAGTGATTCAGTACAACCGGTACACTCCTGAGCGCCAATCCAGATAACCGGCGGGCGCTGAGGTGAACTGACTGTATTGGCAATTTCAGCGGCAGCCTTGCTGCTGAGACCCATGGTGGCCGCCAATGCGGCACAAAGCTTCATAAAATCACGACGGTTAACGCCATGCTGGGAAAGCATGTTTTTTTCCCCTGTATTATTATTCTATTGTTCACATACCCGATATTAACAACGGGTATATCCCCATAAAAAACGTGGCTTTCTGTTAATAGTTTGTAACTCTGCAACTTTAATTAAGTTGATCTTTATCAATGGAAATTGATTGAATTAGCACGGGGGAAATATCTGTGAACTAAAACCGTTTCAGCAACTATTTCATTTGCCAGAAATTTAAAAATCTGTCAGGTAGCAATATGACGCGGGTTAATACAATTGAATATCATTAGACCCAAAAGTGTGATTCGCTATAATGAATTTAATTAATTATTAGTTTTTTTAGTTACTTAACTAGAAACAAAAATTTCACTTTCATAAAAAATGAAATGAGAAAAATTCGTAAATATAAATCTGACCTGGCAATTTATAATTAATTTTACAGCGGCACTAATATGAATTGTTAAATCTGGCGGCTATCAGATTTTTATCAATTTCATTCAGTTTGAAGATTTGTCACCGGTGTTTTTACCCTTTTTAGCAGCACATTTTAATGTTACAAAACGGATCATCATGGGGTAACAGCTGAAATATAATGAGTTAATTATGTATTTTGTGCATGAATCAATTTATGGCAAAGCAAGTCGTGCTATGATTAATTTACCGGTCACTATTCAATCGGTTATGTGATAAATGTTATCTGGCAACAACTTCAACCAGGAAGGGTCTCTATGATTAAGCCACTCATTGCTGTTGCTATCGCCGTTGCCACACTCAGTGGCTGCGCCAATAATAATACTCTTTCAGGCGATACATTCAGCAGTTCTCAAGCCGGTCAGGCCCAGGCCGTCAGTTACGGAACCTTGGTTTCTGTCCGTCCGGTCACTATTCAGGGCGGGGATGGCAATAATATTGCCGGTGCCATTGGCGGCGCGGTGGTCGGCGGGTTCTTGGGTAACACTATTGGTGGTGGAACAGGCCGTCGTCTTGGTACCGCAGCAGGTGCTGTTGCTGGTGGGGTTGTGGGTCAACAAGTCCAGAGCATGATGAACCGCAATAGTGGGGTCGAACTGGAAGTGCGCCGTGATAATGGCACCACCTTCCTGGTAGTTCAGGCTCAAGGGGTCACGCAGTTCCAACCGGGCCAGCGAGTCACTATTGCGACCCATGGCAATACGGTCACTATCACACCGCGCTAATTTTTGCCGCCCGAACTCCGCGTTCGGGTATTGCAACTCGGTTTAAACCATCATGCTAAAAAGCACCGCCCAGCCCTGAAGGTTCGAGGGTAGACTGGGCGGTGAAAAGATGAATATAACTATCCGGCTTTCTTGGCTGCCGGTTTCACTACATTCTCTCCGTGGTTGCCAAAGAACTGATATAAGGTGTCTGAAGCCGTTTTGGTTAATACCATAATTTCAATACGGCGGTTTTTAGCTGCGAGAGGTTCGACAGAATCTAATAGCATCTGATCAGCCATCGCATTGATTTGCAGCACTCTTCCTTCATCCAGCCCGCCTTTTACCAGTGCTTTATGTGCCATCAAGGCCCGCTCACCAGACAAGTTCCAGTTGTTGTACAACACCTGATCACGATAGCGCGATGCATCGGTATGGCCGGTAATAATGATTTTATTGTCCATCTCATTAAATGCCGGGGCTAATTCTGCCAGTAACCGACTAAAGAATGGGGTTAATACCGCACTGCTGCGCTGGAACATATCGCGCTGTTTATCATCCTGAATCAGAATCCGCAGCCCTTGCGGTACCACTTCCATTTGCAAGTTGGATTGCGCATCGTAAGTGGAAGTGATTTGCATAATAATGCGTGATAGCTCTTCCATTTCCTTACGTGATTTATCCACCACATCTTCCAGTGACTGTTCCGGTTCCGGCACTTCAATAGCCAGATTACTTTTCACCTCTTTCGCTTGCTCCTTGCCATCAATGCTGTCGGAGAACTTGCCGCCGCCACTTTTACTTTTAGAGGGAATGGAAATAAAAGATTGTTGCGAAAAGATGGTCTGCCCATTCAATTGCGCCACAATTTCTTGCCGCTCCTCCTCCGATACCACCCCGACAATCAACTTTGTGGTCGTAACCAAAGGTGCCGAGCGAATTTCTGAAGTTTCCGCGCGCTTTACATTGGATGCGCTGCCGGGTAAGCAGATGGCCATTGATGCCGACCTTAACGCCGGATTAATCAACCAAGAACAGGCACGTCTGCGCCGCAAAGAAGTCGCAAGCGAAGCTGACTTCTATGGGGCAATGGATGGCGCATCCAAGTTTGTACGTGGTGATGCCATCGCCGGTATTATGATCTTGGTTATCAATGTTATCGGCGGTATCTGTATAGGTATCTTCAAATACGATCTCAGTGCCAGCCAGTCATTCCAGCAATATGTACTGTTGACCATTGGTGACGGCCTGGTCGCACAAATTCCTTCACTGTTATTAGCCACCGCTGCGGCAATTATTGTCACCCGCGTGAGTGATGGCGGTGATATGACTGATGAAATCAAAGATCAGTTACTGGCAAAACCGACCATTTTATATGCTGCGGCATTTGTGATGTTCATTCTCGCCATTGTGCCGGGGATGCCCCATCTTGCCTTTCTATGCTTCACCGGATTACTCCTGTTCGCCGCTTGGCAGCAAAGTAAAAAAATACAGCAAGCGGATATTGAACCCGATCTTACGGCCCTCAACCAAACAATTTCAGAAGATAACTCGCTAAATATTAATTGGGATAATATTCCCATTATCGAACCTATTGGCCTAAATCTTGGTTATAAATTGGTAACACTGGTTGATGAAGCGAAAGGTCGCCCCTTAATTCAGCGATTACGTGGCGTACGGCAAATTATCTCTGAAACCTGCGGAATTATATTACCCGAAGTTAAAGTACGGGAAAATTTTCGCTTAAAACCCTCTCAGTACTCGATTAATGTCAATGGCGTCAAAGTCGCGGGCGGTGAGGTTTATATCGATAAGCTAATGGCAATTCCGACTGCGGAGCAATATGGGGAAGTAGATGGTATTTTGTCGATAGACCCCACCTATGGCCTGGCTGTCGTGTGGATCGATCCACAAAATAAGGCGAATGCCTTAAACTTTGGTTACCAAATAGTCGATTGTGCCAGTGTGGTCGCAACTCATGTCAATAAAGTGGCGCGAGAGCACCTACCGGTATTATTTAACTATGATGATATAACCCAATTACACCAACGGCTTGAATCATTATCCCCTCGGCTGGCGGAGGACTTTGCTGCTGCATTTAACTTTAGTGAATTATTGAAAGTCTACCGACAGTTATTGATCGAAAATGTTTCGCTGAAAGATATTGTAACTATTGCGACTACGCTATTAGACAGTTCCAATATGACCAGAGATTCACTTTTATTGACCTCTGATGTGCGTTACGCACTACGAACCGGTATCGTTAATAGCATCAATGGCGATGATAAAAATCTGTGGGTTTATACTATTAATAACGAACTAGAGAATATGTTGCTTGGCTCACTCACTCAGGCGCAGCAGGCAGGAAAAGTCGTGTTGGATAATTTCCCCGTTGATCCGAATATTCTGACCCAGTTGCAACAAAATATGCCAATCATTAAAGAACAAATGAAAGCTGAAAATCACCAACCTATTTTGCTGGTCACCCCACAATTGCGGCCTCTGATCTCACGCTATGCACGATTATTCTGCAATGGGCTTAACGTATTGTCTTATAACGAAATACCCGATGATATGTCATTGAATGTGGTGGGTACGTTAGAGTAAAAATAACCAAGTAAATAGATAGATAATAAGTTCCCCCAGAATCACTTATACACATCAGCGATTCTTGGGGGAACAACAGGCAGCTAACCACCCTACCGCACCCAATCTGCGGGGTTTAATGATCCATAAAGGCTTGCTGCCATGCGACTATAGTTTTCGGCCTTATGGCTTTATCTTCAGGCACATTAGTAAAATAATGAATCCGCAGGTTTCCATTTTTATCAGGCGCAACGTATGCAGCCCACATCAAACCGCTGCGATTGTACATAATTATCGATGCGCGTTTATTTGCCGCCCCTCTGACCCAAGTCGATAATACTTTTGCACCGCGATTATCCCTGTCCTGGCTATAGATATAGACATTAGCCGAAGCAACAAATTGGGAATAATGTTCGCCGACTAAATCACGGAAAATCTGATCGTTCTTGGCATCGGTAAAAATACCAATGGATAGTAAAGTCGGTATTTCACGCGGATCTTTTTCGGCTCGAACATATTGCCCGTCAATAAAGACATCTTTCGGCATCGAGATACGACATCCCCAGCTGCCATTGCTATGCACTTGTATAGAACCATCTTTTATCGGGATCAGTAATAGCCGACAATTAGCTGTATTTTCAATAAGATCAACCACAGCCAATCCTTCGATTTTACGGGCTTCCGCTCTAAAATTACCGGAGTTTTCACCCGACCAGGCATGGCTATCAATACTGAACCCCCACTCAGTAACCCGGGTTATTTTGATAACCCCCCCCGGTCATTACCTTTAGTGACATTCCACCATTGCCCGTTCCAGTCAAAATTTTTGTCAATATCAGACATTGAGGCAATGCCCTGAAAATAGGCGCGCTGGATACAGCTATTACTGGTACAACTATTTAGGGATTTTTCCCATGCCTGCCGCTGCTGATAAACAGTTTCAGTGTCATATTTCACTAGCATGGCTTGATAAATATCACTGAAAGTTTGATCCAACCAATGGAGATCCTCGTTGCTACACACTGTGTACTCAACCGGCGTCGCTGCTCGCTGGCAGTTAATGGCAAAAGATGATGATGAAACAACCATCATCAATAAAAATAAAATACCGCGCAAATTAATCATGTTATTTAACCCAATGTAAAATATATTTTTTATTATTAATTAAGCCATACTAAACATGATTATTATATCGACTTTATAACTAGAAATCTGTAACAGGAAATGAAAAACCACCAGATTATGCCCGTTATCCAACACAATCTGATGGTTTATCCATGCCATTATTGTGGCAATTTTTTTATTGTCTAAATTTAATCTCTCTTTACATCATAATTAAGCTGCTTGCATATTATCCGATAGATTGAAAGCAGATACAGCCTCAGTCAGTTGACGAGCCTGTTCTTCTAATGAAGCCGCTGCGGCAGCAGATTCTTGTACCAATGAGGCATTTTGCTGTGTGACACCGTCCATTTCTGCAACCGCCTGACCAATTTGGCTGATCCCTCGACTTTGCTCATCAGAAGCTGAAGCGATTTCGCCCATAATATCGGTCACATTCGTCACCGCCTGAACAATGCTGTTCATGGTTTCTCCCGCGCTCGAAACTTGCTGTGACCCCATATTAACCCGTGATACCGACTCACTAATTAGCCCTTCAATTTCCTTAGCCGCCTGCGCACTGCGTTGTGCTAAATTGCGGACTTCACTGGCGACCACCGCAAAACCGCGCCCTTGTTCACCGGCGCGTGCTGCTTCAACCGCTGCGTTTAATGCCAGAATATTGGTTTGGAATGCGATGCTGTTTATCACGCCGATAATATCGGCGATGCGGCGTGAGCTTTCGGTAATGCTACTCATGGTCGCAACAACATCATTAACAATGCGGCCCCCATTTTGGGCTGTTGTAGAAGCATTCTCGGCTAATTTACTGGCCTGATGGGCATTCTCGGCATTCTGTTTCACCGTCGCATTTAACTGTTCCATGCTGGCAGCGGTTTCTTCTAATGCCGCAGCTTGTTGCTCGGTACGCGAAGAAAGGTCGGCATTTCCAGCGGCTATTTCGCCCGCACCGGTGTAAATAGCATCGGTGCTACTACGAATAGTCGATACTGTATTTACCAGGCTATTTTGCATTTCTTGCAAATAAGGGATTAATTGTCCAACACAGTTACGACCAAATTCAGCCATTGGTCTGCCTAATTGCCCTTGTGCTAATCGTCTAAAATGCACCTTGATTGAATCCAGTGGGCGCACCAAATAGCTGACAATATAGCGGTCGGTTAATACCAAAATAACGATGCCAGCAATAAGTGCGGCCAGTAACGCCCGCTCACACCACGTGACCAGAGACTCCACTCGCAAACTGGCTGCTTCTGTTGATTTATCCACCGCCGAATTGTATTTCTCGATTGTGGCGCCAAACTCCCGGCTCAATTGTGGATATTCATTGTTAAACATGCGGTTATAGTCTTCAAAGCGATTTGCAGACACCGCTTTAAACATTGGTTCAATCCCTTTGCCCAACAGGGCCGACCAACTTTCGATAGTTTTCTCAGTCAGAGCCGTATCCATTTCTTCATGAGATTGCAGCTTAAATTTCTGCAATGCTTCTTGTGTGTTTTTAAGAGCGACACCGGCTGAAGCTAATTCGCGGTCAGCATCGGCAATTGCACCATTTTGACGATAAGCTGCCGCACGCGTTAAACGAGTAACCACACGGAAATATTGGTCATTACCCCGATTAATAATATTAACGCTTTTCTGTTGCTCCGAACTCAGATGGAGGGAATGCGTTAATTTGTTAAGTGAAAATAATGTAAATGTTGAAACGCCTCCCCAGAGCAACAAAAATATAACAAGAATAGAGAATAACGCCATCCTGATGGTGATATGTTTTAGAAAATTCACGGGAATACCCCTGTGTTTTATTTTTTTAGTTTATTTCCTTGAGATTTCAAGGTGTTTATCGCTGATAATTTATGCAGGGAAAAAGCTGATTATCAGGATTAAGCAATAAAATAGCATAAAACCAATACAAAAGATCAAGAGCACCGATCAATAACAGCTAACCAATTGATTTCATCTATTAAAATGTAAACAAGCATCGTTCATTTTCAATCGATAATTCATTAGTAAATTTCAGTGTTTTTCACAAAATATGTATTTATTTTGAATATAAATACAGCACCTATATCTAATTAAGTTAGAAATTATAAAAATATCAATTAATTTAATTATAGAAGGCCATTGCCCTCTTTTACTTTTGCAGAATTAAATATCTTATTAAATAAGATTGGGCGTGATAAATAAAATTATAACAAAAATTCACGTCAAACTATCAGGCACAATATAAAGCAGAATTTATCTATTTATCAGAATGGATTCTTTAGACGTTTTTGGGATAATCAATTAAGGCAGGAGAAATAACTATTTTATTCATTAAACCACTGCCAAGTGTAGGGCAATGCACTTGGCAGCGTTAAACTCAGGATCAGTGCAACTCAACCTCTGCGATGGGGTAGATCACCAAGAATAAAGTCATTGATGATACTGTCGAAGTCCTTATCGCTGCTGAAACCTAATGCTTTGGCATAATGAGCCTCGAAATTTCCAGGCCAGGAGTTCACAATTTTCTCAATGAGTGGATCTCGCTGAACTTTAATTAGATCAACCACTTCTGCACCCGCAATACGCCGTAATGCATCGATCATCTGTTGCACGTTAACAGATAGTCCTGGCAGATTAATCACTCGCCCTGACTTAAGCTGACTGGCATCCAATTGATGACCGTGGATCAGGTTATTAATCGCCATTTTCGGCGACAACAACCACAAAGGTGTTTGTGGACTCACAGGGCAAATCGCCTCAACACCCTGTAATGGCTCACGAATAATACCGCTAGCAAAGCTGGAAGCGGCGCGGTTTGGTTTGCCGGGCCGCACCACGATAGTGGGCATTCTCAAGCTACGACCATCAACAAATCCTCGGCGGGTATAATCTGCCAGCAATAAATCATTCAAGGCTTTCTGTGTTCCATAAGAACTTTGCGGCGCCCAGACCTGCTCATCGGGCACAACTGCCGGTAACTCGCCACCAAATACAGCCACTGAACTGGTGATAATGACTTTAGGACAGTGCCCTAGCTGGCGCGCCCGTTCCAGTAAGCCGCGGGTGGCATCAAAATTGATGCGCATTCCCAGGTCAAATTCTTCTTCCGCCTGACTGGAAACGACCGCCGCCAGGTGGAAAACAGTGTCAACCTGCTGGTCAAAAATACTCGCCAACCATTGCGAATCGGCAATATCCCCACAAAAAACCTGCACTCGCTCATCAGTAATCGCACTCAGCGGCACCACATCACAAGCCATGATTTTGTTAATACTGCGCTGATGACCCTGGCTATCCGTCAGATAATCCAGTGTTAATAAACGTTCAATTAATCGACGCCCCAGAAAACCAGCAGCACCTGTTACCATTATGTTCATCGTCATATCCTTTTTTATCTGCGCGGTTAGCGATTAACTGTTTTGGCTGGAACTAAAAAGACTAACCCCGCCCCAATGAATAGCATGGTGGAAATAATCAACATGCCGATGGTGGTACTTTGAGTCAGATCTTTTAGGTAGCCCATCATATAAGGTGCGGCGAAGCCCGCCAGATTGCCCCAAGAGTTAATCAACGCAATACCTGCGGCAGCGGCAGTGCCCCCAAGGAATGCTGTCGGTAAGCTCCAGAACAGTGGCAAAGTGCTCAATGCCCCCATCGCTCCCATGGTTAATCCCACCATAGCGATGATGATGTTGTCACTGAAGCTGGCGGAGATAATCATCCCAATCCCGCCCAATGTCGCGGTTAAGGCCAGATGCCAGCGCCG
Source organism: Yersinia sp. 22-579 (assembly GCF_030433455.1). Taxonomy (NCBI): domain Bacteria; kingdom Pseudomonadati; phylum Pseudomonadota; class Gammaproteobacteria; order Enterobacterales; family Yersiniaceae; genus Yersinia; species Yersinia sp. 22-579. The sequence goes on along the minus strand of NZ_JAUJTZ010000011.1, from coordinate 122,501 downwards.
TTCCCGCAAGCGGTCGGCACTACGTGAGACCACGACCATTGTCACTGCTGCTGCCGCATAAGGAATCGCACTCAGTAAACCGATGGACAAAATATCGGTAACGCCGCTGTCTTTAATGAGTGTCGGCAGCCAGAAACCAATGGTGTAAAAACCAGCAATCAGGCAGAAATAAATAAGGGTAAGCAACCAGACTCGAGGTTGCAGGAAAATCTCTTTTAGGCTGCTGTGGACATGGTGCTGAGTGTCATTATCGATATTGGTCTGGAGGATTTTTTTCTCTTCATCGGTTAACCATTTGGCATGCCCGATCCTGTCCGTCAGTTTAAAAATCACCAAAATACCAATGAGTACCGAGGGAATGCCTTCCAGAATAAACATCCATTGCCAACCAGCAAAGCCGTGGAAACCATTAAAGGCATCCATTATCCAGCCAGATAGCGGCGCACCTATCACCCCAGATAATGGAACTGCGGTGGCGAATAAGGCATACATTCGGCCGCGACGGTTAGTCGGGAACCAATATGAAATATAAAGGATCACCCCCGGATAGAAGCCAGCCTCAGCTATCCCCAATAAACAGCGCATCACATAAAATGACATCGGCGTGGTAACAAAAGCCATTCCCGCCGAGATAATGCCCCAAGTGATCATGATGCGCGCAATCCACAACCGTGCTCCAACACGATGCAACATCAGGTTGCTAGGAATTTCTAAAAAGAAGTAGGCAATAAAGAAGATACCGGCGCCAAAACCGTACACCGCATCAGAGAATTGTAAGTCATCGGCCATTTGCAACTTGGCAAAGCCAACATTCACCCGATCCAGATAAGCCACGACATAGCACAGCATCAGTAACGGTAAAATATGCCATGCCGCTTTGCGATAAGCATGATTCTCCGCTGGCAGCACCTTCGGTATCACTAAAGGTTCGGTTGATGATTCAGACATAGTAGAGCCTCATATTTTAATTATTCGCAGGGAACAGAGATCAGCCATAGTCCTGTCAACTACAGCTGCTGGCGTTGCACATAAAATGTTAATTTTAGTTATTTAATGTTTATTAAAGTTAAATCTAAGGGATAAGTTAGTCAGTGAATGCGATTAAAATCACAATAATTAACATTTGATGGTATGGAAAATCACAATACTTTGATTTTAATAAAATTTTAATTTGTGCAAATTCACGAAAAGTAACACAGAGGAAGCAGGTAGTAGGGGCGAAAGCAGCAAATGAGGCGTCCTGCCTGGCGAGGGGGGTGTTGCACCAAGGCTACCACTTCAATACCTGTGATGGCATGAATAATAATGACTATCATTCTCTTCCGAGAATGGTAAATTACGACTAAGAATTCACATTCCCAATAAATTCAAAAATATTATTGGTAACGCTTGTTTGTATATCCCCCAGATGAGGGGGAGTTAAAATAGAAAGAGAAAATGCCATTATGTCCTTTTATATCAAATACACTCAGCATAAATCATGGCGTTCGATATTGCCGGGACTGGGCCTTTTAGGCCTTATTTTCTGCTTGTCCGGCTGTAAACCCGCCGACGACACCACCAGTGAGCAAGCCCCCTCATCAAGTAGCCAAAACGCAACAACATGGACTCGCACCGTAGAAACGGCGAAAGGCTCGGTGACACTGACCCAGCAGCCAAAGCGGATTGTCTCCACCAGCATCACTATCACCGGAACCTTGCTGGCTATCAATGCTCCAGTCATTGCCAGTGGGGCGACCGTACCTGATACCACAGTGGCTGATAACCAAGGTTTCTTTACCCAATGGTCAGAGGTTGCCCAAGCTAAAAAACTGGTGCCGATATACCAGACAGAGCCGAATGCGGAAGCTGTCGCAGGAATGAATCCAGATTTAATTATTATTTCTGCCACTGGCGGAGATTCGGCGTTGAAGTTGTATGAGCAGTTGTCGGTTATCGCCCCAACATTGGTGATTAATTATGATGACAAGAGTTGGCAAGAGCTGGCGGTTTTGCTTGGCCAGGCGACAGGGCATGAGGCCGATGCGCAGCAAGTCATTGCAACATTCACTCATCGACTCAATGAGGTAAAGCAGAACATTACGCTGCCACCACAACCAACCTCAGCCTTTGTCTATCAAGCGGCAGACAGTACCGCCAATTTGTGGACTGAAAATTCGGCGCAGGGAAAATTGTTGCAGGAATTGGGCTTCACACTGGCTCAGGTTCCTGATGCAGTGAAAGGCAATACCAGTATGGGTCACCGCAAAGACATTATTCAACTGGGTGGAGAGAAGCTGGCCGAGGGCCTGAATGGCGAAACTATTTTACTGTTTTCCGGCGATCAACCAGCAATTGACGCATTGAAAAGTAATAAGTTTTTAGCTCATACCCCCGCAATTGAACACAATCGCGTGTATGCCGCAGGCTATGATACCTTCCGATTGGATTACTACAGTGCAAGTAAATTGTTAGCACGGCTGGAGGAAATGTTTAAGGCTAAGTCTTAATCATCTTAAAGCAGGACGATAAAGAGAATATTAATGAGGTTAATGACAAAGTGTCCGTAACGGTGAAAACAGGCAGATCGTAAAGACGCCGTAAATACATCCTTGTAGGCTCGAGCCGCGCCATCCGTGGCGCGGACGCTTTACTCTTCTATCTGTCCTCACCTTGCCAGATCGAGGTGTCGAGGTTTGTCAGCAGTCTGATATTAATCTTACTTAGCATGGGGTTTTACCCATGCATTCTCATAATAAGTCGTGTTAACATATATTAGAAAATAATAATGATAATCAAAACGATAACTATTTATAAACAATCAGCATTTGTTAAAAAGAGTGACAATGCCAGCGACTGCTCCCCCAAACCAATTTTCATCAAAGCGGCTCAAACCTGCCCCTGCTCTCGGTAAAGGCACGCCACCTCGCCGTGGGCTTTGGTTACTAGCCAGCATTGTTATATTGATGCTAGTAATGGCCGCCAGCTTGATGCTCGGCGCCAAAGCCATCCCCTTTTCAGTGGTCTGGCAAAGTTTACTGGGCGAACACAGCAATGCTGACAGCATTTTAATTCTGGAGTCGCGCCTACCCCGCACCTTGATTGGTGTGCTCGCCGGTGCCGCCTTGGGGTTATCGGGTGCCGTCATTCAAGCACTGACTCGAAACCCACTGGCTGATCCAGGAATTTTGGGGGTCAATGCTGGGGCCAGTTTTGCCGTGGTGATAGGTATTACTATTTTTGGCGTTCATGCCATTCACGGCTATATGCTTTCGGCCTTTATCGGCGCGATGATCACCACACTGGTGGTGTATTGGGTCGGAACTCAGGGCGGCGGGCGAGTGAACCCTTTGCGTCTAACACTCTCTGGCGTGGCTATCGGGGCAGTATTACTCGGGATATCGACCGGTATCTCATTGACACATCCACAGGTCTACGACCGGGTTCGCTTCTGGCAAGCAGGCTCGCTGGATATCCGTGATATGTCGGTAGTGGCGGCAGTCGCGCCCGCTATTCTTCTCGGCAGTGTGATTGCCTTACTATTGGCGCGCCCGCTCAATGCCATGCACATGGGGGAAGATTTAGCTGCCGCAATTGGCGCACGCATTGCCCAAACCCAGTTTTGGGCCGTAGTGACAGTGACCTTGCTATGTGGTGCAGCTACCGCCGCTGTTGGCCCGATCGCCTTTGTCGGCCTGATGGTGCCACATATTGCCCGCTGGATTGTCGGGCCGAATCAGTGCTGGATCCTCCCTTTCACCTTGGTAATGACCCCCATTTTGCTATTAGTTTCAGATATTGTGGGACGCTTTCTGGTTCCGGGTGAATTACGGGTTTCCATCGTGACGGCGTTCATTGGCGCTCCTTTATTGATCTGGCTGGTTCGCCGTAATAAAAGGATGACCGCACTATGAAGCCCGCCACTCCACCGTGGTTATTTGGCCGCCCTGATGGCCCCATCAATCTGCGCCTCCAGCCTCGTAGTTTGATGGTCGGCGGGGTGCTGCTATTGGCCTGCTTGTTGATGGTTATGCTGGCTTTAATGGTCGGTACATTACCACTTACTCCGGGGCAAGTATTTGAAGCCTTATTCGGCCATGCCAGCGGTGCGGCGAATATTATCGTCAATCAATGGCGTTTACCGCGTGCAATCATGGCATTGATTTTCGGGGCCGCACTGGGAGTCAGCGGTGCCATATTTCAGTCTCTGGTACGTAATCCATTGGGTAGCCCCGATATCATCGGATTTAATTCGGGCGCTTATACTGGCGCGTTGGTGGCGATTACTCTGTTCAATGGCAACTATTTTGAGATTGCCAGTAGTGCGCTGGGGGGCGGATTGCTGTCTGCTATCGCAGTGTATCTGTTGGCCTACCGCCAGGGGATTCAGGGCTTTCGGCTGATTATTGTCGGTATTGCCATGGGCGCAATGTTAACCGCATTTAATACCTGGTTGACTATCACCGCTTCATTAGAAGCGGCCATCACTGCCGCCGCATGGGGAGCCGGTTCTCTCAATGGTTTGACGTGGGCAAAGGGCCTGCCATCAGTGATGTTTATTGCCATCGCCGCCGTGGTGGCGATGTTACTGAGCCGCCGTATGCCGCTGCTGGAAATGGGCGATGATGCTGCGGGCGCTTTAGGTGTTCCAGTCGAAAAAACGCGTTTGGGCCTGATGGCTATTGGCGTCATTTTGATGGCAGCGGTCACGGCGGCAGCAGGGCCGATTTCCTTTATTGCGCTAGCCGCACCGCAAATCGCCAAACGCCTGTCTGGCACATCATCAGTGACATTGACCGCTTCTGCGTTAATGGGAGCCCTGTTATTGATTGCCGCTGATTTGTGCGCCCAACACCTGTTTTCACCTAATCAATTGCCAGTCGGTGTTGTGACTATCAGCATCGGTGGTCTGTATCTTATTTGGCTTTTAATCCGCGAGTCTCGACGATCATGAGTAATGCTAGTTCCACTACTTCACCTACCCCTCGCTTGCGGGCCGAAGCGCTGACTTTGGGTTATGACGGTAAGATAATCAGCGAAAACCTGAGTGTCGCCATTCCTGATGGTGAGTTTACGGTTATCGTCGGCCCCAACGCCTGTGGTAAATCGACGCTGCTGCGCGCCTTGAGTCGATTACTGAAACCGCAGGCGGGTCAGGTAATTTTGGATGGTAAGAATATTGCCAGCCTCGATACCCGGCATGTTGCGCGCCATTTGGGCTTATTACCACAAAGCTCGCAAGCACCGGACGGGATCAGTGTGCTGGATCTGGTGGCGCGTGGCCGTTACCCCCACCAGAAATTATTGCAGCAATGGACACTGGCTGATAAGCAGGCAGTCAGCGATGCCATGCAGGCCACAGGTGTCAGTGAACTGGCAGACAGGTCAGTGGATGCTTTATCAGGCGGGCAACGCCAGCGGGTTTGGATAGCTATGGTGCTGGCTCAGCAAACACCATTACTGTTATTGGATGAGCCGACCACCTATCTGGATATCGCCCATCAGATTGATTTGCTTGAATTGTTTAGCAATCTTAATCAACAGCATAACCATACCCTGGTGGCTGTGCTGCATGACCTGAATCATGCCTGCCGCTATGCCACCCATATTATCGCCATGCGCGATGGAAAGATTGTCACCCAGGGAAAGCCGCGCGAAGTGATCACCGCAGATCTGGTGGAGCATGTCTTTGGTATGCCCTGTTTGATCATTGATGATCCGGTGTCGCACACCCCTCTGGTTATCCCAAAGGGGCGGTTTAAGGTGTGACTTAGGCTTCGATTTTAGTAGGCAAGCAAGCGGTGTAATCCATCAATCAACCCACCGCGCCAACACAGTGAATCATGCCCGCCAGCATAAATCCGATAATGTAACCGATGCCCCGCCTGACGCAGCGCCTCGCTCATGGCCTCATTAACCTGATAAATCACATCTTCACGGCGACCCGCCTCCATAAAAATATCCAATGGATGATCATTACCCAAACCTTGGTAAACCTGTTCTGTCAGCCAGCCTTGACGCTCGGCAGTTCCGGCAGTCAGAGCCTTAAAATTATCAACATCCGGCCACCAGAAGGAACCGGACTGACTCAGCACACAACCAAAACGCTGCGGCCAATGTAATCCGGCATATAGCGAGGCCAACCCACCAAAACTTTGCCCTGCCACCAGGGTACGCGAGGCTTGGTCAGTAAAGGGTTGTAGTGCAGCAACTTGTGGCAATAATTCTGTTTGTAGCGCCTGCCAAAAATCCTGATTGCAAGGCAACTCTACTGAGCGATGGGGCTGGTCAATAATGTCGATCAGCACATACACACTGGCGGGCAAACGTCCGGCGTCAGTTTCATTATCCAGCACACCGAATATCGGTTGCCTGGTCGCCCAATACTGCCCATCAAGCAAGATAGCCAATGGCCGCTCGGCGTTATCTGCTGTGCCGTGTGTGTGGTAAATCCACACATTGCGGCTGTTACCTAGCAATTCGCTATGCCAGGTAATCAATTGCAGCCGTTGCGTATCCGTTGGCAGTTGCTGGCCTGCATCAATTGGCTGCCAGGCGGTCTGAGGTATAGCATCAGCTAAATGCACCGCAGAAAGTGGTCTTCCGCGATAGCTGGCATGGGGGGCGGTGTGATTGAACGGATCGTTTTGTGCCAAATCCATCAAGGAGATCCACCAATTACGCTGTGCCTGTCGGCGTTCTTGTGGCGTTCCCTCAGGTAAATTCAGACAATGTTCCGCTGTGACCGGCATAAAACTGTAGCTGCCACGGAAATCAGATTCCACTTCAGCCTGCCAATACCAAACATGGGTTTGGCCCAGGCGTTGTAGGGTTTCAGGATGAGTACTGTGATGGTCTGTTACGCCGTTAACATCAATGTAGACACGACTATAAGTAGGTTCATCTGCCTCAGCTACCGGCTCCCGCCAAAGAAACGTCAGTCTGACTTTATCCTCAGATATCGGCTCCACCAGCGGCGTTCCCCACTGTGCAATCTGCTGCCACCACGATTCACTACCGGCTAAAGGGTCTGCTAGCAAGCGCTGGCTATCAGGATGTTCATTTGTCGTGCTCACACTCAATCCTCTTGATTTCATTGCCCAAGTCTATTCACCACTCATCACGCCAATCTATGCCCGCATGTGGTCAGGTTAAATACATTTGTTATTTTTATATGAATACAAATAATATTGATAAGCATTATTATTTGCAATAACATAGTGCGCGTTCTTTCTTGAGCGTCACCTTATTCCCGAATATGTATCAGGATACAGCCGCAACTGATTGAATGGGCAGAAATCTTTTTTATATCCATACCGGATAATAAATAAATCTGGGTGGATCCAGCACTTTTATTATTGTCTTTCCAGGTAGGGATAAATCATGTTTGATATTTCTGGCAAAAAAATGCCAAGGAAATTGCCATTTCGGGCAAGCAACACCTCAAAAACCTTATTATTGACCTCCGCACTGATATTCATACCCTCTCTACACGTTTTGGCGGCAACTACTGCGCAAGAAACGGCAGCAACAAAAGAAGATAAATTAGTGGTAGTTGCCAAAGCGGGTAGCGGGCAACAAGATGCGGGTTTTGTCGCCAAAAACAGTTCAACCGGCACAAAAACTGATACTCCGCTGATTCGCACTCCGCAATCTATTTCCGTTATTACCCGCCAGCAAATGCAGGATCAAGGCGCAACTTCTGTTGCTCAAGCATTGCGTTATACCGCTGGTGTGGTACCGGAATATCGCGGTGGCTCTAACATGAATGACGAAGTGATCATCCGTGGTTTCGGCTATGCACCGCGTTTTCTTGATGGCTTGAGCTACAACTCCTTGGGTGGAGCACGGCGTGGTGGTCAGATTGATCCGTGGTTATTGGAGCGGGTGGAAGTGGTTCGTGGCCCGGCATCAGTGCTGTATGGCCAGGTCAATCCGGGGGGTCTGATCAACATGGTCAGCAAGCGCCCAACGGCTGAAAGTATTCACAAAGTACAGGTAGGAGCGGGTAATAATAGCCTGGCGGAAGCCGCTTTTGATTTTGGCGGTGTCTTAGATGATGAAGGGAAAGTTCTCTATCGCCTGAATGGGATTGGCAGAACGCAGGATGATGCGGTGAATACCTACAAGCAGGAACGTTTTGCTATCGCCCCGGCAATAACCTTTATTCCGAATGAAGATACCACCTTTACCTTATTAACCAGCTATCAGAAAGAACCCAAAGCCGGTTCACGTAACTTCTTACCGGCGACCGGCACGGTATTTGGTACCGCTTACGGCAAAATACCTTACGATTTTAACGTCAGTGACCCGTCATTCGATCAATCTGAACGCGAGCAAACCTCAGTGGGTTATGCCCTTGAGCATTACATCAATGACACCTTTAAATTCCGTCAGAACCTGCGTTACAGCTATAACAAGCAAGACTATAAGTATCTGGTCTTTATGGATTTACTGGCTGATAGCCGCACCATGACCCGCCGCCCACAAATTGAGCGCCAGACAACCGCTGAGTTTGCAGTCGATAACCAACTGCAAGCTGATTTCTGGACCGGTCAACTCAACCACACGGTGCTCACCGGATTGGATTACAAACGCACCCGTATTGATAGCCGATTCTATATGGGCACGGTACAGACAAAATATAATCTGGATTGGGTATCACCGGTTTATGGTCTGAATATCAAAGACAGTGACCTGTCACTGAATAGCAGTGATTTGACCAAACTTGATCAGGTTGGGGTGTATTTACAAGATCAAATCGAACTGGATAAGTGGAACTTCCTGCTGTCCGGGCGCTACGACTGGTCACAGTTAAAAACCATGAACCGTAAAACCGTCACGCAAGATCAACAAGACGATCATGCATTTACCGGCCGTGGCGGTGTGTTGTATGCCTTTGATTCTGGTATCTCACCCTATGTTAGCTACAGCACCTCATTTGAGCCAAGTACCGCCAAAGGTGCACCTGGCACCGGTGCATTAGACCCGGTCACGGCACGTCAGGTCGAACTCGGCGTTAAATACCAGCCGCCGGGCAGCAGCACTTTGCTGACCACCGCACTGTATGATTTACGTCAGAAAAACATTAGCCAATACGATCAGGCACTGGCCTATAACGTACCCATTGGCGAAGTTCAGTCTCAGGGGATCGAAACGCAGTTAAACAGTGAGATTAACGATAATATCAACCTTATTGCCGCCTATACCTACACCAAAGGGAAAGTACGTGAAACCAAGACCGCCGCTGAATTAGGCAAAATGCCCGCTCGCACACCTAGCCATTCCGCCTCACTGTGGGGTATGTACAGCTTTGATAAGGGTGTGGTAGATGGATTATCCACCGGTGTTGGCGTGCGCTACATCGGTACCAGTTGGGGTGATGCGAAAAATAGCTTTAAAGTCCCAGCGGTTACGTTATATGACTGGATGATGCGTTATGAACTGGGGCAAGCTTTACCATCAATGAAAGGCACCAGTTTCCAGATCAACGTTAATAACGTATTTAACAAAGAATATGTGGCCAGTTGCGCACAAATGGCGGCTTGTTTCTATGGCAGCGGCCGTGTTGCAACCGCAACCGTCAGTTATTCCTGGTAAATTTTCACTTTCAGTCGCGCCGGTTATATATGCTGGCGCGGTTTTTATCCTAATGCGTTTTTATCCTAACGAATAAGAATTGCTTAAAGAAAAGTAAATATTTGCTCCAACTAATGCCATTCTGGCGGTTATATTAAAAATAAATCTAATAAATTCAGCCTAATAACCTTTCAGTAACCTTTCATTCTATTTAGCGTAACCGGACAAAACCATTCTAAAAACAGTGGGATAATCCTATACTCGCTAACAGCATTATTTAATCGCGCCATATATTCAGGGTAAACATGCCAGCATTTAAAGGAATATCACAGCTTATGCACCGAACGCGCGCCTGTAAAAAGCGCCTGTGCGGCATGCTGCTGATTACCTGCTGGTTTTTTCTGAATACACAACTGGCGATAGCCGGCCATCAGTGTGATATTGCCCCTGCCGACTCGCCGGTCTTTAGCCAGCATCAAGGGCATTTACAATCAGACCCGATGCAACACATGTTGTCGGCGATGGAAATGTCTCATGGTCAGGCGCAAAACTCCCTGTGTGAAAAGCATTGTATTCCTGACTCAGTTCAATCTGACAGCGGGATGCTGGTACTGGCAGCTTTGCCGACCCACACTGAATTAGTGTTGGCGGATGTACAGCAAGCCCCACGCATTCACCGCCTCGACTGGCATATGCCGCCTATTGTCGGGCCACCCACCGAAATCGCGCTCTGCCGATTTAGAGAATAGATCCAGACAGATTTAACCACATTATTCACGCGTCTTGCGTGCTGTGCTTATTTTATGTTTTGGAGCTATTCCTATGAGTACTTTATTTAATGCCGTATCCACCACTGCTACCACTTTAGTTTGCGCTGTTGTTCTTTTCTCTGCCCCGCTGTTGGCCGCCACCCCATCAATGACAGAAAGTATGCCGATGTCCCATCACCACGGGGCAATGATGGCTGATACCACCACGACCAATACCAATGACTATCACTCTGGTGGGCAAATAAAAGCCTGGAATGCCAACAGCGTATCCATCGCCCACAGTGCCATTCCGGCCCTAAACTGGCCACCAATGACGATGTCTTTTGACCTGCCGAATAACCTTGCTGCAACCTCAATCCCGGTAGGTACTCAGGTCATATTTAGCTTCCGCCAGACTGAACAGGGCTATCAGCTCACCGCCATTTCAGCACAACAACCATAAGGCGGGAGCCATCATGAACCACTTATTGAATCACCCACTGCCGGTGCGGCCTCCGGCTGCATTGCGCTTAGGAATAGCCCGCCTGCTGATGGCTGCGGCATTCAGTTTACCCGCCCTGAGCCACGCGGCGGATATCACTCTGGATCAGGCGCTGGTTTCCGCAGAGCGCTACTCTGCCGAGTTATCTGCCAATCAGCATCAGGTTAATGCGCTGGAAAATATGGCCAGTTCTGCCACCCAACTGCCTGATCCCAAATTGAAATTTGGTATAGAAAACCTGCCAGTTGGGGGCAGCAATGCTCGCCGTTTTACCCGCGAGGGCATGACGATGCAGCGGATTGGCATCATGCAGGATTATGTCAGCAGTGATAAACGGCAAAGAAAAGCCGATACCCTCAGTGCCGAAGCGCGTAAAACTGCAGCGGGCAGCGAAACCATCCGTACCCGATTACAAAAGGAAACCGCGCAAGCCTGGCTGGATCTGGCGCTCACCGAGCAAGCCGCGAGTGATGCCAAGGTTTTAGTGCAGGAGAGCGAAAAACAGGTAGCACTACAACGGGCCGGAGTTGCCAGCGGTGGTGCGTTACCTAGCAGTGTGCTGGATGCACGTCTGACCCTGGCGGCGATGCAAGATAGATTAACCACCGCACAACGCGACGTGACTTTGGCGCAGACCCAACTGACCCAGTTAACCGGTATTGAAGTTCAGCACGTCGATGGCCCATTACCCAAGTTCTCCCGCCTGCCAGCGGATATCACCGTATTGCGAGACACCATCAATCAACATCCGGAAATCTTGCTCGCCAGCCGCGAAGCGGAGGTTGCTAAAGCACGTTCGGCGCAATCAGCCATTGCGGCGATACCGGATGTCGGTATTGAAGTTTATTACGCTAAACGCGCAGAAGAGTATGAGGATATGGCTGGAGTGATGGTAACCGTCGATCTGCCGCTATTTCGCTCGCAACGTCAGGATAAAGACTATGCCGCTGATGTCTCGCGCACCATGGAAGCCAACGACCAGCTTACCCTACTGACCCGTGACCATCGGGCGCAGCTCGACACGCTGCTGGCGCAATATCAGGCTACACAGCAGTTATGGCAGCGACAGATTAATGATGTTTTACCACTGCAAAAACAACGTGTTGATTTGATGATGGCACAGTATCAAGCCAATAAAAGCGATTTGAGCAGTGTACTGGAAGCCCGGCGCGCCCTGCTCGATAGCCAACTCAACACCAGCAATGCCGCCAGAGAATTAGCTCGTACCTGGGCTGCTATCCGTTATCTGACCCCGCAGGAGAGCGTGCGATGAAAAAGTATTTTAGCCTGACTTTAGTGGCCGTCGCCGTCATCAGTGGCATCGCGGGTTATCTGCTCGGAAAACCGGCATTACATGCCACATCAACCGTTGCTGCAAGCCCTGAAGTCGCAGCAGAAAACAGCCGCAAAGTGCTGTATTGGTACGATCCAATGTCCCCCGGTCAACGCTTTGATAAACCGGGAAAATCACCGTTTATGGATATGGAACTTGTGCCGCGCTATGCCGGTGAAACCGTGGAAGATGGTGGCGTCACGATCAGCGCCCGCCAACAGCAAAATTTGGGGCTGCGCACCGCGACAGTAGAAATGCGCACACTCAACTATCGCCTTACTGGCTACGGCACCGTGGCAACAGATGAGCGCAGTGTACAAGTCATCGCTGCCCGCGCTAACGGCATTATCGAGCAATTATATGTACGCGCCAATCAGCAGCCAGTGACAAAAAATCAATCCTTGGCGCAGTTATGGGTTCCCGACTGGAGTGCTGCTCAGCAAGAGTATCTGGCTATCCGCAAATTGGGGGACCGTGCATTGACTGCGGCGGCACGCCAGCGGCTACAGCTGCAATTTATGCCAGAAGAGGTGATTCGCAGTGTCGAAAAAAGTGGTCAGCCACAAACTCGGGTGACACTGCGCTCCCCTGCCAATGGCTATGTCAATAAACTGGATATCCGTGCCGGTTCGCAAGTCACAGCAACGCAATCACTGTTTGAGTTAGCCAGCCTCGATCCGGTGTGGATCGTGATGGATTATTCGCAATCGCAAGCCAGTTTAGTCCGGATCGGCAGTGAAGTTACTGCTACTACGGCCAGTTGGCCGGGTGAGTCCTTCCACGGCAAAGTCAGTGAATTATTGCCCAATATGGATCTCGCAACCCGCACTCTGAGAGCGCGTATCACCTTGGAAAACCCACAACAAAAGCTCAAACCGGGTATGTACCTGAATGTGCAATCGACACAAACAGATACGCTTGAACCGGTGCTGGTCATTCCACAGGAAGCCTTATTGATGACGGGCAGCCGCAACACCGTATTACTGGCGGAAGGAAATGGTCACTTTAAGCCGGTTGAAGTCAGTGCCGGGCAAACTCAGGACGGTTGGGTAGAAATCAAATCGGGGCTGAGTCATGGTCAGTTGGTGGTGACCTCTGGGCAGTTCCTGATTGATTCAGAAGCCAGCTTGCAAAGTGCCCTGCCGCAAATGGCTGACACCCCAGAAACCGTGGCGCCAGCCGTTGATAACACCGCACCAGCACCGGTCGATATTTACTCGGTACAAGGGGAGGTCAATGCGATTAATGGCTCAACAATCACGCTTTCGCATGGCCCGATAGCCGCCTTGAAATGGGGCGCGATGACGATGGATTTCCTGCTGCCACCGGGCAAGCTATCAGCGGATATCCACGTTGGTAGTGAAGTCAATTTCACCTTTACCTTGACTGAGCAAGGCGCGCAGATCCGTCAGATCCAACCGGTAAAAACCAATAAGAACATGGATATTCATGGGAGTCACTTATGATTGCCGCCATTATTCGCTGGTCGTTGCGCAACCGGCTGCTGGTGCTGCTGGGCGCAGTAATGATGGCTGCCTGGGGGATTTGGTCACTGCAACAAACCCCACTGGATGCGTTACCAGACTTGTCGGACACGCAAGTGATCATTCGTGTCAGTTACCCTGGTAAAGCCCCACAAGTGGTGGAGGATCAGGTCACTTATCCGCTGACTACCACCATGTTGTCGGTACCCGGAGCTAAAACTGTGCGCGGTTTTTCCATGTTTGGCGATGCCTATATCTATGTTTTATTTGATGATGGTACCGATCCTTACTGGGCGCGTTCAAGGGTACTGGAGTATCTCAGCCAAGTGCAATCCACCCTGCCCGCCGAGGCCAAAGCGGCACTGGGGCCAGACGCCACTGGCGTCGGCTGGATTTATGAATATGCGTTAATTGATAGAACCGGCAAACACAGCCTGGCCGATTTACGCGCATTGCAGGATTGGACACTGAAGTTTGAGTTGAAAACGGTGCCCAATGTGTCGGAAGTTGCCAGTGTCGGCGGCATGGTACGCCAATATCAGGTGATTCTTGATCCGGAAAGGATGCGTGCACTGAATCTATCTCATCAGCAAATCGCCAGTGCCATTGCCGACAGTAATCAGGAAGGCGGCGGCTCAGTGCTGGAAATGGGGGCTGCCGAATATATGGTACGCGCCAGCGGCTACCTGAAAACGCCGGATGATTTTAGAAATATTGTGATTACCGCCCGTGATGGCATTCCTATTTTACTGTCTGATGTTGCCAGCGTGCGCATGGGGCCAGAAATGCGGCGCGGCGTGGCAGAATTGAACGGTGAAGGAGAAGTCGCTGGCGGCATCATTGTGATGCGCTACGGCAAAAATGCCTTAGAAACCATCAACGGCGTGAAAGAGAAGCTACAACAGATTCAGCACAGCTTGCCCGCCGGAGTGGAAATTGTGCCGGTTTATGACCGATCACACCTGATTACTCAGGCCATCGACAGCTTGTCATTTAAGTTGTTGGAAGAGTTTTTAGTGGTCGCGGTTATCTGCTCGCTGTTTTTGTTCCACTTCCGTTCGGCGCTGGTAGCCATCATCACCCTGCCCCTTGGGATCCTTGGTGCCTTTATTGTTATGCACTATCAAGGGGTTAATGCCAATATTATGTCGCTGGGCGGCATCGCCATAGCCATTGGTGCCATGGTGGATGCGGCGATCGTCATGATCGAAAACATGCACAAAGTATTAGAACAATGGCGGCGGGATCACCCCGGTCAAACACCCGTCAGCCAAGATTATTGGCGCATTTCAGAGCAGGCGGCGATTGAAGTCGGCCCGGCTCTGTTTTGCAGTTTATTGATTATCACTTTGTCATTCATTCCGGTCTTTACCCTACAGGCGCAGGAGGGGCGGATGTTTTCCCCACTGGCCTTTACGAAAACCTATGCCATGGCGGTTTCTGCCGGTTTAGCGATAACGTTGGTGCCGGTATTAATGGGGTATTTTATTCGCGGGAAAATTCCTGACGAAAATGTGAATCCGATTAACCGCTGGCTCATCGCCCTTTATCATCCGGTATTGACCGCGGTGCTGACTCGACCCAAAACTACCCTGGCCGTTGCAGGGATGTTATTGCTGGCAACCTTATACCCACTAAGCCGCTTGGGCAGCGAATTTATGCCCGCTTTGGATGAAGGCGATTTGCTGTATATGCCCTCAACCTTACCGGGAATTTCAGTGCGAGAAGCCAGCTATTTGCTGCAACAAACGGATCGTTTAATCAAAACAGTACCCGAAGTGGATACCGTGTTTGGTAAAGCCGGACGTGCAGAAACAGCCACCGATCCCGCGCCACTCACTATGATCGAAACCACCATTCGGTTTAAACCCAAAAATCAATGGCGGCCGGGCATGACCATGGATAAGTTGATCGAGGAACTGGACGCTACGGTCAATGTGCCCGGTATTGCCAATTTGTGGGTGCCACCGATCCGTAATCGGCTGGACATGCTATCTACCGGGATCAAAAGCCCAGTGGGGATCAAAGTGAACGGCAAAAATGTGCAGCAAATTGAGCAGGTGGCACAGCAAATTGAGCAGGTGGTACGTAAAGTGCCGGGCGTAACCTCAGCGCTGTCTGAACGACTGGCCGGTGGCCGCTATGTGGATATCGACATCGATCGCAAACGAGCCGCCCGCTATGGTGTTTCGGTTAAAGAGCTGCAATCGTTGGTGGAAACCGTGATTGGCGGGCAAAACATCGGTGAAACCATTGAAGGCCGCGAGCGCTATCCCATCAATCTGCGTTATCCACGGGAAATTCGTGATTCACTACAGAAATTACGCGACTTACCGGTTGTCACCGCCAGTGGCGGGCAAGTGGCATTATCTGAACTGGCGGATATTAAAGTCACAGAAGGCCCGCCGATGCTGAAAAGTGAAAATGCGCGCTTATCCGATTGGGTTTACGTCGATCTGCGAGGTCGGGATTTAAAATCAGCTGTCACAGATATGCAGCAGGCCGTCGCTCAGCAAGTCAAACTGCCGGAGGGCGTCTCGCTCAGTTGGTCTGGGCAATTTGAATATCTGGAGCGGGCAACAGCGAAACTGAAAATTGTCCTACCGGTTACCTTGACTATCATTTTCGTGCTGCTGTATGTGACTTTCAACAGTGTCCGTGATGCCGCTTTGATTATGGCAACCCTGCCGTTTGCCTTAATTGGTGGGGTCTGGTTGCTCTATGGGCTGGGCTATAACTTTTCAGTTGCTGCCGCAGTCGGCTTTATTGCATTGGCGGGGGTAGCGGCAGAGTTCGGCGTGATCATGGTGCTGTATCTCAATCAGGCAGTGAAAAAACATCAACGGCCCGGCATACTGATGACGGCCAATGAAATGAGTGCAGCCATTCACGAAGGTGCGGTATTACGAGTTCGACCAAAAGCCATGACAGTTGCCACGATTATGGCCGGCTTGTTGCCCATTATGTGGGGAGGTGGCACCGGTTCGG
Organism: Yersinia sp. 22-579; assembly: GCF_030433455.1. NCBI lineage: Bacteria > Pseudomonadati > Pseudomonadota > Gammaproteobacteria > Enterobacterales > Yersiniaceae > Yersinia > Yersinia sp. 22-579. The sequence continues at coordinate 105,887 of NZ_JAUJTZ010000011.1, read as the reverse complement.
AAGTTATGCAGCGCATCGCCGCCCCGATGATTGGTGGGATGGTAAGCGCGCCATTACTTTCTATGCTGGTTATTCCGGCGGTGTATATGTTGCTACATAAAAAAGACAGTAAACAACACTAAATCTCAAAAATATTACCATAGCCCTGCGTTCTGGTTTGCCGGACTCAGGGCTTTCTTATTGATTCCTCATAACTTCTCAGCCCGTCCAGTACGACGAAAGGTTAAGTTAATCCGGTATGCTCCCGCAGCGGGAGAAACCCCTGCTTTAATCGGCAATACACCGTGATAATTCAAACGAGACGGCCCGCCCCACACCACCACATCGCCTTCGCTCAATAAAACTCTCTGGCATTTAGCCTCACGAGATGCACCACCAAATTGAAATACCGCTGGCAGGCCCAACGAAATGGAGACAATGGGTTGGCGTAAATCCAACTCATCTTTATCTTGATGCAAGGATAACTTAGCCCCCACCTCATAACGATTTATCAAACAGGCATCGGGCTGAAAATCCACAAAACCAACTTGTTGCGCCGCAGCAACCGCCAACGACATAAAACTTTGCGGCATGGCAGGCCAGCGCAATTCTGTTAACGGATCAATCGAGCTGTAGCGGTAACCCCGAACATCGCTGACCCATCCCAACGAACCACAATTACTCATGGCAACCGACATCCGGTAGCCACCTGGGGTAATTAAATGCCGAAAGGGAGCTACAGTGGTAATAGTTATGATCTCAGCCAACAGCGAGGATGCCTGCTCTTGGGCAAAATGATGTAAAACAAAAGCTCCAGGGGCTAACTCTTCGACCCAAGGTTCATTGGGTAACTGAGAAAACAGATCCATGGTCATTATGGCCTCACTATATCTCAAGCAGTTGCATCACTAAGACTGATACAGTCTACTCCAACCCTCGGCTTAACTTAGTGCTATTTCATTCTTCATCTACTTACTATGTCATTATAGGAAAGAGAAATATTATATTTAATATATTGAGATTGAAAAATTGAAGAATTCATTAATAATACAGAAGAGTTGTGTGAAAATCACAATCAAGTGACAAATAGAAAATAATAAACAAATAATAAACCGTGATAATTAATGATAATAAATAGCATATCCATGCTCAATATCTTCTTGTTAATCACAATTACATCATGCAAGAATACGTCGGGTCGTTATTTAAAGACATTTAAGAATTAAAATAAAAATAGACATAAGCAAATTAACAACCATTTAAATCGTAATGACATGGTACAACGACTATTTTCAACGCACACAATATTAAAGAGAAATACTCACTTAGCATAAATCTTATTTACGCAAGGTGAGATGAGATCTTAAAGCGATCAAGATAAATATACACCTTATACAGAATAGGTAGCTGCCAAAATGGAGACAAATGAGATTGTGTTTAAACTAGAAGGAACGGTGCTATTTTCTCCCGCACAACGCTGTTTAAATGGCCCTAATGGTTTAGTCGTCATGTTAACTGAAAATAATCTTAGGTTTTTACAGCTGTTGCTTAACGGAGTCACTGAAAAAGAACAGATTATCAATCAAGTATGGAAAGAACAGCGTGGGGCTGTCAGTGAAAGTAGCTATTATGGGCAACTTTATATGTTGCGTAAGGCATTTATTCAGGTTGGGCTGAAAGAATCCCTTATTCATACTATTCCGCGCAAAGGAGTTCGCTATACCGGTTCAGTAAGCCAGATAACGGTTTACAAAGAGCCGGAAAAACAGCAAGACAATAATGATATACAGCAGATGGCTATTCTCCCTGCCCCCCCTCAGATAGACATCCCTTCTTTACCACCGGAGAGTGTCATTCCACAGACTCTTCAGCCAGCCAGCAAACAGAATTTCTTGCAAAGTTACCGTTGGAAAAAATTGATTTCATTACTCGCTTTTTTTTCTTTTTGCTGGCTCTCATTTCTCTCAGCATTAGTCATTATTATCTTACTCGGTGGTGACAAACCCAATCCTTAATACTTCAGCTAAAATAAATATAATTTATGAAGATCAAATGATGGTAAAAAAAGGATTTTCCACCAGATAAAATATTTAATAGCTACCACTACGAACGAGATGATTATGAAAATATCAATTCGGGTAGTAGCGATACACCTACTCAATTCTTATTTTAAATAACCGGGAAGAATCCCAATACATTTAACAAGGAAAATATATTATGATGAACTTAATCACTAAAGGCTATGTAACCGCGCAAGTTAATGCACAAGAATTTATGCAAGATAAACGTGGCACAGTCATTGAATACGTTATGATCATTGCAGTTGCAGCTTTATTACTGTCCTTAGTGAAAACTGATTTGAAGACTATAGTAGAAACAGCGATGACAGATATAAAAGCACTCGTTAAATAAATATAAATTTACCTCATAAGCACGGTAGCCTGATACTATCGTGCTTACTCATATATCAGGGTAGTATATTGGATATCCTTAACGTATTATTAAATACATTTTTAATATTGCAACTACTGTTCGTCTGCTATAGCGATATCCGTCATCGAACTATTAGCAATAATTTTATTATCACTATCGCTATCAATACAGTGGCCTTAGGTTTGGCTACTCATCAAGCGGTTAATATTATTATTCCCCTCAGTGCATTACTAATTGGCTATATCATATTTTATTTCGATCTTATTGGTGGAGGTGATGTCAAGCTAATCACTGTGTTGTTATTTGCACTAACCACAACGCAGTCGCTGGACTTCATTCTCTACACTGCAATTATGGGCGGCGTAGTAATGATAATAGGTATGCTCGTCAATAGGGAGGATATTAAACAGCACGGAGTTCCTTATGCTGTGGCTATTTCTGCTGGATTTTTATTGTCGTTTATCATCTAAAATAACAAACAGACATTTAAACAAAAAAAGGATATTATAATGAATCGTAAGTTTATTTTATTACTTTCGCTTTTAATTGTCGTAGTTGGCATTATAGGCATTCTGATTAATATCGATAATGATGAAAAAAAACTTTATAACTCATCCGAATTGGATAGTGAAAAAGAAGTCAATATAGCATTGGCACAATCAACCCATGACCTCCCCTCAGGAACAATATTAAGAAGACAAGATTACGCCATAAAAAAACTCTCGGTTAAGGAATCAAGTGAATTAGTTGAAAGTAATATATCGAACAGTACCGACATTAACAGCTACTTATTGAAAGAAAATGTTCTCTCTGGATCTTACCTCACTAAAAACATGCTAATTTCACCTGATAGTGATGAGTTTAATCATCTTATTTTAAAAAAAGGTAATGTTATCTATAAATTTAATTTAAAAAAACAAGATGAGTATTTGCTAGATTCATTAAATATTGGGGATTGGCTTTCATTTCAATTGAGAACCCTTGAGACAGATAAGAGAAAGGGCATGGATAATGGAACCACTATTAATAAAAAAGGTATGAACGATAGACAAAGACAAAGTTACTCACTCAGTAAACTCATCCAAAAAATGGAAATAGTAAGAATAAAAAAGTACTCAGAAAGCGAATTATCAGAAATAAACGGTAAGAATCAAAAGACTGAAGAGACGTTATCTGGTTATATAGAGGTCATTATCAACATGCAGGATCTTGATTTAATCTATCTGGCAGAAGCATCCGGTGACATTATTTTGACACCAAGCATTGACGATGAGAAACATAAATCAAAATACTTACATGATATATTGCCAGAGTTGCGCACAATAAGAGAGTTAAGAGGATGAAAGTAGCCAGAACAAAGTATTTAAACCAGAATATACTGTTTTTTCTATTCATTATTATTTCATGCCAAATAGCAGTAAATAGAGCGAATGCCAAACCAGTTTATTTATCTGTTGGGGAATCCTACATTATTAATACACAAGAGGAAATAGATACTGTTTTTGTTTCTGCTGCGGCTATCGCTGACTATGAGTTAGTGGGTAAAAATAGTATTATTGTTTATGCCAAACAGGAAGGGACGGCAGAGTTTATTCTATTCAATCAGAATAATCAGCCTATTAAAAAATCAGCCGTGTTAGTGAATAATACCATTACCGCCGCGAATAAAAGAATACAAATTGAATATTCTGAAAGTGACATTGAAATTAATAAGATAGGCACCAGCTATATCCTGACAGGAATGGCGGAGTCAGAAGAGGCAAAAGATACTATTGTCAGTATCATTGGCGAAGCCATCGGCAGTAAAAAAACAATAGATACTGATAGCCAATATCTTAATACCCCAGAGTATTATGGGATCATCAATAAAATAAAGCTTATGGGTACTAACCAAGTTAATGTGAAATTGACTATTGCAGAAGTCACCAAAGACTTTAGTGAAAACATTGGAGTAGATTGGAGTACTATAGGGAATTTTTCAGGTTCATTTCAATTGAATAGTTTAAATAATTTCAGCGCAAGGGGTATTAGCGCATTAGTCCATGCCATTAATGATGACTCCATAGCCCGTGTTTTAGCCGAACCTAATCTATCAGTATTATCAGGAGAAAGTGCCTCATTTTTAGTAGGCGGTGAGCTCCCTATGGTTAATACCACGCAAAATAGCACTGTGATTACTTATAAAGAATTTGGCATAAAACTCAATATCGGAGCCAAAGTTAATGAGAAAAAACGCATCCGCATCATGCTGGATGAAGAAGTAAGTAGTATAGATAAAGTGTTTAATATCGATGGAGGAAATGCTTACCCTTCATTCAGGACTCGTAAGGCTGCAACCACCCTGGAACTAGGTGATGGCGAAAGTTTTATTCTAGGGGGTCTGATCAGCAGCTCAGAGCGGGAATCGCTGAAAAAAATCCCATTTATAGGTGATATCCCTATTTTAGGCGCATTCTTCCGCAATGCTGAGACTCGGAAAAACCAAACTGAATTGGTCGTTGTGGCTACCGTGAATTTGGTGCGACCCGTGTCAGAGAAAGAAGTAGAGCTCCCCAATTTCATGCATACCTCAACACTTGAGCGTTTTTTTAACTTTACTCATATCATGGAAGTAAAAAGAGAAAAAATGGCTAAAGAGTTTATACGCAAAGGAGGATTTATAAAATGAAGTTATTAATAATAATCGGTCTTTTATTATTTTCAAATTATATTTATGCAGGAAGAACAATTACCCCCATGGATAATGATCGTACATCAGTATTAGTAGTAAAAAATAAACCAATTATAGAAAATGCTAACAAATGCAAAGATAATAGATTTAAAATTCAATATAAATCTTGCAACTATAATATTAATGATTACCGCACGGATAAAAATAAAAAAATGGGCTGCGCATCAGATATCAATAGAAAAAACTCCAGAGATAATGGTGACATATGCAATTAATCCTCAACAAAGAATTAATCAATAGAAAAGATAATAAAATAAAAAGTAATATTGTGATTGTATCCACTAGAAAATGGGTTATAGAGAAAATATCTGAAAAAATACGACTGGCAGACATTAACGACATTAAAGAAATTGATAAAGATATTTTTAATTTATCGACTATTAATACCCCTGAGAAAACTGTCGGTTTTATTATTGATATCGGTAACAATCAGGACGTTGAAAAAACGTTAAGCTTAATAAAAAGTAATACACCACGAGACTGTTGGTGTGTATTAGTCGGTGATATTGATTCGATTAGTATCGCACAGAAATTTACTGAACGAGGGATTTTATACTTAAACGTGCAATCACAGTCAATTGAGCTGACACAACACTTGCTCAAAGGGATTCCAATTGAATCAGAAAGAAAAGCTTTTTTCATCAGTATATTAGGATGTAAAGGAGGCATTGGTACCACACTCCTTAGTTATCATTTTTCTTGTGAAATAACTCAAATAAAAAAATCCCCCACTTTGTTATTACAGGGTAACCAAGGGTCTCAAGATCTTGATCTTGTTACAGAGAAAAAGATGACATCAGAGATAAATGAATATCATAAAAACATTGATATTATGCTATGCAAAGGAAACGAGTTAAGTGATATTGATATTAAAATTGGTAGAAAGCATAATTATATTGTGTTTGACCAATCTATCCATAATTCACCAAAGGAAAAACTAGCGGGTTACATAGAACACTCTGATTGTATTATTATATTACTCGACAATAGTATGACGTCTGTTCGTGTGGCTAAAGATTTCATTGATATTTATGATCGTTTCAAACGAGATAATAGACAAACCACTCGATTAATAGTTTGTTTAAATGAAAGCAGACCTATAGCAAAAAATATGTTAAATACATCTGACATACAATCTTTATTAGGTCGTAAGATTGACACACAAATACCATATATATCGAAAACAAAAGAGTCATTAGTTGACAAAAATTATTTTGGCAGAAGCAAAGTAAAGATAATTGATTTAGCTAAGAATACATTAGGTATAAATATTCATTTATCAAAAAATGGTAAATCATGGATAAATAAGATAGCAGCATCACTAAAATAAAAAGGGAAAATAAACAGTGAAAGTATCATTGAATACGCAAGAATTAATTAGAGAGAAACTACTAGCCAATATTGATATAGATAAGGTTGAATATCTTGTTGACGATTATAGCAAACTTAGTGAATTACTTTCACAAACACTTGATGATTTATTTAATGATAATGACTATAAGTTAACAACTCAAGATCAGAAAAAAATAATTTCTATGATTGCGGATGAAATTACTGGATTTGGCCCATTAAGAGAACTTATGGAGGATGACTCTATTAGTGATATTATGGTTAATGGCCCCGAAAAAATATTTATTGAACGCTATGGGCTGATCACCTTAACCTCTCGCCGTTTTATTAATAATGCTCAACTGACGGATATTGCCAAACGTTTAATGCAGAGGGCCAATCGGCGTATTGATGAAAGCCGCCCCCTGGCCGATGCACGTTTAATTGATGGTAGTCGCATCAATGTAGCAATAAGCCCTATTACATTGGACGGGACAGTACTTTCGATCCGAAAATTCAGTAGTAACAAACGAAAATTAGAAGACTTGGTCGATATGGGCGCTATGAGCAGTGATATGGCTAATTTTCTGATTATTGCTGCCAGTTGTCGGGTTAATATTATTATCTCTGGAGGAACTGGTTCAGGTAAAACAACATTACTCAATGCACTATCAAAGTATATATCTGAAAATGAAAGGGTGATTACTTTAGAAGATGCAGCAGAACTGAATCTTGAACAACCGCATGTGGTACGGATGGAGACACGACTGGCAGGGTTGGAAAATACCGGACAGATCACAATGCGAGACTTAGTGATTAACTCACTGCGTATGCGCCCTGATCGGATTATTATCGGGGAGTGTCGAGGTGAAGAAACTTTTGAAATGCTTCAGGCAATGAACACCGGCCATAATGGTTCCATGTCAACGCTGCATGCTAATTCCCCCCGAGATGCTGTTGCACGGCTCGAAAGTATGATTATGATGGGCCCGGTTAATATGCCTATATTTACCATTCGTCGTAATATCGCTTCAGCGATCAACCTTATTGTTCAAGTTTCGCGGATGAATGATGGCTCACGAAAATTATGTCACATCAGTGAGATCATGGGAATGGAGGGCGATAATGTTGTATTACAAGATATTTTTTCATTTAAACCCGCTAAAGAACGTGGACAAGAAGGCAAAATTCAAGGGGATTTCGTTAATCATGGCTTACTGAGTCGCTCTTCTGTAAGAATAAATGCCGATATCTATAACTTATCAAATGAATTAAATGGTATTTTTTCTTTGGTGGATAAATGATTTACTACATAATAATATTATCATCAGGTCTACTATTGTTAATATTAAATAACATAAAATGGTTAAAAATAAAAAGATCTGTTATAAAAGAGAAAAGAATAAAGAAAATAAAATCCAACAATGGATACTTTTTTATTGCATTTTCCAAGAGAATACTTAAAGAATGGCTTACTTATTTATCTACAATTCTTAAAGAGAGAAATACATTACACATATTAACCCCGGTAATATACTCAATATGCATTTATGCAGTTAATTACTTTTGGTTTAATTTCAACACTCTTATTATTTTATTTTTTATAATGATAAGTGTTATATACTTTCAATTGAGGTTGTCAAGAAAAAGACATCACACTCTTTTTAAAAAAGATTTTCCTGAAGCTCTGTTGATGATTAACATGGCAGCGAGTAGCGGTGCCAGTATTAATCAAGTATTAGAACGCTGTGGCCAAGAAATTAGTGGTCCATTAGGGAATGAGTTTAGCCTTATTTGCCGTCGACTGAATGTTGGGGAGTCTCCTGAGGCTGTTTTTTATGATTCTTATCAAAGATTTAAACATCCAGAATTCTATTTTCTTATTACTATAACTTTACTTAATCTACAGCAAGGTGGGCAGTTAAGAGAGCTAACCAGCCGTTTATCTGAAGTAATTAATAAAAATAAAACTACCGAGCAAAAAAAAGCGGTAATGACTGCACAAGTACGGATGTCAGTAAATATTATATCCATAATGCCTATTGCATTTTCTTTTTTACTTTATTTTATTGATCCTACTACTATAGAATCCATGTGGAATCACCCTATCGGAAGAATGATATATTACTATATTATCACCAGTGAGATTATTGGAATTATTTCAATAAGGAAAATGCTAGGTAAATCGACATGAAAATATTATTATTTATTATTATATTAGTATTTGGCTGCATCGTTTTCTTTAAAAATAAAAATAAAAACAACAGATTATCGACTTACAATGCAATAAATAACCAGGAAAGGATAAATAGCAAAACAAAAAACACCGAAAAAGAAAACTCAAAAGAAAGTTATATTTACAATACTATAAGACTACCTTTTTTTTTATATAACATTGCCTATTTTAAGTTGATAATCATAATTATATCTCTGGTAGTAACCGTAGTTTTAACAGCACTAAACTTATTCTCAATCAATCCGAAAAATATTCTTATAGTGGGGGTTATTATTCTTATCATGATGTTATACATCCCTAAATATATAGTGAAAAATATTATAACTAGCAGAAATAAATCTTTACTAAAGTCGCTTCCATTCTTTATTGATATAACTGCTGCCTGTGTTCAATCCGGGATGACAATTGACAGTTCTCTGAGTTATACAGCAAAAAAATTTGAACTAATTAATGCAGACTTAAGTTTAATTATGCTAAAAGTAACCCGGAGGGCAGAAATTAATGGTTTAGAAAGTGCTATTAAAGAATTCCATCAGTCTTCTACTGAGCTAGAAATAAGAATGTTTTGTCGTGCACTACAATATAGTATCAGTTTTGGGGCCACTGTTTACGAACAACTGATTAAGTTATCTCAAGATATTAGGGAAATGCAGTTATTGGTCACTGAAGAAAAAATAAGTAAATTAACAGCGAAACTGACCATTCCATTATTCTTATTTATTCTTATTCCATTTATTATATTAGTTATATCACCAAGCGTTTTGGAGCTACTTGCATATGAATAAAAAACTTAACAGCATAATTATTTTTTTAATTTTTACTTTTATTTTAAGTGGTTGTTCCAATAATAATGTTAGTAATAAAGAATTTTATTATCGTGAAAGTATTTTACTTAAAGCCAATAACCATGCTGGTTTAATTACTTTATATCGCAATAAATTAAAAGTAAAAGAAGATGAATCAATTCGACTAAAACTGGCAAATGCTTACTATCTTACTGGTGATAGTAAGTCCTCTTTATATTACTTGCAGCCAATATCCCATAAGGAAAACGCATCAATTTACATGCTACAAGCCAAGAACCTGATCAATAACAATAATAATGACGAGGCTAAAATTGTGGTGAGTAAGTTATTAGCGATTTCACCTAATAATGCAGAAGCCCATAATCTAAATGGCATTATTTTAGCTAATGAGGGTGAAATACATAAATCTGAAATTGCCATTGAAAAATCACGCGCTTTGTTTATTTCTGATGAAATCGCAATGAATAATCTCGCTGTAGTCGCAATGCTTGATGACCGTTACACCGATGCCGTTAGAATATTACTACCAGACTATTTGGCCGGAAAAAGAGGCCGTTTAATGTTACATAATCTGGTGTTCTCACTAGTTCAGTTAGGTGATATCCAATATGCTAAAAAAATAATCGTAGCCGAAAAGATGTCTGACAATCCAGACCAGTTAGTATTAGCCCTGAGCCAAGTTGCCAGCCTGCGTCCAGAGAGTTTGACTCGAGAAATAAAATAATGAGTAAAAATATTATGACTTTTTTTCGCTCAAATAGAGGCTCCATTACGATTGAATTTTCTATATTATTTGTGTTGTTTTTATTTATATTGCTATCAAGTGCTGAGATGGCACGTCTGTTTTATATTTCCTCTAACCTAGATTTGGCTGTCTCAGAAGCAACAAAGGCCGCTAAAAACAAAAGCAAGGATGATAGAACAACTTACAATACAATTGTACGACAAAAACTCATCACTCAAACAGGTGTTTTTGGGGCATTTATAACAAATGAAAATATAATTACTCAAGTTGTCTTCAGTAATAGCATTGATGACATAATAAATGATAGCCTTTTCGATAGTATTGGTAATGATATAGGAAATAATCTTAATGAGATTATTTCCGGCGGGAGACATAATGATGATTCACTGCCACTGGCTAAATACACTGTCATCTATTCATATCAACCTATTTTTTTCCCTATCTCCTCTGTTTTTGCCAATACTCTATTACGACGTGAGGTGATTTTTGTTCAAGAAAATTAATCAAAATGAATTTATTATCAACAATAAAGGGGCTGTAATTCTTGAGCTGGTTTTTATTGTTTCAATTATTGCACTATTTATAAAGTTATTATTATCTATGGCTGCATATCAATCGACCGTGGGTAAATTAGATCGTATTTCATATTCTATTGCTGGAATCGTCCGGGAGCGGGCAAGATTATACGACAATGATAATGTATTGACACAGGCACAGGTTGAAAAATTAAAACAGCTAACGGAAAAAATGCTATTAAATTCAGGTGCGCATTATAATAATATTGCGATAAAAATAGAAACCTTACATTTTAATGATACTGACTCCCCGGACCTAATAGATAAAATTATAGACGAGAGAAATAGTTTGTCACTTAGCGCTGGAACGGTTGCTTGTAACCCCACCCAACCATTGCATGAAATGGATAGCTTATCACCCTATGGGAATACTGGCCGATGGATACCGCTTTATCAGGTGACCTTATGTCTACCGACTATACCTTGGTATAGCACTCTATTTAGCCCCGAAACACCGGCTCCTGCGATCAAATCATCGGCGATTACTATCGGGCGATAACGCATAATTTATATGATAAAGGCTATTTATTTTGACTAATACAGATATCATTCGTAAGTTTAATCGCCTCACCCAGTTTAAGAAAAATGAACATGGCGCTATCCTAGTGTCTTTCATTATTATATTCCCTTTTTTTATTGCACTTACTTTTATAATTTTTGAAGTTTCAATTTTTTTACAAAAAAAAGCCAAACTATCAGATGCTATTGAGCAAGCCACATTAGCGCTAACCGTAGAAAATGATGGAATACCCAATGCGGCTCAACAAACAAAAAACAGGGAATTGGTTTTATCTTATGCTAATGCCTATTTACCCTCTGAGGGGTTTTCAGACCCGATAATTAATATAGATGATAATACCAACTATCTTGGATACAATGCCGCTGTTACTATGACTTATCCTGTCAAATTTTTAGGCCGGAGTCCTCTTACCAACGCCATTAGTAATATACAAACCACAGATAATGGTGAGGCCATAAAAAATAAAACCATAAAAGTCAGTAAGCCGACTGATGTAGTTTTTGTCGCTGACTATTCAGGTTCAATGTTGCAAAGTTTTTCTGATGACGTGAGCATAAAAAATGGCGAACGAATAAATGCCTTAAGATCGGCATTTATAATATTGCATGATGCTATTAAAAATAATAGTAATGTTAATACTATAGGTTTTATCCCTTTCGGATCGGGAACAAAAAGAAAAGTTTCAGAAAATGGAGAAAACAAAGAATATTGCCATCTACCTTTTTCACCAAAGATATATAAGCCTAACGGTGATTATCTGTCAGAAAATGCAGAGGCCACAGAGGACGCTTGGACTTTTTTGGATGTAATCGGCGATCATATTGACTATAAAAAGACAATTATGTCAATTACTGAAAATGTACGAACCATTGATATCCCTATGCATGATATCAAACACAAAGAGATTTGCCTAAGTGGTACAAACTCATACTCACTAGAGAGAGAACAATTTGATTATAGTATAGAAAAGATAATAGAAATGGTTCCATTAGGGGGGACGCTAATAAGCTCAGGGATACTCTCGGCTAATAACATATTTAAGGAGACAGCTGATAATGGCCATAAAAAACTAATGATCATTCTTTCAGATGGTATGGATACCTATAACTCGACAAAGTTACCAAATAAAGGATTTTTTATCAGCAAAACACTTATAGATGAAGGAATGTGTGAGATGATTATAAAGAATGATATTCAAATGGTATTTATTGCCATTGCATATTCACCGGAAAAGAATGTAAATGCACCTGAATATATTAACTGGAAACAATGCGTTGGTGAAGATAATTACTACGAAGCTCATAATGCTCATGAACTGGAGCTTGAACTACAACAAGCCGTTAACGTGTCAGAAACAAGTGAGGTCGGACGTAATACTCCCAAACAATAATCTCCAATCACCAATATCAGGCGCGGTAATAACTACCGCGCCTATTATTGATTATTTCGCGCCACCCGCTTCCATGCCAACTAACCCAACCTTGAGATAACCTGATTTACGCAGTGCATCCATCACACTCATCAGAGTTTCATAATCCACCACTTTATCCGCCTGGAAGAAGATAGTGGTTTCTTTATTAGATTGGGTCACTTTATCCAGCGCTGCCGCCAGCGTCTCACGGTCAACCTGCTGATCGCCGACATAAAGCTGATTATCGGCTTTTACTGTCAGAAAGACCGGTTTCTCTGGCCGCGGCTGAGGTACCGCTGAAGATGCCGGTAAATCCACTTTGATATCAACTGTGGCCAATGGCGCTGCCACCATAAAGATAATCAGCAATACCAGCATGACATCGATGAAAGGTGTCACGTTAATTTCGTGCAGTTCACCGCTTTCATCAAGGTTATCGTTCATCCGCATGGCCATAAATCACCCCGCACGCAATTGATGAGGTTGCTTAGGAGACTTTGCTTCAGCGCTGCTGCTCAAATCAAGATCACGGCTCAGTAGCAATAATACCTGTGCGGCGACATCCCCTACCTGAGCACGGTAAGACCCAATCAAGCGAGCGAAGATATTATAGATAACTACCGCAGGGATTGCGGCCACCAAGCCGAGTGCTGTCGCCAACAATGCTTCTGCAATACCTGGAGCAACAACCGCCAGATTGGTTGTTTGTGAGTGGGCAATACCGATAAAGCTGTTCATGATGCCCCAAACCGTACCAAACAAGCCAACAAACGGAGAAATAGCACCGATGGTTGCCAGGAAACCGTTGCCTTTGCCCATTTGGCGGCTAATGGCAGCCACTCGGCGCTCCAGACGGAAAGCAGTACGTTCTTTAATCCCGTTGTTATCATTCGATTCTGCCGATAGCAGACGCTCATTTTGCGCCTCACGCAGTAACAGGCCGCTGATACTCTCAGAAGAAAAAGCCGCTGCCCGCTCGGATGCAGTATCAAGGTCAGTGACCGCGCCGATAACCTCATGCTCTTGCTGTAAGCGGCGACGTGCACGGAATAACTCGGTACCTTTGGAGAACAAAATAGTCCAGGTCACGATGGATGCCAGTACCAGACCAATCATTACGCCTTTAACCACCACGTCGGCATGTTGATACATGCCCCAAACAGAGAGGTCCATTGCCAGCCCTTGTGGTGCTGGAGCCGTTAGTGGCTGAACCGCTGGCGCGGATGTGGCAGGAGCAACAGTGTCTGCATTAGCAGGAGTTGCCGCGACTGGGGTGATTTCCGGCGCAGGTAGCGGCGTTGATGTTGCCGTTGTTGGTGTTGCAACAGATGCAGCAACTGCACCGCTGTTGCCTGGCGCGGCGAATGCATGACCGGTTAAACCTGCCACCAGCAATAATGCCATCGCGCCTTTCATCATTCGGCCTTGCACGAATGATTTATCTTTAATCTTTTTGCCAGCTGTTTTCACGCTGTGCCTCCACCCAATATACAGATCAATTTAAGGACGAAATCAGCTGCCGATCATATCAAACAAATGGGGGATTGATAGTAATTATCATTAGTATTTGCGCCTATTTTTTGAGAAAAAATAAGAATTGCCCTGATATCAGGGACTACGCAGCATGATAAACGGAGAGGTGATCCTAACTGTAAAGACTGAATGACACGCTATGTAAAAATGAAAAAGGATTAACTGCATAAGGTACGCTCATATTTATTCAGGAATCACCTCACAACAACACCTTAATAAATTTCCTATTTCGCCACTTACACAACATTTTTCCATCGCAAATCTCCAGAAAACAGCGAGTCGCCCTATTGATTTTTTTTCATGGTAAAAGCTGCTCTCACACCACAATCATCATGCTAACGTAAGGGATAAATACATTCCTATAATGAATGCTGACCATAGAATAATGGACACGCTGATAAAAAGGTGGCAACGCGACATGTCTGCAAATAAACCTACGACAGAAAAACTGGAAACAACCTTAGTTAGCGCGGGCAGGAGTAAGAGATATACCCAAGGCTCGGTCAATACCGTTATTCAGCGCGCATCTTCTCTGGTATTCGACTCGGTGAAAGCGAAAAAGCATGCCACGATTAATCGCGGTAATGGTGAGTTATTCTATGGCCGCAGAGGCACGCTAACCCACTTCTCCTTGCAAGAAGCGATGACTGAACTCGAAGGTGGCGCAGGTTGTGTGCTTTATCCTTGTGGTGCCGCGGCTATCAGCAATGCCATTTTATCCTTTGTTTCCACAGGCGATCATATCTTGATGACCGGCTCGGCCTATGAACCGGCGCAAAGTTTTTGCGATAAAATCTTATCGCGCATGAATATTACCACCACTTATTTTGATCCTATGATGGGCTCGGAGATAGCCTCATTAATCACACCGGAAACCAAAGTGGTTTTCCTTGAATCACCCGGTTCCATCACCATGGAAGTGCAAGATATCCCCGCCATAGTGAAAGCTATCCGTGCGGTTGCTCCTGAAATGATTATCATGATGGACAACACATGGGCGGCTGGGGTGCTGTTTAAAGCCTTGGATTTTGATATTGATATCTCCATCCAATCAGGCACTAAATATATTATTGGTCATTCTGATGCCATGCTGGGGATTGCGGTTGCCAATGTGCGTTGTTGGGAGCAACTGCGGGAAGACTCATACCTGATGGGGCAAATGGTGGATGCCGATACCGCTTATCTTGCCAGCCGAGGGTTACGTACCTTAGGTGTGCGCTTAAAGCAGCACGAAAAAAACAGTATTGAAATCGCCAACTGGCTAGCAAAACGCCCGGAAGTTGCTGCGGTTTATCACCCCGCACTACCCGGCTGTAAAGGGCATGAATTCTACCAACGAGATTTTACCGGCTGCAATGGCCTGTTTTCTTTTGAATTAAAAGAAGAGCTAACTCAGCAACAGCTAGAGGCCTATCTCGACCACTTTACCCATTTCAGTATGGCTTTCTCATGGGGTGGATTTGAGTCCTTGATTCTGGGTTATCAGCCCAAGGATATCCGGGCAATCCGCAAATATGAGGGAGAGGGAATCAAAGGCACACTGTTCCGCCTGCACATTGGACTGGAAAATGTACAAGATTTGCAGGACGATTTAACCGCTGGGTTTGAGCGCATCAAAGCTACGCAGTAAAATTTCTGAGTGATAGGGATTAATGCGCGGTGACAATACCTGCGCATTAATCCTCTCTTACACAAATAGTATCAACAGCACGTATATATACCCTCAAAAATTTGGTTATTGAGGATAAGATCAATGTGGACCAGCGCCATTACGGATACACTAGGTAAGACCTCACAACAATATCCTCACACGATAGGCAAACAGGAACAGAAATGGATGTATTACGCGAAATCCTTCATGCCTTATGGCAGCAGGATTTTAGTAAACTTGCCGACCCGAATGTGATTTGGGTTATTTACGGCATACTCTTTACCACCCTCTTTTTAGAAAATGGTTTGCTACCGGCTTCTTTCCTCCCCGGTGATAGCTTGTTGCTATTGGCGGGTGCATTAATTGCCAAGGGTGTCATGGGGTTCTTACCCACCATGATAATTCTGACCGCCGCGGCCAGCCTGGGTTGTTGGCTGAGTTACTTGCAAGGGTTGTGGTTGGGAGATACCAAAGTGGTAAAACGGTGGCTGTTGCAGCTGCCGGTTCATTATCGCCAACGCGCCCATAACCTGTTTGTGCGCCACGGTTTGGCAGCGCTGATTATTGGCCGATTCCTGGCTTTTGTGCGGACTTTATTGCCGACTCTGGCAGGCATTTCCGGCTTAAACAGCACACGTTTTCAGTTCTTTAACTGGCTCAGTGGGCTGCTATGGGTGGGGAGTGTCGTGGGATTGGGCTTTGCACTTAGCCATATTCCGCTGGTTAAGCACTATGAAAATCAAGTCATGACTGCATTGATGATTTTGCCGATTGTCTTGTTACTGGTGGGGTTGGTTGGCACGCTGGTGTTGGTCTGGTGTAAACGTAAAAGTGTGACTGAGTAATCTTTTCCGCTCGAACAGCTAAACGGCGCTCAGTGCGCCGTTTTGTGTAGATATCACCTCAGTTAGTACGCAGTTTGGCAACTTCCTCACTCGGCGTGAGGCCAAAATAGCGTTTAAACTCACGACTAAACTGTGAAGCGCTCTCATATCCCACCTTATTTGCAGCGGTGCTAGCCTTCAGTCCATCGTGCAATATCATCATTCGCGCGCGGTGCAAACGGTAAGATTTCAAGTACTGCAATGGAGAGGTATTAGTCACTGCTTTGAAATTATGATGAAACGCCGAGACGCTCATATTCACATCTGCGGCTAATTGTTCGACATTCAAGTTATCTGCGAACTGATTTTCGATCCGCCGCAATGTCTTGGTGATCTGATTGAAATGACCATGGCGATTAACTAATGCCTGCAATGCCCCGCCACACTGACCACATAACACGTAGTAGATAATTTCTCGCACGATTTGTGGGCCAAGCACTCTGGCATCACGGGGATTAGACATCACATCCAGTAGCCGCTCGGTGGCGCATAGCATCTCTTCAGTCAGTGCCGATGAATTCACGCCAGAGGTATTGCCGAAAGGCTTGTCTAACTCGTCATCACCGATATCTATAATCAAGTCTTGTAACATCTGGCTGTCTATATGAATGGAAATACCAGCCAACGGCACTTCCGGGCTGGCGAAGGTTTCACATTCAAACGGCAACGGTACTGTCAGAATCAGGTAATTCTTCGGATCGTACTGAAACACCTTGCTACCCAGATAGCCCACTTTATGACCCTGAAAAATAATAACCACACTCGGGGTATACATCACTGGCGTGCGCGGTTGATGCACGGTGGAGTACAGAATTTTTACTTTTGGCACCGCGCTGGGGGTTAAACCATTGCCTTGAGCCAAACCTGCAATCATCCCGGCCATCTGTGCCTGGATATCAGTAACCTCAACCATTGCGACCTCGCCTGTTTCTGCTATCTGAAACGATCTGACATAAATTGTGCAATATTTTGCGTGTTTTCTACAGTCTTTTGTAGAAATAGGCAAGAGCAAGGCAGGAATGTGCATTGAGGTATGGCATCAAGTTACCGACAATGGCTATCACTGATACGGCGGCGAATAACTCTTGCGCCATAAGCTAATCTTTTAGTTCTTATTGTTCATTACCCAACTTGTTTATTACCCAACGCTGGAAGACAAATCATGCAAAATTTCACCCTTCATACCCCAACTAAAGTGCTGTTCGGTACTGGCCAAATCGCGCAACTGACTAAAGAAATTCCTGCTGATGCACGTATTTTGATTACCTATGGCGGCGGCAGCATTAAACAAAATGGTGTACTTGACCAGGTTCACCAAGCGCTGAAAGGCTTTGATTTCCTCGAGTTTGGTGGCATTGAGCCGAATCCTACCTATGAAACCCTGATGAAAGCGGTTGAGGTTTGCCGGAAAGAGAAAATTACTTTCCTGCTGGCAGTTGGCGGTGGCTCTGTATTGGATGGCACTAAATTTATCGCCGCAGCCGTCAATTATCCACAAGACCCGTGGCATATTCTGGAAACTACTGGCAGCGATATCAAAGAAGCTCTGCCGATGGGTTCAGTATTGACCTTACCCGCCACAGGCTCCGAAGCTAACAACGGCGCAGTTATCAGCCGCCGTAGCACCGGTGATAAACAGCATTTCTTCTCCGCTCATGTACAGCCGCTATTTGCCGTGCTGGACCCAGAAGTAACTTATACGTTGCCACCGCGTCAGGTCGCCAATGGCGTGGTCGATGCTTTTGTTCACACTATCGAGCAATATCTGACTTACCCGGTCGATGCAAAGGTACAAGATCGCTTTGCTGAAGGCTTGTTGCTAACACTGATTGAAGACGGCCCTAAAGCTTTAAGCGACCCTAAAAATTACAATGTACGTGCCAACATTATGTGGAGCGCGACCATGGCATTAAATGGCCTGATTGGTGCGGGTGTCCCGCAGGACTGGGCGACACACATGCTGGGCCATGAACTGACCGCACGTCACGGGCTGGATCATGCACAAACTTTAGCGGTGGTATTACCGGCTTTGTTGGTGGCGAAGAAACAACAAAAACGCGCCAAACTACTGCAATACGCAGAACGTGTTTGGGGGCTACAGGGTGGTAGTGAAGAACAACGTATTAATGCTGCCATTCAAGCGACCCGTGATTTCTTTGAAAGCATGGGGGTCGCCACTCGTTTGTCCGCTTACAAACTGGATGGCAGTACCATTCCTGATCTCATTAAAAAACTAGAAGAGCATGGTATGACTGCGCTTGGTGAGCACGGTGATATCACTTTAGCCGATAGCAAACGTATCTACGAAGCTGCGGTCTAACAGTCATAGCTTGGCGGAATGTTAAGAGGTTAATAATATGGTTCTTTACAGTCCGCCTTTGAGCTATTTCCAGACAAACTAATAAGTCGAGTCATCACGACTAAACTTAGGTAATCGGCAACAGGCTGATACAGCCCAATCACTACCCCAAGACATCACAGTGGTAGGCTTCCCTGCAACTGTGAATACGAAGGGTACGTATGCTAAGGAGATAAATATGGCGACGCAACCCATTATCAAATTGCACGATGGAAATCTGATGCCACAACTCGGCCTTGGCGTTTGGCAAGCAAGTATTGAAGAAACACAACTTGCTGTCAGCAAGGCGCTGGAGGTCGGCTATCGATCAATCGATACTGCGGCTATTTATAAAAATGAAGAGGGTGTTGGTCAGGCGCTGCAATCAGCACATGTCGCCCGTGATGAGCTATTTATCACCACTAAGCTGTGGAATAGCGACCAGGATAATCCGCAACAAGCTCTGGAAGAGAGCCTGAAAAAACTTCAGCTCGATTATGTGGATCTCTATCTGATCCACTGGCCAGATCCAACACAAGATCGCTATGTCAGTGCCTGGCGCGAGCTGATCGCATTGAAAGAGCAAGGGTTGATCCGCAGTATCGGTGTTTGTAACTTTAATATCCCCCATCTACAGCGGTTAATTGATGAAACTGGCGTTGCGCCTGCCGTCAATCAGATTGAGCTTCACCCCTTACTACAGCAACGGCAAATTCATGCCTGGAATGCCACGCATCATATTGCGACAGAATCCTGGAGCCCGTTGGCCCAAGGCGGCGATGGTGTTTTTGATCAGACAGTTATCCGTCAATTAGCGCAGAAATACAGCAAAACGCCAGCACAGATAGTGATCCGTTGGCATCTGGACAGTGGGTTGATTGTGATTCCGAAATCGGTGACACCTGCGCGTATCAGAGAAAACTTTGAAGTGTTTGATTTTAAATTGCACAAAGATGAACTGACGGCAATTTCGAAGTTGGATAGCGGCAAACGGCTGGGGCCAGACCCGGATGTCTTCGGATCTGACCGCTAGTTTACATGCTTAGTGATGCCTGGCTTTCCCTCTACCTGCACCACCGGCAGGTTTATTCACCGGCGCTCTGTTTGCGCCGGTTTTGTTGCCTGTCGTCTTCGGCGCTGAACTGCCCGTCGTTGTCTGCACCGCTTTGCCCGAAGGCGCTTTACTCGCAGGAATCTTACCTGCTGGAGCCACATTTGTTCGGTTACCCGGCTGACGCTGACGCGTGATCGAGGTGTGCTTGGTCAGCGCTGGCGTATGCTGACGATACGCCCGACGTGCTTCACGTTGTTCTTCCAGCGTAGGTGCAGGAACCAAACATTCACGGCGGCTACCAATCAAATGTTGTAACCCCATATCTTCTAATGCTGTGCGAATCATCGGCCAGTTAGCGGGATCATGATAACGCAGCAATGCCTTGTGCAACCGACGCTGACGATCGCCTTTCGGCACCACAACATCCTCACTCTTGTAGTCCACTTTACTCAGCGGGTTCTTGCCGGTGTAATACATGGTGGTGGAGTTAGCCAACGGTGATGGATAGAAGTTCTGCACTTGATCCAAACGGAAGCGGTTTTTCTTCAACCAAAGCGCCAAATTGACCATATCTTTATCTTCGGTTCCCGGATGAGCCGAGATGAAATACGGAATCAAATATTGCTCTTTACCCGCCTGCTTGGAATAGGTATCAAACAGCTCTTTAAAGCGCTGATAGCTGCCCATTCCCGGTTTCATCATTTTTGAAAGAGGCCCATCTTCAGTGTGCTCCGGGGCTATTTTCAAGTAACCGCCCACATGGTGGCTGGCTAATTCTTTGATATAACGAGGATCTTCTACTGCCAAGTCATAACGAACACCGGAGGCAATCAGGATTTTTTTAATCCCTTTCAAATCGCGCGCTCGCCGATACAGAGAAATGGTCGGCTCATGGTTAGTGTCCATGTGCTGGCATATTTCAGGATAAACGCAGGATGCGCGGCGGCATGTTTGCTCGGCTCGCGGCGACTGGCAACGCAGCATATACATGTTGGCTGTCGGGCCACCCAAATCAGAGATAATGCCGGTAAAACCAGGAACTTTATCGCGAATTTCTTCTATTTCACGAATGATGGAATCTTCAGAGCGGCTCTGGATAATGCGCCCTTCATGTTCGGTAATTGAACAGAACGAGCAACCGCCATAGCAGCCACGCATGATATTAATCGAGAAACGAATCATATCGTAAGCCGGGATCGGCGATTTCCCATAAGAGGGATGCGGCACACGTTGATAAGGCAGGGCAAAAACGCTATCCATTTCTTCGGTGCTAAGCGGGATTGCTGGCGGATTAATCCAGATATAGCGGTCGCCATGTTTTTGCATCAAAGCCCGGGCACAACCGGGGTTGGTTTCATGATGTAAAATCCGCGAGGTGTGGGCATACAGCACTTTGTCTGCTTTCACTTTTTCATAAGAGGGCAGCAAGACATAGGTCTTTTCCCAGGGCTTAGGTTTGGCAGCCCGCACAGTAATAGGCTTGGCTTCTGGCTCGGGAACGCTGTCTGTTGCACAGGGTAAATCATCGCCATAAGGGTTAGGAATCGCTTCGATACGGCCCGGTTTATCCAGCCGGGTAGAATCCACACCACTCCAGCCCGGCAATGCCGTTTTGCGCATCACAACGGTGTTACGGACATCCTGAATATCAGCAATTTTCTCACCTGCCGCCAAGCGGTGTGCGACTTCAACCAGAGGCCGTTCACCATTGCCGTACACCAGCATATCGGCTTTGGCATCGACAATAACCGAGCGGCGCACAGTATCCGACCAATAATCATAATGAGCGATGCGGCGCAAGCTGGCTTCAATACCACCAAGCAAAACCGGCACATGGCTATAAGCTTCTTTACAGCGCTGGCTATACACCAATGTGGCGCGGTCTGGCCGCTTACCACTTTGATTATCCGGCGTATAAGCATCATCATGGCGTAACTTGCGATCAGCGGTATAGCGGTTGATCATCGAATCCATATTGCCCGCCGTGACCCCGAAGAACAGATTTGGCTCCCCCAATCGCATGAAATCGTTTTTATTGGTCCAATCAGGCTGAGCAATGATTCCCACGCGGAAACCCTGAGCTTCCAGCATGCGGCCAATGATAGCCATACCAAAACTGGGGTGGTCAACGTAAGCATCGCCGGTGATAACAATAATGTCGCAGCTATCCCAGCCTAATATGTCCATTTCTGCGCGAGACATCGGTAAAAATGGCGCAGTGCCATAGCATTCAGCCCAATATGGCTGATAAGAAAACAGGTCACGCTCTGGCTGGATCAGGCTGGTACTCATGGCAATACTCTTTGAATTGGGGAAAGTTGAGGTGGTTCGGGTTAAGAAATCATCACCGGGCGGCGATTATACGCATTTATCCATGAAAAGAGGAAGGATATATCTTTTGATAACGTGATTAACGCTATCAGTTAAAACAGGATCACCGGACGATTATTCATCGAAACAATGATCCCATTCTTCTTAACCGAGCGTCGGTGCCGCTTGTGTCACCAACTGACCTGCGGAGCCACGATCGGCCATCTCAAGGCTCTGGCTGTAGAATAGGAATGGAAAATGCTCGGAAGAAACCTGATTGAAGTACACCAGTAACTCCACACTCCCATCAACCCAGACGGTATCTTTCCAGCCACGATCCTCGGCCATCGCCGGTGCACCATTCACATTTTTCACCAGGAACGAGACGCCCTGTATATGGAATGCTTGCGGCATATCTGCGTGTATGGTCCAGCGCTCCCAAGTCCCTTGCTGTGCTTGAGCATCGACCCGGCTCATATCCCAGATAACGCCATTGATTCCCGGCAGATCATCCCCCAGGCGGAACTCTCGGGTACGCACCACACTGCCATCCAGAATCTGATCAGAGAGCAAACGCATTGGCAGGTTATCAGTGACCAACGGCAGCAAGCCGGTCGGTTTTAATGTCAGTACCAAAGTGGAAATTAAAATACTCGATGGCTCAAATAGCCCACGCAATCTGTCCATAATCCCGGCAGACTCCCCCGCCGTGATGGACACTTCACTACCCTGCGACATATCGATAACTACTTCACGCCGCTCACCGGGAGCCAGTGAGAGCTGTTGTACCGCAACTGGCGCAGGCAGGAAACCTTGATCACTGGCTACCACATGCAGTGGGCGGCCGTCACTCAACTGCAAGGTATAGCGGCGGGCATTGGACGCATTGAGTAAACGTAAGCGCACCCAACCACGGGAAACTTCAACAAACGGGCTTTGCACCCCGTTAACCAGCAATGTATCGCCGATAAAGCCGCCTTTGGCTGGCGGGTCGTATTCCGGCACACCAAAGTTATCAAGCCGCTTGTCCTGAATAATAATCGGAAAATCATCAACGCCGTAATGGCTTGGCAATGGCAGCGCTTTGCTGACTTCATCTTCCACCAGCCACATCCCCGCCAGCCCATTATAAACATGGGGTGCCATGCGGTTAGGCGTATTGGCATGATACCAACAAGTTGCAGCGGGTTGGCGTACAGGCAAAACCGGTGACCAGTCGACGCCAGGGGAAATCATGCGTGCCGCCCCCCCCATTAACGTGCCCGGCACCTGTAACCCACTGATCGTCATGGATACCGGCTCAGTCAGACGGTTGCTGTAAATGAGCTTAACATCATCACCGCTGTACACCCGAACGGTCGGCCCCAGATACATCCCGTTGATACCCCATACCGCAGCTTTCTGCCTGCCACTGAATGCCCAATGCGCCCGCTGTAAAGTCAAAAACAGCGGTTGGCCACGACGGGATTCCAGTAAAGGTGGAACAGGTAACGAGGGTTGCTGGGTACTATTAGCCTGTGCCCTCAATGGCAACGAACCCGCGCCAAGCGCTAAGCCCGTAGCCTGAATGAACTGGCGACGACTGAGTGACATATCTTCTCCGTGAAAACCACAATCAAACCTACTGCAAAATTTTGCCTGACTGCGAATAACGCTGAAGGACGGCAAAACGCTCACGACCAGAGTCGTTTAAATAAAAATGGATTCAGGCAAAATAATCAATGCAAAATCAACCTACGGCAAATAACGAATAGATTATTTTTCAGTTGCTGCCTGTTGAGCTATTTCTGCATCAAGTTGCTCAATTTTAGCCAGCATTAAATTGCGGCAATGCTCTGACAACTCGCGCACACGTTCTTTACCATAACCAGTGGTATCAACGGGTGGCATTATTTCTACAATAACTTTGCCATTTGACCAACGGTTTAAGTTGATATTATTGGTGCTGGATACGCAAATTGGCACAATGGGCACCCCAGCGGCGATAGCGGCATGGAAGGCTCCGGTCTTAAACGGCAGCAAACCGCGGCCACGGCTACGCGTCCCTTCAGGGAACATCCAGATAGAAACGTTCTTTTTTTTCACTTGCTCAACGACTTGAGCAATAGTGCCATGCGCTTTGGCGCGATTATCGCGGTCAATTAGCAGGTTGCCAGTCAGCCAATACAATGGGCCAAATAAAGGTATCCACAACAAGCTCTTTTTGCCCACGGTGACAGTACCGGATTGAACCACATTAGACATCGTGACCATATCGTAGTTATTTTGATGATTAGCGATGTAAATGCAGGTACCGTAGTTCGCTGCTTCCGCCGGAATCCGCTGTTCAACGGTAATCCCAAATAACACTGACATCCGGCCAAATAGATGGGCGAACGTGGCGAGGTTACGCGGATTTCGTGGGCGAAACAGGCAATAAATCGAACCAAATACACACACCAGAACACAATATAAAACTGCCAGTACCGTGCGCAAAATTAATAGCATAACAACCTCTTAAACACTTATTTTTATGAAACACTCACTTCTATTAAACACCGGCTCTTAGATTTGTAATCGGCGCTAGTATAGCGGCTTCCTGATAAAACACCGCGCAGATTCCTTACCTAATGATGTTACGCGAAAGCGCGCGAATGATGCGCGCTCCCTGTTACATTAACTGGCTACCTCATGACTCTTCATTATCTGTTGGTGTCGCCCGCTCAGGCGCATCAACATCAACACGGTCAATACGCTGTAGCCCACGAGGCAGTGGTGAACCTTTGCGGCCACGTTCGGCACGGAATTTCTGCAAATCTTCCGGCCGTAAGGTTAGCTTACGTTTACCGAAGTGAAGTGTAATTGACGTTTGCGGAGGTAAGACAAATAGCCATACCAAGCGATCTTTACCCGCCGCCGCATCTGCCGCCGGGATAGAGACGATTTTATTACCTTTACCTTTTGATAATTCAGGTAAATCTGCTACTGGGAACATCAACATACGGCCAGCCGCAGTTATGGATAACAACATGTCATCCGGCCCATAAATCTCTAATGGTGGCAGCGCTTTGGCATTTTCCGGCAAGGTAATCATGGTCTTGCCTGCACGGTTTTTGGCGACCAAATCATTGAAAGTACAGACAAAGCCATAACCGGCATCTGAAGCCATCAATAATTTCTGGTCATCTGCGGCCATGAGTACGTGTTCAATATTGGCTCCTGGCGGCAGAGTCAGCTTGCCGGTCAACGGCTCCCCTTGCCCACGCGCAGATGGCAGGGTCAGTGGATCTAATGCGTAACTGCGACCGGTGGAGTCCATAAACACCACCGGCTGGTTACTCTTACCGCGAGCCGCTGCACGGAAACTGTCCCCAGCTTTATAACTTAATCCACTCGGGTCAATATCATGACCTTTGGCACTGCGCACCCACCCCATTTCTGACAGCACGATGGTCACCGGCTCAGACGGCACAATGTCATGCTCACTCATGGCTTTGGCTTCTTCACGTTCCGTCAGCGGCGAACGGCGATCATCGCCATAGGCGGCTGCATCAGCCTGAATTTCTTTCTTAATCAGGGTATTAAGTTTGCGTTCTGACGCCAACAAAGCTTGTAACTGGTCACGTTCTTTGGCGAGTTCATCTTGCTCACCACGAATCTTCATCTCTTCCAATTTAGCTAAATGGCGGAGTTTCAGTTCGAGGATCGCTTCAGCCTGAGTTTCAGAAATCGCGAAACGCTGCATCAGCAGCGGTTTTGGCTCATCTTCAGTACGGATGATATGAATAACTTCGTCGATATTCAGGAAGGCAATCAATAAGCCTTCTAAAATATGCAGCCGCTTCAGTACTTTTTCCAGGCGATAATTCAACCGGTTACGTACGGTTTGGCGACGGAATACCAACCACTCGGTCAGGATCTCCACCAGCCCTTTCACCGTTGGGCGATGATCCAGGCCGATCATATTCATGTTGATACGATAACTTCTTTCCAGATCCGTGGTGGCGAACAGATGGTTCATCACTTGATCCAGATCGACACGATTGGTACGTGGAACTATTACCAGACGAGTAGGGTTTTCATGGTCAGATTCATCACGTAAATCTTCAACCATTGGCAATTTCTTGGCGCGCATCTGGCTGGCAATCTGTTCCAACACCTTAGCGCCAGAAACCTGGTGCGGTAGTGCAGTGATGACCGCACTGCCGTCTTCTTTTTTCCACAAGGCGCGCATCCGCACCGAGCCACGGCCACTCTGGTAAATCTTACGAATCTCATTACGTGGCGTGATAATTTCCGCTTCAGTCGGGAAATCAGGCCCTTGCACAAACTCCAGCAACTCTTCCAGTGAAGACGTTGGCTTATCAATCAGCGCAAGTACCGCCTGCGCAATTTCTCGCACGTTATGTGGCGGAATATCGGTCGCCATGCCCACAGCAATACCGGTAGTACCATTGAGCAGAATATTGGGCAGGCGTGCAGGTAGCATTTTCGGCTCCTGCATGGTGCCATCAAAGTTCGGCACCCAATCGACAGTTCCCTGCCCCAACTCACCCAACAATACTTCTGCATATTTGGATAAGCGAGATTCGGTGTAACGCATTGCCGCAAAGGATTTAGGGTCATCCGGTGCCCCCCAGTTCCCTTGCCCATCAACCAATGGATAACGGTAAGAGAATGGCTGTGCCATCAGTACCATGGCTTCATAACACGCGCTGTCACCATGTGGGTGATATTTACCCAGCACGTCACCCACGGTACGGGCTGATTTTTTGAATTTAGCGCTATTGTTCAGCCCCAGTTCGGACATTGCGTAGATAATGCGCCGTTGCACCGGCTTCAAACCATCGCCAATAAACGGCAACGCCCGATCCATGATGACGTACATGGAATAGTTCAGATAGGCGTTTTCAGTAAAGGTGTGCAGCGGTAAGCGTTCTGCACCGTCATGAGTCAAATCACTCATTACTCAATTATCCTCAGACTCTGGAGGCGATCACTGTCAGTCAGCAGATCGGCACCGCAAGTTCATTGTCAATTTCTGCCCGCGATAGTACCTCATCTGCGGGGTTACTGTCACAACCCACAGAATCAATGTCGTGTCGGCTGATGCGCAATTTTGCAGCTAAAACGCTGCAATCCAGGTGCTTTATTGCTTATTAAGCAACAGTGTTATGCATTGTTGTCTATTTTTCTCTGGTAAAGAAACCATTAGCATACTCAGTATTCCGGGTTAGGCAGTTTCAAGCCCCTATTATTTAAATGAGTTATAGCTTTAAAAAGGTATATCAATGAGTAACGTACTAATTATTAACGCAATGAAAGAATTTGCGCACTCCAAAGGGGCGCTCAATCTGACTCTCACTAATGTCGCTGCCGAGTTTCTTCAGGAAAATGGCCATCAGGTTAAAATCACCACGGTTGACCAAAGCTATGATATTGAAAGTGAAATTGAAAACTATCTGTGGGCCGATACAGTCATTTATCAAATGCCGGGTTGGTGGATGGGCGAGCCTTGGATATTGAAAAAATACATTGATGAAGTCTTTACCTATGGTCATGGCAAACTGTACCAAAGTGATGGACGTACTCGCTCCGATGCCACTAAGGGCTATGGTTCTGGTGGCTTAATTCAGGGTAAAACCTATATGCTTTCAGTGACCTGGAATGCACCACTTGAAGCGTTTACTGATCCGAATCAGTTCTTCGAAGGGGTCGGTGTTGATGGTGTTTACTTGCATTTCCATAAAGCAAACCAGTTCCTTGGCATGAAGCCATTACCAACATTTATGTGTAACGATGTGATTAAACAACCCGATATTGAAGGTGACATTAGCCGTTATCGTCAGCATTTGGCCGAAAACTTTAAGCGTCAGGCTATTTGATATCACAGCATCACACCTAAGTTGGAGTCGCTATGATTACCGTTTTTGCAGAAATAAAGGTCAAACCGGGCCGTCGCCGGGCGGTATTGAACGCCATTGAAAAACTGATACCTGCCGTGCTGGCAGAGGAAGGTTGTGGCGGCTACGTGCCGATGATTGACGTACCCACCCAGCTTGACTGGCAAAAGAATTCGCCAGACTCAATTTTCATGCTGGAGAAGTGGCAAAGTGTTCACCATCTGGAATTACATTTACAGATGGAACACATGCATCAACATCGTGAAGTGATTAAAGACGATGTACTGGATGTGAATATTCACATCCTTGATAACGCTTAATCAACCGATCCCCAAAGTAATTGAAGTTGCAGGTAGGCGGCAAGCAAACGCATCCCGATGAGCTTACTCAAGTAAGTGATTCGGGTAAGTGAGAGTGGCCAACACCCCTGCGCTTTAAGAACGAAGGGGATCTTTTAACCAATGACTGCCCTGCAACTTGATCTGCTCACTCACATAATCCAGAAAACAGGTAATCCGCGCTGCAAGCTGTGTATTGCGATAATAAACCGCGTTAATCGGCTGCCAGGTTTCCAGAATTTGATCTGCCATGACCTCAACTAAACGCCCCGTCAGCTGATCTTCTCGGGTCATAAAATCAGAGAGTTCGACGATCCCTTCGCCCTGTAAAGCCAACAAGCGCAGTGTTTCACCACTGGAAGCGGCCAAATTAGGGGTGATTGATGTGCGCCCACCGGGCAAATGAGGTAGCGACCACTGATTAAGGAATTCAGGCTGAGTGAAGCCGAGCAGACTGTGATTTGCCAAGTCATCAATGGTGTGAGGGGTGCCGTGGCGTTGCAGATAATCAGGGCTGGCGAGGATACGCACCCGACTCGCTCCCAGCAGACGTGCATGGATGGTCGAATCGCGCAACGCACCAATACGAATCGCAATATCAGTGCGTTGTTCTAGTAAATCGATATTCAGGTCATCGGTATTCAGTTCAAGAATGATTTGTGGATATAACGCGCGAAAACCGCTGATCATCGGCACAATCACATGCTGCATAAAAGGAGCTGCCGCATTCACCCGCAACCGCCCGGCAGGTTTTAGCCGCCGTAGCGCAATCTGCTCTTCAGCATCATCAACCGCACCGAGGATCTGCCGTGCATGAGTGAGAAACAACTCCCCCTCTTCCGTCAATTCCAAGCGCCGAGTGGTGCGGCGCAGCAAGGTGGTCGCCAGCTTCTGTTCCAGCCGACTTAATGCCCGGCTGATGCCTGATGTGGTTTGGCTGCGCTGTTCCGCAGCCGCCGTAATAGAGCCGCAGTCGACGACCGAGGTAAACGCCTGCAACTCTTCTAAGGTGACCTTCATCGATCAGACCTCAATCTCGGCGGTATCCCCTTTCTCTTGTAGCCAATTGCGGCGATCTTCTGAGCGTTTCTTCGCCAATAGCATATCCATCATCGCCATTGTTTTATCAATATCGTCATCACCAATGGTCAATTGCACCAAGCGACGAGTATTGGGATCAAGCGTTGTTTCGCGTAACTGCAACGGGTTCATTTCACCCAACCCTTTAAAGCGCTGCACATTCGGCTTGCCACGTTTGCGTTTTAGTTGCTCCAATACACCAGCTTTCTCTTCTTCATCCAGCGCATAAAACACTTCTTTGCCTAAATCGATGCGGTATAACGGCGGCATGGCCACATACACATGCCCATTGCGAACCAGGGCACGGAAGTGGCGTACAAACAGCGCGCACAACAAGGTGGCGATATGCAAACCATCGGAATCCGCATCCGCGAGGATACAAATTTTGCCGTAGCGCAGTTGGCTCAAATCTTCGCTGTCGGGATCAATACCGATCGCAACTGAGATATCATGGACTTCCTGCGAGGCCAGAACTTCATCGGAAGACACTTCCCAGGTATTCAGGATCTTCCCTTTCAGCGGCATGATCGCCTGATATTCGCGGTCACGTGCTTGCTTGGCAGAACCACCCGCGGAATCCCCTTCCACCAGAAACAGTTCGGTCATGCTTAAATCTTGCGAAGTACAGTCGGCCAGTTTGCCGGGCAGTGCCGGGCCGCTGGTCAGTTTCTTACGCACCACTTTCTTGGCCGCACGCATGCGGCGCTGGGCACTGGAAATAGCCAACTCAGCTAACTGTTCAGCCGCTTGTACGTTCTGATTCAGCCATAAGCTGAATGCATCTTTTACTACGCCGGACACAAAGGCCGCGCACTGACGTGAGGAAAGTCGCTCTTTCGTCTGGCCGGCAAACTGTGGATCTTGCATTTTAACTGACAACACATAGGCGCAGCGTTCCCAGATATCATCTGCCGATAGTTTGACGCCACGTGGCAGAATATTGCGGTATTCACAAAATTCGCGCATCGCATCAAGCAAACCCTGACGTAAGCCATTAACGTGAGTACCGCCCTGCATGGTTGGGATCAAGTTGACGTAACTTTCAGTCAGCAACTCGCCGCCTTCCGGTAACCATAACAGCGCCCAATCAATCGCTTCGGTATCCCCGGCAAAAGAGCCGACAAACGGCACTTCTGGCAAGGTAATCAAGCCGTTAACCGCTTCCATTAGATAATCGGTTAAACCATCAGCATAACACCAGCGCTGCTCGGTATTATTGACCTGATCTTTAAAGACGATTTCTACGCCAGGACACAGTACCGCTTTCGCTTTAAGCAAATGAGATAAGCGAGATACAGAGAAACGCGGGCTATCGAAGAAAGAAACATCGGGCCAGAAATGTACGCTGGTACCGGTATTGCGCTTGCCGCATGTACCAATAACCTGTAGTTCCTGCACTTTGTCGCCATTTTCAAAGGCAATGCTGTAGATTTGGCTATCGCGGCGTACTGTCACTTCTACACGCTTGGATAAGGCATTCACAACTGAAATACCTACACCATGCAAACCACCAGAGAACTGATAGTTTTTATTCGAGAATTTGCCGCCTGCATGTAGACGACACAAAATCAGTTCAACCGCAGGAACACCTTCTTCAGGATGGATATCAACCGGCATCCCACGGCCATCATCAATTACTTCCAGTGATTGATCGGCGTGCAGGATGACATCAATGCGACGGGCATGGCCTGCCAGCGCCTCATCGACGCTGTTATCAATCACCTCTTGACCAAGGTGGTTTGGTCGCGTGGTGTCCGTATACATTCCCGGACGACGACGCACTGGTTCTAAACCGCTGAGTACTTCAATGGCATCAGCGTTATAGCTGGATTCAGTCATGGTTTGATTAATATTCGGCTAATGGTTGGAAGGCTAGCGGTGATATGCCCGACAGGCCATAACGGCCTGCGGTACTCTACCCGCTGTATTGGGTGATGCTTAAACCGCCAGATATCAAGCGGTCGCTAGCCCTAAAAAAGTCACAATCGGGGAGAAATAATGATCAAAACCGACAAAGGCATGATTCCCACCTGATTCTACTGTTTGCCGACAAGAGGTGTAATAGGCAACCGCTTGACGGTAATCGAGGACTTCATCCCCGGTTTGCTGCAATAACCAGAGTAAATCCGGTGATTCCAACTTTTCAATCTGCATGGCTTTCAGATCGTAAATATGCCGAGACTCTAACACATATTTTTGCCCGGTGTAGGGGTTCTGATTTTCGCCCAGGTAATCACCGAGCAGCTCAAATGGCCGGACTGCCGGGTTAACCACTACTGCGGGAATACTGAAGCGCTGGGAAAGCCAGGTCGCAAAATAGCCACCAAGAGAAGAGCCAACAATACCCATGGATTGCCCAGCTTTATCCATTACGATGCTTTCCAGCATTTCTGCTGCCTCCGCCGGATAAGGCGGTAATTGCGGTATCAGCATCTCAATATGAGGGTGGTGTTGCTGCAACCAACTTTTGAATGTCGTTGCTTTGACCGAGTCGGGCGAGCCATTAAAGCCGTGAATATATAGAAGAGTACTCATCAATAACCATCCGAGTCCATGTCCGGGCAGAACTCATCACTGGCTAATCGACGAACTTCAGTTTCAAGTCTTCCATCAGGCAGTAAGTCGAGGTAGCGCCATCCCGGTGCCACGGTATCAAGTGTAAAATTAGTACAGTGCGGTTTGAACTGCACGCAAGTAGAAGGGCTAGCCAACAAGCGCTTACCATACCAATCGAGATCCAAATCCTGATGGATATGGCCACACAATAAGGTGGTCACACGCGGATAGCGGGTCAATACTGCCGCTAGCATATGCGCATTACGCAAGCTGTGCTGATCAAGCCAGGTGCAGCCTGAAGGCATGGGATGATGGTGCAATAATATCAGTGTATAGCGTTCTGGATGTGCCATCAGGCAGCGCTCCATCCACTCCAACTGATACTCACTCAATTCACCATAAGGAACACCAAATACCTGACTGTCCAATAATAGAATTTGCCAGTTATCCCCCACCAGAACATGCTTTGAAGGGGCGATACCAGCACTGGCTAAGGCGTCCACCATAGCCGGTTGGAAATCATGATTACCAGGAAGCCAGACACAGGGCGCTGGCAAACGGGAGATACCCTTAGCAAAATTTTGATAAGCGGCAACGGAATGATCCTGAGCCAAATCACCTGTTGCAACAATAAGATCAAAGGGGTGCTGCTCAGCAATAATCGCATCCAGCACAGCGCGATAACTGCGAGAAGTATTTACACCCAGCAAGGTCTCATGTTCCCCCGCAAAGAGGTGGGTATCTGTTATTTGTAAAATTCTAACCCTGGCCCCACTCGCCATAGGCAGTTTAAACAGGCTTTCCAAATGGTGTCCTTGTTTTTGCACCCTTCCCAACCAGATTCATTACATACCTTCATATCTGTAGGTCAGGTTATAAGTCTGTCTAACAAACCGGAACTGCCACCGCTCCATGCGCCAAGCAATAGCGCAACCAGTCAGCAAGAAACTGGTTAATTTGATGCTTTTCGTCCCGCTGATGCAACTTTTTATTCGGATAATCATAACTTGCTTTGAAGCGGAAGATCTGCTGACTGGCACACACTTCCGCGACCATAGCATCATGATAAAGCCGTACCACCATAGAGGGTAGACTCCAGTATCTGACTGCGGGCTCGATTTGGACAATCTCAACAACAGAAGTGTAGCGGGTCGATTCAATAATTGTCAGTTGATAACTGGCGCCATTAACCTGATAAGCCACACTTTCGCCCACTTCGTCGACTCGCGGTATCAAACGACGTAATTGGGCGAAGTTAGTTTCGCATACCCGCATCATCTCAGGGAAATCAGGTGTGTAGCGCTTGCTCATTATTATCTCTCTTTTTATCTACTTATCTATACTCTAAATAATTCGAGTTGCAGGAAGGCGGCAAGCGAGATAATCCCGATGAGCTTACTGTAGTAAGTGATTCGGGTTATTGAGTAAAGCCAACGCACATGCAGCTTGAAGTATGACGAGTATATTTATGACTGCCATTCTGCTCTTAGCGATTGATGGTGCAACGCCAGCCATTGTAATGCAATGATTGAGGCTGCGTTATCAATTACACCTTCTTCAACCCAACGATAAGCTTGCTCGCGGCTGACAACATGCACCCTGATATCTTCATTTTCATCGGCCAGCCCATGAATCCCACTCGCGGTTGTCGCATCAACTTCCCCGACCATAATGGACAAACGTTCACTGGTACCACCCGGGCTGGCTAAGTAACTCAGTACAGGTTTACAGCGGCCAATGTGAATTCCCGCTTCTTCCTCAGCCTCGCGCCGCGCGACTTCCTCAACGGTTTCGCCCTCTTCAATCATCCCTGCAACCATTTCTAATAACCAAGGTGATGGGCTGCTGTCAATGGCGGCAATGCGTAACTGTTCAACCAGTACCACTTCATCACGCAGCGGATCGTAAGGTAATAGTACAGCGGCGTGACCGCGCTCAAAAATCTCGCGTTTAACTTCTCCACTCATTTCGCCATTAAACAAACGATGACGAAATCGGTATAAATTCAGTGAAAAAAAGCCCTTATACAGTGACTCTCGTGCAATAATTTCCACATCGTTTTTATCGAAAGTCACCGGTGAGGGTTGTTGTGATGACATATACTTCTCTCCTGATGTCAGTATCAAACCTAAATTGTACTTTTTGATGACAGCCAAACGACACAGGCTACACCCTAAATAATTCGAGTTGCCAGAAGGCGGCAATTGAGCGAACCCCCATGAGCTTACATAAGTAAGTGACTGGGGTGAACGAAAGCAGCCAACGCACACGCAGCTCGAAGTATGACGGGTATACAGGATTTTAAAATAGCAGGCATAGAGTTAGCTGATAGAAATGATTTTGATAAAGATTATTTGACAAAGATGGCCGATACAGATTAGTTGTCTGAATACTCATTTAGCTTTGTGTTAGATTTAAGTAAATTAAGGCAGGATGGCACAATCAGCCACCTTATCCCATTGGCAGACTCTGATAGAATCGGCAACAATTCGTCTATCGACAGCTACCATAGTAATATTGCCGCACAACTGCTGCACAACAAGGACTGCAAATGAAGAAACTGCTCCCCCTTCTTATCGGGCTGAGTCTGGCTGGTTTCAGTAGCATGAGCCAGGCAGAGAACTTGCTGCAAGTTTATAAGCAAGCCAGGGATAGTAACCCGGATTTACGCAAATCAGCGGCTGACCGCGATGCTGCATATGAAAAAATTAATGAAGCTCGCAGCCCGCTGTTACCACAGTTAGGTTTAGGTGCGGGTTACACCCATACCAATGGCTTCCGTGATGCTTCTGATAACCCGGATAGCAATGCCACGTCAGGCTCACTGCAACTAACGCAAACTATTTTCGACATGTCCAAATGGCGCGTTCTGACGTTACAAGAGAAAGCCGCCGGTATTCAGGATGTGACGTTCCAAACCAATGAACAAGCGCTGATTCTGAACACGGCAACCGCCTACTTCAATGTCCTTAGAGCCATTGATAGTCTGTCTTATACCGAAGCGCAGAAACAATCCGTTTATCGCCAGTTAGACCAAACAACCCAGCGCTTTAATGTCGGTTTAGTGGCTATTACCGATGTGCAAAATGCCCGCGCTAGCTACGATACCGTGTTAGCAGACGAAGTTACGGCGCGTAATAACCTCGATAATGCGCTGGAAAACTTGCGCCAAATTACCGGTGTTTACTACCCAGAACTGGCATCACTCAATGTTTCTCGTTTAAAAACTGAACGCCCGCAAGCCGTCACTAACCTGCTGAAAGAAGCTGAAAAACGTAACCTTTCATTGCTTTCTGCCCGTTTGAGTCAAGATTTGGCACGTGAGCAAATTAAGTCAGCAGAAACGGGCTATATGCCAACCATCGATTTGACGGCATCAACTTCAGTCACCAATACTCGTTACAGCGGCGGCACACCAAGCACTCAGCAACTGAATAGCGATGCGGGTCAGAACAAAATTGGCGTGCAATTGAGCTTACCGCTGTACAGCGGTGGTGCGACGAATTCTGCCGTGAAACAGGCACAATACAACTTCGTTGGTGCCAGCGAGCAGTTGGAAAGCGCACACCGTAGTGTGGTGCAAACCGTACGTTCCTCATTCAACAATATCTCAGCCTCCATCAGCAGCATCAAGGCTTATGAGCAGGTGGTTATTTCTAACCAAAGCTCATTAGACGCTATGGAAGCGGGTTATCAGGTGGGTACTCGTACTATTCTGGATGTATTGACTGCAACGACTAACTTGTATCAATCCAAACAGCAACTCGCGGATGCGCGTTATAACTACTTGATCAATCAGTTAAATATCAAGTCTGCTCTGGGCACGTTGAATATGAACGACTTGATGGCGCTGAACGGTGTGCTGGATAAACCCGTCCCGACATCGGCCACCAGCCTGGCACCGGATAACGCCGACCAAAATGCTTATGCTGATGGTACCAGCACACAGGCTGCACCGCGTGTCACCACGGTTAGCCAACCGACGACCGCAGCGCCAGCCGTTGCACGTAACGGCAACCCATTCCGTAACTGATTTTTACGCGATTGGACTCACCGGGCATAGCACCAAGCCGTGCCCGGTTTATTTTTCTTTACGCCCTCTTTTGGCTCCCCCAGCATTTTTCGGTAATGAAAAAAGCGAAGTTACTCGCAGCATTTCGTATAGCTTTGTAAAGTCTGCCGCTCATCAGCCCTCGCGCTTTAATTTCATACACATTTCCCCTATTCTTAGGACACTTACTGGGAAAGGGCATTGAACGCCCGGAAATGAGACAAATAAAGATGAAACGGACTCAAAACATCAATCAAGAGACTTTCCGTAAATCCTGGCGCAGCTATCGCCTGGCGCCAGTAGCTTTAGCTATCAGTGCCGTATTTATGCTGGCTGGCTGCGAAAAAACCGATGAAACCGTCTCTTTGTACCAAAATGCTGATGATTGCTCAGCGGCAAATCCGTCCAAGAGCGCGGAATGTACCACTGCTTACAACACGGCTTTGCAGGAAGCAGCTAAAACTGCGCCCAAGTATGCAACTCGTGAAGATTGTGTGGCTGAATTCGGTGAATCACAGTGTACTCAAGCTCCTGCACAAGCAGGTATGGTACCAACATCTTCGTCATCTTCTGAAACAACTGCTGCTGCACCACAGCAAAGCGGTAGCATGTGGATGCCACTGATGGCGGGTTATATGATGGGCCGAATGATGGGCGGCGGTGCAAGTCAGCCGTTGTTTACCTCTAAAGCACCGAATAGCCCGGCTAACGGCAAGTTTGTCGATGCAACTGGCAAAAACTTTGGTTCAGCCACCACTGGCCGTACTATGACAGTGCCAAGAACGGCGATGGCTCCGAAGCCAGCGGTGACCAATACCATCACCCGTGGCGGTTTTGGTGATTCAGTAGCTAAACAGTCTTCGATGCAACGCAGTGCGGCAACATCATCCAAAACCAGCACGCGCAGCATGGGTGGCTAAGGTCTGATTAATGAAACGTTTAGCGATTAGCGAACGCCCGGACTGGCGCGAAAAAGCCACTGAATTTGGTTTCCGTTTCCACACCATGTATGGCGAACCGTACTGGTGTGAAGATGCATATTACCAATTCACACTCGCACAAATTGAAGAGCTAGAAGATACCACCGCAGAGTTGCATCAGATGTGTCTGCAAGTGGTTGAGAAAGTAGTTAATAGCGATCAACTGATGGCAAAATTCCGCATTCCAAAACATTGCTGGGATTTTGTTCGTAGCTCATGGAAAACCAATCAGCCTTCACTCTATTCGCGTCTTGATCTGGCCTATGACGGTGTAAATCCAGCTAAATTGCTGGAAAACAATGCTGACACCCCAACTTCATTGTATGAGGCGGCTTTTTTCCAATGGCTGTGGTTGGAAGATCAGATCAATGCGGGCAATCTGGACTCAGAGTCTGATCAGTTCAACAGCATGCAAGAGAAACTGATTGAGCGTTTTGCTGATTTACGTGATAACCACGGTTTTAGTTTGCTGCATCTGGCTTGCTGCCAGGACAGCGAAGAAGATCGTGGGACTGTGCAGTATCTGCAAGATTGCGCATTAGAAGCCGGTTTGCCAACTGAATTCATGTTTATGGAAGAAATTGGCTTAGGGGAAAAAGGGCAATTTACCGATCTGGATAATCAGGTTATCAGTAATTTGTTCAAGCTCTATCCGTGGGAATTTATGTTCCGCGAAATGTTCTCCACCAAACTGGAAGATGCAGGTGTACGCTGGCTGGAACCGGCCTGGAAGAGCATTATCTCCAATAAAGCCTTGCTGCCACTGCTGTGGGAAATGTTCCCAAATCATCCTAATCTGTTGCCTGCATATTTTGCTGAAGATGATCATCCAGCCATGGATCATTATGTCACCAAGCCGTTATTCTCGCGGGAAGGTGCCAATATTCAGATAGTGGAAAACGGCAAAGAAGTGGCGCGAGTTGATGGGCCATATGGTGAGGAGGGCATGATTGTGCAGCAATTCCATCCTTTACCTAAGTTTGGTGACAGCTACACGTTGATTGGTAGCTGGTTGGTTAACGATCAACCATGCGGTATTGGCTTGCGTGAAGACCGCGAATTGATCACCCAAGATCTGTCACGTTTTTACCCACATATCATTTTAGGTTAAGACTACACACCATACCGTGAGCCAAGGGTTTACCGCACCTACGGGCGCTCCGACGGCTCACGCCGTTACGGCCCCAACGGCACGTTTCCCCTTGGTTCAGTTTTATCAGTAAATACCCAAAGTCATTGGCGTTACAGCTAGGCAGCAAGTGAATGAATCCCGATGAGCTGACTCAGGTCAGTGATTCGGGTGAAAGAACGCAGCTAACAACGCTGTAGCCGTCAAGGGCGAAGGGTATTAGCCTAGCTGCACCGACAACATACTAAGCGACCCCATCTCAATTCCATCGGTCGGAATCGAAATCGGCTCTTTACCATCCCAGCTCCCCAACACATACAGTAATGGCAGATAATGCTCTGGTGACGGATTAGACAACGCCGCCCCTTCATGTTGCATAAAGTTAACCAATGGGTGGTTATCACCTTGATAACTCAAATTATCCCGTACAAATTGGTTGAAAGATTCTGCCCACGGATACGGACTACTTTCCCCCTGCCATCTCACCATTCGCAGGTTATGTACCACGTTGCCGCTAGCGACAATCATCACGCCCTGCTCACGTAGTACAGCCAGCTTACGACCTAATTCATAGTGATACTCTGCCGGTTGGGTGCCATCGATACTCAATTGCACTACCGGAATATCCGCATCAGGATACATCTTAATCAACACTCCCCAGCTGCCGTGGTCCAAACCCCATTCACTGGTATCAGCTTGCACCGCAATAGGTGCCAGTAGTTGCTGAATCTGGGTTGCCAACTCTGGCGAACCAGGAGCCGGATATTGCGTATCAAACAACGCCTGTGGGAAGCCACCAAAATCATGAATCGTCCGAGGTTTCTCCATAGCGGTCACCGCGGTGCCACGGGTATACCAGTGAGCGGAAATAGCCAAAATCGCCTTTGGACGCGGTAATGTCTCACCCAACGCACGCCATGCCTGAGTGTGACTGTTTTCTTCCAGCACGTTCATCGGGCTACCGTGGCCGAGAAACAGTGCAGGCATACGAGAGGTGTTCATAGATAATCCTTACTGTTAAGAAAAAGTGTGGTGCTAAAATCATAAACAGTACATTACGCGCTTTTTTTTCATTACACAGCCGGATAACAGTGATGAAGATATTCAATAAATTTGAAGAGGAAAAATCGTGGGGAAATATCAAGGATAGAGTGTGAAGGTACTAAATAACCGGGCAGCGATCTATTCAATAGAATAATGGCAACCCGGTGTGTAAACCACGTTATCAATAGGCAATATCAGGTGATATTGCCATCAGGAATTAGCTGGCTTTTTTTTCTTGAGACTGGCGGTACTCAGCCAAATCATCAATAGTCACGACTGGCATATCATGCAATTTGGCAAACTCAATCACTTCTGGTGCATGCGCCATGCTACCGTCATCATTGGTCAGTTCGCACAAAACGCCCGCTGGTTTGTAGCCTGCCAGGGTAGCCAAATCGATGGAAGCTTCAGTATGACCACGGCGAGATAATACACCACCCGGTTGACCGCGCAGTGGGAATACATGACCCGGACGATTAAGGTCAGTAGGTTTCGCGTTATCAGCAATTGCCGCACGGATAGTAGTCAAACGGTCAGCCGCAGAAACCCCAGTTGTCACACCTTTAGCCGCTTCGATTGTTACGGTAAATGCAGTTTGGAACTGGCTGGAGTTGTTGGCTACCATCATTGGTAAATCAAGCTGTTGGCGGCGTTCATCAGTGATACACAGACACACAATGCCACTGCCGTGGCGGATAGTCAGTGCCATTTGCTCTACAGTCATTGCTTCAGCAGCAAAAACCATATCGCCTTCGTTTTCACGACTTTCGTCATCCAACACCATAACACCACGGCCATTACGCAGAGCGTCAATAGCACGTTCTACACGCTCAACAGGCGTGCCGAAATCTGATAGAAGGGTCTGATTCATGGTAAAAAACCTCATTAAAATTATGGATTACCAGAATCAGGGCGGTCTTGAGGAGTAAATGGCCACTTTTATATCAATAACAGCATATATCAATAGAAATAGCCGAAATAACGCAAGCGAGCTATAAGCTCGGCAGATACCGTTACTCTCTCCCATCCGGACTATAACCGTCGGCTCCGGAATTACACCGGATCTGCTGACCTCTACCCTGCTCTCTTTGATAAGAGAAACAACGTGAGCGCTCGCGGGCTTTTGCACCACGACATGATATGCCGCAACACAATTTACCGCCGGTGGGGACTTGCACCCCGCCCTGAGAATAAGCCCTATGACTATAGCGCTATTGATTCGTCGGAGCAATTACCAAAATGGTGATTGAGGAGGTTTATACATTCGGCATCAAGCATTACACTAGTAGGAGTAACTTCACATCTAATTAGGGAAATACCATGATTGACCCGAAAAAAATTGAACAAATCGCCCGCCAGGTGCATGAATCTATGCCGAAAGGTATTCGCGAATTCGGGGACGACGTCGAAAAGAAAATTCGGATGGTGCTGCAATCGCAGTTAACCCGCCTGGATTTGGTTAATCGTGAAGAGTTCGACGTGCAAACTCAAGTACTGCTGCGTACCAGAGAAAAGCTGGCGTTGTTGGAACAACGTATGGGCGAACTGGAGGCCAGGTTCAACAGTGCTCCGGCCACTGTTGAAGCAACGGCCACTATTGATGATAAAACCGGCGAATAATCTAAGCCGCTTATTACGATTGGGGCGCCATCTGGCGCCCTTTTTAGTGCTGTATTATGGCTCCACGCGACTTCGACATTAGCATCCACAACAGCGTAAACATCAGTAAAGCATATAAGCTCTTCCAACCAATCATCACCAGTAATACACAACACAGAATACTACCAATCACCGACATCACCCGCGAGCGCCCAGTTAACAAGCGAATTCCAGCCAGCATGCACAGCAAATAAATTAGTACAAAAATACCGTTGGCATACACAATCAGCAGATCTAATGGCAGAGACAGCCAGTAGGTCAGCAAA
This sequence comes from Yersinia sp. 22-579, assembly GCF_030433455.1. Lineage (NCBI taxonomy): Bacteria > Pseudomonadati > Pseudomonadota > Gammaproteobacteria > Enterobacterales > Yersiniaceae > Yersinia > Yersinia sp. 22-579. Next base: position 64,367 of record NZ_JAUJTZ010000011.1, on the reverse strand, counting down.
GTAAACAGCAGGCAACTGCCGACCACTGCCGTCAGTGCATTCACCGGTGTTTGCCCGACAGACAGCTGTGCCAACTTGCTCTGTGGGCGTACCTGCGCCTGCGACCACACCATGCGAGCAAAACTCTGGGTGTAGATATTCACACTGGCAAAACAAGCTAAATAACCAATAATACAAGCAATCCATAGCGCATGCTCACCGAACAGTTGCACCACAATTCCAGGCAAGGAGGCTGCTGCGGCTTGCTGTTCACCATAGGCATGGAAATGCAGCACCGCCACAGTACATCCCCAATAGACCGCTCCCGCGACCAATAGCCCAACCATCAGGGCGCGCGGAAAATCACGTTCTGGGTGACGGAATTCTGTCGCCAGATGTGCGAAAGCTTCCAGCCCGACAAAGCACCAGAACATCACTGCCAGCGCACTGAACATATTCGACGGGATAATATCTTGTGGTGCGGGCCAAGGAATTTGTGATAGCTGAATGTCACCCTGCCACCAAATAGCCACCACCAGCGCGATGACCAACAAGGCAATCAATGTTTGCACATTGGCACTAGAGCCAGCACTGCGGGTTCCCAGCAACCAAATAACCAGCAAAGTGACCAGTTGTACCATCAATAATCCGCTATCACTCCAACCAAAAGTGGCTTGCCAGAAACCAGCCGCAATTTGGAGTGCGGCGGGTAAACCGACCGGAATGACGGACAAAAATAGCCAACCGGTGACTTTGCCAAGCTTCGGGCCGAATGCCATAGTGACAAAGTGAGCCGCGCCACCGGCACTGGGAAAGTGGCGGCCTAAAGCAGCAAAGGCGATAGCAATCGGGAAAACCAGCACAATCAATACCGGCCAGGCCCATAAACTATCTTCACCAGCCAGCATTGCCGCCAGTGCAGGCACAGCAAAAACACCGGTTCCCAACAGTGAAGTGGACAATAGCCCGACTCCCTGGGCCAGACTCAACTCCTGTTTTAGTCCATTCATTCTCTTTAATACCCAAAGTCATTGATGTTGCAGGTAGGCGGCAAGCAAACGCGTCCCGATGAGCTTACTCAAGTAAGTGATTCGGGTAAGTGAGCGCAGCTAACACCCCCGCAACCTCAAGGACGAAGGGTATTTAGCCTCGGCCATTCTTGATGGACTGAATAATATTGGTGGTAGAAACACCATCCTCAAAATTCAGCACTTTCACTTCCCCACCAGCGGCCCATACCTCTGCACTACCGGCAATTTCGTCAGGTTTATAATCCCCGCCCTTCACCAGTAAATCCGGCAAAATATCGGCAATTAAGCGCTGCGGGGTATCTTCTTCAAATGGCACCACCCAATCCACCGCTTCCAGCGCACCCAATACAATCATGCGCTGATCCAATGGGTTCACTGGGCGTTTCTCACCTTTCAACCGTTTGGTAGAGGCATCGCTGTTCACTGCCACTATCAGGCGGTCACCCAGCTTGCGGGCATTGGCTAAGTAAGAGACATGACCGGCATGAAGGATGTCAAAGATGCCGTTAGTCATGACGACTTTTTCACCACGCTGGCGGGCCTGAGCCACCGCTTTTTTCAGTTGCTGCTCGTCCATCACGCCGAAACCAGTTTCAGCACGACCACGAATTGCATTTTCCAGCTCAATCGGGGAAACAGTAGATGTCCCCAATTTACCGACCACCACACCGGCTGCGGCATTAGCCAGGAAACATGACTCTTCAAGCGTATTTCCAGCCGCTAATGCAGCCGCCAGCACACCAATGACCGTGTCACCAGCACCGGTCACATCAAACACTTCTTGTGCCTGAGTCGGTAAATGTAGTGGAGGTTTGCCCGGCTGGAGCAAGGTCATCCCTTGCTCAGAGCGGGTTACCAGCAAAGCGGAAAGCTCAAAGTCAGCTACCAGCTTCATGCCACGGCTCACCAACTCTTCTTCGTTTTTGCAATGCCCCACCACCGCTTCAAACTCGGATAGATTTGGTGTCAGTAGCGTTGCGCCACGATATCGTTCGAAATCGCTGCCTTTGGGATCGATAAGCACCGGGACTTTTGCTTTTCGCGCCAGTTGGATCATCGTCTGCACACTGTTCAGTGCACCTTTGGCATAGTCGGACAGCACCAGAGCACCAATCTGTGGCAGCGCTTGTTGAATGCGCTCAAAGATAGGTTGAGGGTCAACACCATCAAAACCTTCTTCGAAATCCAGGCGAATAAGTTGCTGATTACGGGAAAGTACCCGCAACTTGGTGATAGTTGGGTGAGTGGGCACCGAGACAAAATCACAACGCACCTGCACTTCGTTTAGCTTGCTGGTCAGTGCGCGTGCGGCGTCATCAATACCCGTTAACCCGACTAACCGGGAGATAGCGCCAAGGGAGGCGATGTTCATCGCGACGTTTGCAGCGCCGCCGGGGCGTTCTTCGATGGTATCGACTTTGACAACCGGCACCGGTGCTTCTGGTGAAATGCGGCTGGTTGGGCCATACCAATAACGGTCTAACATGACATCACCAACGACTAATACACCGGCGCGGCGAAAATCAGGCAGCGTGACTTTCATACGTTAGCCCCCCAAAGTGAGCTGTTATTAACCCCGAAAACACACATCTCTTCGCTCCAATTTTTTGTTTGTTATACTCTAAATAATTCGAGTTGCAGGAAGGCGGCAAGCGAGTGAATCCCGATGAGTTGACGCTAGTCAATGATTCGGGTGATTGAGCGCGGCCAACGCACATGCAGCTTGAAGTATGACGAATATATATGGTGCCGGATAATATCACAGACACCTTGTATACCATTAATAACTGGAATCTATACGCCCGAAGGCGCTGCAACCAACCATTTATGCCAACTGGCGGCCACTTGTTCTCTTTCTGCGGCAAAACAATCAGCAGAGACCTTGCTTGATTGCTCCTGCAATGCCAGATGATGAATCTCATCACGCATGGTGACATAAGCGCGAGTCAATGCTGCCGCTTCCGCCTCCGGCATAATGTCGTAATTAGCCATTAGCTCGAAAATTCGCACATTATCAGACCAACGGGTCAAGCGCGGTTCGGTGGCAGCATAACGCAGCACCAAATATTGAGCGATAAACTCAATATCGGTGATTCCCCCCTCATCGGCTTTGATATCAAAGATATCACGCTGTTTACTGCCTAAATGATTGCGCATCTTCTCGCGCATTTCGCGAACTTCCTGCTGTAATTGCGAGCCTTCGCGCGGGCGACAAAGAATTTGCTGGCGAATAGTGTCAAACTTTTGCTGCAATTCAGGGCAACCATAGACAATGCGTGCGCGTACCAGCGCCTGATGCTCCCACGTCCAGGCTTCATTTTGCTGATAGTCAGCAAAGGCCTCGATGGTACTCACCAACATCCCCGCTTCACCGGATGGTCTTAGCCGCGCATCAACTTCATACAAAATACCTGACGAGGTGCGAGTGCTGAATAAGTGCATCACGCGTTGCGCCAAACGCAAATAGAACTGGCGGCCATCAATACTACGCTCACCGTCTGTCATCACATCCAGCGGACAATCAAGCAGGAACACCAAGTCCAAATCTGAACTGTAACCCAGCTCCCAGCCCCCCAATTTGCCATAACCAATCACAGCAAAACCACGACCTTCGCGCTGTTGCAAATGACTTGGCTGACCATAACGGGCCACCATTTGGTTCCATGCTTGTTGGATAACCGCATCAATCATGGCTTCTGCCAGATAAGTTAAGTGATCACTCACTTTCATTACTGGTAGCGCCTCGGTGATATCTCCAGCGGCAATCCGCAATTGTTGCGCCTGCTTAAACTGACGTAACGCCTCCAGTTGTTGCTCCTCATCATCGGGCGGCACCCGTAACAAGTATTGACGCAATTCATCACGGTAGGCGCTGGGTTCCAAAGGTTGATAGAGCGATTGCGGATCAAGCAATTCGTCCAATAACAGTGGGTAACGGGCGAGCTGGCTGGCGACCATCGGGGAGGCAGAACATAAGCGAATAACATGTTTCAGTGCCGCGTGGTATTCCACCAGCAATTCCAGATAGGTGGTACGAGTCACAATACTTAACAACAGTTGAATCAGTCGGCTAAGAGCAACATTAGCATCTGGGCGTGGGCAGACTTCAGCGAACAGGCGTGGCATCAGTTGATCCAGCACCTCGCGGCCACGCGGGCCAATGGTGCGTTTATCCACATCATGACGAAAATGATTAATTGTGACCAATAATTGGCTGCACGCTGCTTCATCTAAATGTGGTGTCAGTGGCGCTAAATCACTCTCTTCCAAGACATCTTGCCACAAACTTTTATACAAACCGTGGCTGGGATCTTCGCCAATATCGGGGGCATCGTCGCCAATCAGATCATCAAATACCAAACGCACCGCTTGCATATGCTGTTCTAGCGCAGCATTCATCGCCGCCCAGTCCACATAGCCCATACCACAAGCTAACCGGGCTTGGTTCAAGCTATCACTGGGCAAAGTCTGAGTTTGCTCGTCGGCAATGGCTTGCAGTAGGTTTTCCAAACGGCGTAAAAATAGATAGCTACCACTGAGATCCGCCACCTGTTGTTCCGGCAATAACCCCAACTCGGCCACGGCCTGTAAGGTCGGCAGCAAAGCACGCTCTTGTAGACGCGGTTCACGGCCCCCCCGAATCAACTGAAATACCTGGGTAATGAACTCGATTTCACGAATGCCACCCGCGCCCAGTTTGATATTGTCTTTCAGGCCGCGCCGGCGAACTTCACGGGCGATCATCCCTTTCATATTACGCAGCGACTGAATCACACTGAAATCGATATAGCGGCGGAAAACGAAGGGGCGTAAAGTTTGGCGCAGTTCCTTGCTATAATGGTCTTCCGCTCCGCCCATCAGGCGAGCTTTCACCATAGCGTAGCGCTCCCAGTCGCGCCCTTGCTCTTGGTAATAATCTTCCAGTGCAGCAAAGCTCAACACCAGCGGGCCACTATCGCCAAATGGGCGCAGGCGCATATCTACCCGATAGACAAAGCCATCTATCGTTTGCTGGTCTAATGCCTTAATCAGCCGTTGGCCCAGACGAGTAAAGAACTGGGCATTATCCAACTGACGCCGCCCCCCGTGGGTCTGGCCGCTTTCTGGATAAGCAAAGATCAAGTCGATATCCGACGAGAAATTCAGCTCGCCGCCACCTAATTTCCCCATACCTAAAATGAGTAAAGGCTGCGGCACACCTTCACTGTTACAGGGCGTACCGAACTCACGACAGCACGCCTGATATAACCAGTCGCGTGCGGCAATAATCAGGCTTTCGGCCAACCAACTTAGCTGTTGCAGGGTATCCGTCGTGGTGCTGGTTTCCAGTGCCTGCGACCAGGCGATACGCACCATAATTCGGCGGCGAAATAGTCGCAATGCTGCTAGCAGCGCGGCTTCGTCTTGCACCTCGGCCAGTGCCTGACTGAGCCATTGTTGATAAAATTGCCACTCCTGCGGTTGCGGCGGCTGCTGATGCAGCTCATCCAACCAATCAGGGTGAATCAGTAACATGTCACTGACAAAATCACTCAATACCAATACTGCGATATCTTCTTCACGTAAGCTCAGTGGAGCCGGTAACTCATAAAAGCGCTGCTGTATATTCTGCGCCTGAATCTGTAATTCTGAAGGGAGTGGCAACATATCATTCCTCAAGCGGCAATCGATTAACGCACAGCCCCATTCAACCAGAACGCGGGCTGAGATAACGCTTCTTTACGGGCGGTATCACGCCAGTGACCCTGCCGCTCCATAATGGCCTGCTGTAAACCAAACCAACCATCAATGTATGGATGCCATTCACTTTGTGGATAGAAACCGGAGAGTAACTGGAAAGACATAATCTGCCGGTTTAAACGCGGAAGTTGTGCCAGATAGCCATCATCATCCAGATTGTGGCCAAAGGCCTCTTTTAGGTCAGCAGCACTGCGGCTCAGCATGATGTCGCAGAAGCGTTTGAACGACCCCTCAAACTTGGTTCGCGCTTTATCATCCATAAACGGCCGCCAGCCGGCAGTCACCAGCCACGATGTGAGCGCCAACTTACATTTCAGATAATCGGTGCTATAGCAAATGAGCTCGGCCTTGGCATTTTTCGGCTCTAACTGGGGTTCCAACGCAATTAATGCCGCACGTAATTCAGTGCTGGCTTTGCGTGGCACCAACCCACCAAAAATAGCCAATGTTTGGCGAATCATCCCTAAAGCTTCAATAATCATTGGCTTGGCCGCGGTCTCACCACGTAACCATAATTCCTCATGATACTGCCAGTGGTCCAACGCCATTTCCAGCCCGGCAACCATGCCTTGCTCGACGGTAGATTTCGGCGCAGGTTGTAACACTAACAACGGGCGCAATTCATGTGGTGGCTGACCTTGTGCTAAATGATAGCCACGCGCCGCTTTACTCAAGTTCCCCTGCCGTAAACCACCGATTTGTGCCAGTTCAGTCGCCAGTGCCAGTAAATCGGTCTGATTGCCTTTCTTGAGTTCCAATTCAATTTCACTTAATGGCTCTGACAACTCACCTGCACTAATAGTACCCTGGTCAAGAGCAAGCTCTATCTCGCTCTCACCGTAAGTAATTGCCCACTTCTCACGGGTAAAATCGGTACGGAATAATGGCTGTAACTCGGCTTGTAGCGCGTCAACCGCCCACCCTTCTGGCCAAATATCAGCGGGGAAACGTGCCAGATCTAATTTGTCGTTATCAATATCAACGTTATATTCAGGCCGTTGATGCAAACCGCCGACCACTTTACCGCCGGTCTTAACCGTCATTTCATAGCGGCCATCATAACCACGAATACGTAAGCCAATATCATGTTGGCGCAGACGATTATCCGCCGTTTCAAAATAGATATTCGTCAGAGTTTGCGGCGCAGAATGCTGGCTTTGCCAAGAGGTGATTCGCTCCGGCAAAGCGGCAATGGCCGCAGGAGTAGCAATAAATTTTAATTCTATTTCAACGGTCATAATTTCATTCACACCGGTATGTTGTGAGATTATGGGCATTATGCCTTTTTCGCGGTGATTTGCCTGTTTTACACAAACTTCTCTGCTTTAAAACAAAAAAACACGCACGCGGCAGCCCTGAGACAAACTCTATTTTAACCTGTTTTCACCGGTCTACCCTAAAGCTTCATAAGACAAATTTTCACCGTCGTTAAAATAAGCAACCAAAGGGCTAAAGCCGCGCTGGCTATGAGAGTAAGATAGTTCTCATTCCGGTTTATGCGTTGCGTCGGCAAACTGAACACACTACTATCGTCCCATAAATTCACTCATAAATGACTCTCTAATGCAGAAATTACGCCTAATTTGCCTCACAGTGCTAAGTCTCACTCTTTCCTTGAGCGCTTACGCTGAAGAAAAACGTTACATCTCTGATGAGCTGGATACCTACGTTCATAGCGGCCCCGGTAACCAATACCGTATTGTGGGCACGCTAAAAGGTGGGGATGAAGTTACCCTGATAAGCGTTAATGACGGCACAAATTACGGCCAAATCCGCGACAGTAAAGGGAAAACCACTTGGATTCCGCTGGATCAATTGAGCGAAACACCCAGCTTACGCGTTCGGGTTCCCGACCTTGAACAACAGGTCAAAACACTCACCGATAAACTGGCTAATATTGATAATAGCTGGAATCAACGCACCGCTGAAATGCAGCAAAAAGTGGCCGCCAGCGACAGTGTCATTTCCGAATTACAAAAAGAAAATGAGTCATTGAAAAACCAGTTAGTGGTGGCTCAGAAGAAGGTCAATGCGGTAAATCTGCAATTGGATGACAAGCAGCGCACTATTATTCTGCAATGGTTTATGTACGGCGGCGGTGTTGCGGGGATCGGCTTATTACTGGGCCTGATTCTGCCACATCTGATCCCCAGCCGTAAAAAGAATAACCGCTGGATGAACTAATAGCAGTTCAATAAAACTGCAACGTCAACGCTTTTGGCCGCCCACCAGGTGGCCTTCTTATTTAATCTGTTCTCATCCCGCAACTATACTGAACTGACGACTGACAATTTTAGTCTCCAGTTATAGAATCGTCGCCATCAACTATGGCAAAACATGTACAATCGGGAGTAGTAATAGTGGAGATCTATTTGGTCGGCGGTGCCGTACGCGACAGCTTATTAAACCTACCCGTGACCGAGCAAGACTGGGTGGTGGTAGGTGCTACACCAGAACAGCTACTCGCGCAAGGTTACCAACAGGTCGGTAAAGATTTCCCGGTATTTCTTCACCCCGTCACCCATGAAGAATACGCGTTGGCCCGTACCGAACGTAAATCAGGCCAGGGCTATACCGGTTTTACTTGCTACGCCGCCCCGGATGTCACTCTGGAAGAAGATCTACTGCGCCGCGATTTGACCATCAACGCCATTGCGCGTAGCAGCGAAGGTGAGCTATTTGATCCCTACAATGGCCAACAAGATATAGAGAAACGCGTATTACGCCATGTCTCTGATGCATTTGGCGAGGATCCACTGCGGGTTCTGCGGGTGGCTCGTTTCGCTGCCCGTTTTGCGCATTTGGGCTTTACCGTCGCCTCAGAAACTCAATCATTGATGGCCGCAATGGCTAAAAGTGGCGAACTTTCTGCTTTGACAGCAGAACGCGTGTGGAAAGAGACCGAAAAAGCACTCAAAACGCAAAGCCCGCACATCTATTTTCAGGTATTACGCGATTGCGGCGCACTAGCGGTGCTGTTCCCAGAGATTGAGCGTTTATTTGGTGTCCCTGCGCCGGAAAAGTGGCATCCGGAAATTGATACCGGCATTCATACTCTGATGACGCTGGCTATGGCCGCGCAACTCAGTCCAGAGGTTGATGTGCGCTTTGCCGCACTCTGCCATGATTTAGGCAAGGGTCTGACACCTAAAGAGTTCTGGCCCCACCATCATGGGCATGGCCCTGCGGGCGTGAAATTGGTCGAACAGCTATGCCAGCGTTTACGGGTGCCGAATCCAGTGCGAGATTTAGCGAAACTGGTCGCTGAATACCATGATCTCATCCATACGGTGAATAAGCTCCGACCTGAAACCCTGCTTAAACTGTTCGATGCTATTGATGTATGGCGTAAACCAGAACGCCTTGAGCAAATGATAATGACCAGCGAAGCTGATGCCCGAGGCCGTACTGGATTTGAAGAAAACCCATACCCGCAAGGCGACTATTTACGTGCTGCATTCCGTATTGCTAGCGGAGTCTCAGTGCAGGAAGTGGTTGCCAGTGGGCTCCAGGGTTTGGCTATTCGTGATGAACTGAAACGCCGCCGCCAGCAAGCTTTAGGCGAATGGAAACAGACTCAGGAAGTGGTTTCTCCCTAAATTAACCTTCTGGCGATAAAATAAAAAAGCCCTGATAATTCAGGGCTTTTTTTTCGTTTACAGATCAGAATACTGTTACATAAAGACCCAGTAGACCGCGGCCGCGACAATAAAGCGATAAATCGCAAAAGGCACGAAAGAGATACGTTTAATCAGTGACAGGAAGGTTTTGATAGCAATTAGCGCGACAACAAATGCGGTGATAAACCCGACGGCAAACATCGGTAAATCGCCCCAGCTTAGGAAATGTAGACTCTTATACAAATCTAATCCGCTGGCCCCGAGCATCATCGGTACTGCCAAAATAAAGGAAAATTCAGAGGCTGCGTAGCGATTTACACCGACCAGCATCCCACCTGAAATGGTGGCACCCGAGCGGGAAAAACCCGGCCATAACGCCAAACACTGGAAACAACCAATGGCAAAAGCCTGCCGATAGGTAATATCATCCAGCCCGATAGCCTTAGGATTTTTAGGTTTAAACCACTCAGCAGCCAGCAAGAGCAAACCGCCAGCGACTAATGCATACATGACACTTTGCGGGTTAAATAACGATTTAATGACATCATGGAAAGCCAATCCCAAGCCAACCGCGGGGATCATCGCCAGCAAAATATGACCCAATGTGAGATGGCCGCTGGTTTTCCCTTCATGAGGCACTTTACCAAAATGGATACCGATCAGGCCAAATAAGCGCCGCCAGAACACTACCACCACGGCCAGAATTGACCCTAACTGAATAATGACTTCAAAGGTTTTTGCTTTGTCGCCGGTAAAGCCCAATAGCTCACCGACAATAATCATATGCCCAGTAGATGAAACCGGCAGGAACTCAGTAAGCCCTTCAACCACGCCCAAAACAAAAGCCACAAACAGCGAATACATATCCGTCATCTACGATACCCAATGCCCTGTAATAGAAATCCACAAAAAAACGGCAATGTGAGAAACAGTGCCGTTCAATTTCAGTATGTAAAAAATATCACGTTAATCAATAATTCAGACCATATTATCAATATAGGGTTGCATTTTTATGTCGTGGCGCAGCAAAAATCAGCCAATCCGTTGACCGCGTTCAATAACCACACCGACGTTACGCGCCTGAGCAACCGCCCCCGGCTTGCTCACCTTAATCCGCACCCAAGGCGAATTAAATCGTTGCAGCAATAGATCGGCAATCTCTTCAGCTACTCGCTCAACCAGCGCAAAACGCTGCATTTCTACGTGCTTGATGACGGCATCGCTGATATCTGCATAGCTCAGGCAATCATTGACATCATCGCTGGCAGCAGCTTTGCGGTTATCCCAACCCATTTCGATATCGAACACTAGTTTTTGCTGAATGGTCTGTTCCCAGTCATAAACACCGATGGTGGTTATGACACTGAGTTCCTCAATAAATACGATGTCCATCACGTCATTCTCTGTTTTTGTGCCTGCCGGATACCACTTCCAGCCGAATATGCGTATTATCCACAGATGTTGCGATTAAAACGATCATTATTCAACAGGGCGGTGTTATGAGTGCTATCGCGCTTGGCATGATTATCTTCGCGTATTTGTGTGGCTCAATTTCCAGTGCTGTCCTGGTATGTCGAGTTGCCAAGCTGCCAGATCCGCGTGAACATGGCTCCGGTAATCCCGGGGCAACCAACGTACTACGTATCGGTGGCCGCACCGCCGCTGCAACCGTACTGATTTTTGATGTGCTGAAAGGTATGTTACCGGTTTGGATAGCTTACCTGCTGCATGTTTCGCCACTGTATCTTGGACTTACTGCTATTGCTGCCTGTCTGGGCCATATTTATCCGGTATTTTTCCACTTTAAAGGTGGCAAAGGTGTCGCCACTGCCTTTGGTGCCATCGCACCGATTGGCTGGGATCTGACTGGCCTGATGACGGGCACTTGGCTACTGACGGTTTTATTAAGCGGCTATTCATCTTTGGGCGCAATTATCAGCGCGCTGATCGCACCATTTTACGTCTGGTGGTTCAAACCACAATTCACCTTCCCTGTGGCTATGCTCTCCTGCCTGATCCTGATGCGTCATCACGATAATATCCAGCGTTTATGGCGCGGCAAAGAAAGTAAAATCTGGGACAAACTCAGAAAGAAAAAGCAAAAAACTCCCGCTGAAGAAGCCGCAGAGTTAGAAGAGAAAGAAGAAGATTAGTTTTACCTCTCCCGCCCAATCCAGAATGACTGAGCGGGAGCGAGGCAAGGCGCAAGGAATTGAGAGAGCGGAGCATACATCAGTATGTGAGCATCGCAAGATGACGCGGCACAACACAGCCACAGCCCCACTCAGACTTTCGACATCAATAAAGAATGACTGAGCGGGAGGCGAGGCAAGGCGCAAGGAATTGAGAGAGCGGAGCATACATCAGTATGTGAGCATCGCGAGATGACGCGGCAACACAGCCACAGCCCCACTCAGACTTTCTGATCAGACTTTCGGCAACTCAGCCAACGGCCAGCGCGGCCGCACCGACACACTCAACTCGCTATTCACACCACTTTTCAGCCTGATCAACCCAGCATAGGCGATCATCGCGCCATTATCGGTGCAAAACTCTGGCCGGGCGTAGAACACTTCGCCACCACGTTTTTGCATCATTTCAGCCAATTTACTGCGCAATGTGCGATTAGCACTCACGCCGCCAGCAATCACTAAACGTTTAAAACCGGTTTGATCCAGCGCGCGTTTTGATTTAATTGCCAGTGTATCGACCACCGCATCTTCGAATGCTCGCGCAATATCAGCACGAGTTTGGTCATCAGTGCCGTTGGCACGAATAGTATTTGCCGCGAAAGTTTTCAGGCCAGAAAAACTGAAATCCAGGCCGGGGCGATCAGTCATTGGGCGCGGGAAAGTGAACCGTCCAGCCGTTCCAAGCTGTGCCATCCGCGACAACATTGGCCCGCCGGGGTAATCCAGACCTAGCAATTTCGCTGTTTTATCAAAAGCTTCACCTGCCGCATCATCGACAGATTCGCCCAGCAACAGATATTCGCCAATGCCAGTCACACTGATTAATTGCGTATGACCACCGGAAACCAGTAACGCGACAAACGGAAACTCGGGTGCATTTTCTTCCAACATTGGAGCCAATAAATGGCCTTCCATATGATGAACGGGCACGGCGGGAACCCCCCAGGCAAAAGCTAATGCACGCCCTACAGTGGCACCGACCAGCAATGCGCCAACCAAGCCGGGGCCTGCGGTATACGCCACGCCATCAATATCTTTGGCGCTCAAATTAGCTTCTTTCAATGCAGCCTGAATCAATGGCACTGTTTTGCGCACATGATCACGGGAAGCCAGTTCAGGTACAACGCCGCCATAATCAGCGTGCAATTTAACCTGACTGTACAATTGGTTAGCTAACAGACCGGTTTCATCGTCATACACTGCAATTCCGGTTTCATCGCAGGATGTTTCTATACCCAAAACTCGCATTACATTTCCCATCATTCACGTGCGGCCGATAGTTTAGCATAACCGTGTCGCTCGTCATGATTTCTGATACCAAATTGAACGGAAAAACGGCATTTTGGCTATCCAACAGGATGAATGTTGTTGATAGTTGTCACATTTGAAAATAATGTTGATAAATTCGATCAATGGCCCTGTTTAGTATATAATCAGCGGCCGTCGCACTCCTGGCACCAACTTTCTTGTAAAGAACGAGGGCGACATCACAGGGGCGTGCCTGTTTCAATTTGCTGTGGTGCTTTACAAAGCAGCATCCATTGAAGTAAAATTCCGCACCATTTTGAGAAGGCTGGCGATTGGCCAGCAGCAAACCGATTTCTATTGAGGTGAGAGGCACATGCCGGTAATTAAAGTACGTGAAAACGAGCCATTCGACGTAGCTCTTCGTCGTTTCAAACGCTCTTGCGAAAAAGCAGGTGTATTAGCTGAAGTTCGTCGTCGTGAGTTCTATGAAAAACCGACTACCGAACGTAAACGCGCTAAAGCTTCTGCTGTAAAACGTCACGCGAAGAAATTGGCTCGCGAAAACGCACGCCGCACTCGTCTGTATTAATTCTTCGGGGGTAACCCCACCGCGTAGTTTTTTATGTTCTAAGAACGCGCAGATCGAGTAGTTGCATACGAAGGCCGTGCTTTCCGAAAGGAATGCGCGGCTTGTTCTCGTTTATGGACTGACCGAATAGGGGCTTATGGCTGGACGAATTCCACGCGTATTTATCAATGACTTGCTAGCTCGCACCGACATCGTCGACCTTATCGATGCTCGGGTAAAGCTGAAGAAGCAAGGCAAAAATTACCATGCGTGCTGTCCGTTCCATCATGAGAAAACACCCTCATTCACCGTTAACGGCGAAAAACAGTTTTACCACTGTTTTGGCTGTGGTGCGCATGGCAATGCTGTTGATTTCTTGATGAATTACGACAGGCTTGAGTTTGTCGAAAGTATCGAAGAATTAGCCACCATGCACGGGCTGGAAGTGCCTTACGAGGCAGGAACCGGCACCACTCAGTTAGAACGCCATCAACGACAAAGTCTTTATCAACTGATGGAAAGCCTGAGTGCATTCTATCAACAATCACTCAAAGGCCAGAACGCCAATCAGGCACGCGAATATCTTAAACATCGCGGTTTGAGTGAAGAAATCATCCAACATTTTGCTATCGGTTTTGCCCCCCCAGGTTGGGACAACGCCTTAAAACGTTTTGGTCGCGATGGTGAAAGCCGTACCGCGCTGAACGATGCCGGGATGCTGGTGACTAATGATACAGGGCGAGTTTACGATCGTTTTCGTGAGCGCGTTATGTTCCCTATCCGCGATAAACGCGGGCGGGTTATCGCTTTTGGTGGGCGAATTCTGGGTGACGGAGTGCCAAAGTACCTCAACTCCCCAGAAACAGAAATATTTCATAAGGGCCGCCAGTTATACGGCTTGTATGAAGCGCAAGTGAGCCACCCTAACCCAACACGGCTACTCGTCGTGGAAGGTTATATGGATGTAGTGGCGCTGGCGCAATTTGGTATTGATTATGCCGTTGCCTCACTGGGTACAGCGACAACTGCGGAACATATTCAATTATTATTCCGCGCAACGGATAACGTAATTTGTTGTTATGACGGCGATCGTGCCGGTAGAGATGCAGCCTGGCGTGCATTAGAGACAGCATTGCCCTATCTAAATGATGGGCGTCAGCTACGCTTTATGTTTTTGCCTGATGGCGAGGATCCAGACACTCTGGTACGTAAAGAAGGGAAAGATGCATTCGAACAGCGGATGGAGGAGGCGCAGCCACTCTCAACCTTCTTGTTCGAAACATTAATGCCGCAAGTGGATTTGAGCAGCCCAGATGGGCGAGCCAAGTTAAGCACGCTGGCACTCCCTTTAATCAGTCAGGTGCCCGGTGAAACCTTACGGCTTTACCTGCGCCAGCAACTCGGTAATAAGTTGGGTCTGCTCGATGACAGCCAGCTCGATAAGCTGATGCCAAAGCAGGCTGAAAATGCAAATACCTACCAGCCGCCCCAGCTAAAACGCACAACCATGCGTATACTTATAGGGCTATTGGTACAAAATCCACAACTGGCGACACTCATCCCCTCACTACAGGGTGTCGAGCAAGCCAAGTTGGCCGGTTTACCGTTATTTATTGAGTTGGTTGAGACGTGTTTGGCCCAACCGGGGCTGACAACCGGGCAGTTATTAGAACTGTATCGTGATAATAAATTCAGCCAACAACTTGAAACTCTCGCAACATGGAACCACATGATTGTTGAGGATATGGTCGAACAGACTTTTGTCGACACGCTAACCAGCCTGTATGACTCCATATTGGAGCAACGTCAGGAAACACTTATAGCGCGTGATCGTACTCATGGATTAAACGCCGAAGAACGTAAAGAGCTTTGGTCTTTGAATCTGGCGTTAGCCAGAAAAAAATGAAACACCCAACGGCTTAATTGCCGATAAATGTGGGGGCAAATCCCCACAATATGCCGTCATGGCGGGCAGCGGCGACAAAAAAAAGCCCCAAATGCTATTGTTGGCGGTTTCGCCGACCGACACCAACCCAAATACTCTGAAGTGTGGATACCGTCTTATGGAGCAAAACCCGCAGTCACAGCTGAAGCTACTTGTCACCCGTGGTAAGGAGCAAGGCTATCTGACCTATGCTGAGGTCAATGACCATCTGCCGGAAGATATCGTCGATTCCGATCAGATCGAAGACATCATCCAGATGATTAATGACATGGGCATACAGGTGCTGGAAGAAGCCCCTGATGCCGATGATTTAATGCTGGCCGAGAACACCACTGATACCGACGATGACGCGGCTGAAGCTGCTGCACAGGTGTTGTCCAGTGTTGAATCCGAAATCGGGCGTACAACCGACCCGGTGCGTATGTACATGCGCGAAATGGGTACCGTTGAGCTATTGACGCGTGAAGGCGAGATTGATATTGCCAAACGTATCGAAGACGGTATCAATCAGGTCCAGTGCTCAGTGGCTGAATACCCTGAAGCGATTACTTACCTATTGGAACAATATGATCGCGTTGAGGCGGGTGAAGCTCGTCTATCGGACCTGATCACCGGCTTTGTTGATCCAAACGCCGAAGAAGATATTGCGCCGACTGCAACTCACGTTGGTTCTGAATTATCCACTGAAGAAATGGATGATGACGACGACGAAGATGAAGACGACGAAGAAGAAGAAGACGACAACAGCATCGATCCAGAGCTGGCACGCCAGAAATTCAGCGAATTGCGTGAGCAGTACGAAAACGCACGTTTGGAAATCAAGAAGAATGGTCGTAGCCACGCCAACGCTGCTGCTGAGATTCTGAAGCTTTCTGAAGTGTTCAAACAGTTCCGCCTGGTACCGAAGCAGTTCGACTATCTGGTCAATAACATGCGTGCCATGATGGACCGCGTTCGTACTCAAGAACGTATCATCATGAAACTGTGTGTTGAACAGTGCAAAATGCCGAAGAAGAACTTCGTTACCCTGTTTGCCAGCAATGAAACCAGCGATACCTGGTTTGCAGCTGCAATTGCTATGGGTAAACCATGGTCTGAAAAACTGAAAGATGTTTCGGACGATGTGCAACGTAGCTTGCAAAAACTACGTCAGATCGAAGAAGAAACCGGCCTGACCATTGAGCAAGTGAAAGACATCAACCGCCGTATGTCTATCGGTGAAGCGAAAGCGCGTCGCGCCAAGAAAGAAATGGTTGAGGCTAACCTGCGTCTGGTTATCTCTATTGCGAAAAAATACACCAACCGTGGCTTGCAGTTCCTTGATTTAATTCAGGAAGGCAATATCGGTTTGATGAAAGCAGTAGATAAATTCGAATACCGCCGTGGTTATAAGTTCTCAACCTATGCAACTTGGTGGATTCGTCAGGCTATCACCCGCTCTATCGCGGACCAGGCACGTACCATCCGTATTCCGGTGCATATGATTGAGACCATTAACAAACTCAACCGTATTTCGCGCCAGATGCTGCAAGAGATGGGCCGCGAGCCAACGCCGGAAGAGTTGGCTGAACGCATGCTGATGCCGGAAGACAAAATCCGTAAAGTATTGAAGATTGCGAAAGAGCCAATCTCAATGGAAACCCCAATCGGTGATGATGAAGATTCACATCTGGGCGATTTCATTGAAGATACTACTCTGGAGCTGCCGCTGGACTCTGCCACCTCTGAGAGCCTGCGTTCTGCCACTCACGACGTGTTAGCTGGCCTGACCGCACGTGAAGCGAAAGTTCTGCGTATGCGTTTCGGTATCGATATGAACACTGACCACACTCTGGAAGAAGTGGGCAAACAGTTCGACGTTACCCGTGAGCGTATCCGTCAGATCGAAGCTAAGGCACTGCGTAAACTGCGTCACCCAAGCCGCTCTGAAGTGCTGCGCAGCTTCCTTGACGATTAATCGTCGGTTGCCGTGACAAGCACACAAAAACCCCGGCATGCCGGGGTTTTTCTTTTTGACCATTCAGGCCCTTCTTAAGACCAATATTCATGCGCCGTTAGCTGCTATGTCCGTAAAAAACCTTAATTTTGCGCAGAAAACACCCATCTGATTTATCAGCTCTAGACCGCAGGATAAAAACTACCGTATAATCAGCGTCCAAGTTTGGCCCCTTAGCTCAGTTGGTTAGAGCACGCGACTCATAATCGCTTGGTCACTGGTTCAAGTCCAGTAGGGGCCACCAAATTTGTAAGGGGTTAGATGAGCAATCATCTGACCCCTTTTTATTTGGTTTAAATGCGTGATTACGCTACCCAAGACAGTAATCGCAAAAAAGGGGCGTAGTTCTCACCAACACCCCAAACGTCAAAGAAGAAAATAAGATTTAAGGATAAATTTTATATTTCTCGCGTAACTTCAGATAATTATCAAGATCGGGCTGCCAGTTAGACTCCAGATAATTCACGGTCTCATCGACAGTTAATTTCTTCTTATCTGCTTCTTCCATTAATTTAACTAGATTGCGCGTACCTGTTAATTTAGCCAACCAAGTAGGCCGTATTAGAAAATACTCTTCCTGATGTTCCAGATAATTGGCCTCCCTCTGTGGGGAAAGAACCATAGAATAACCCGCATCTTTAAATTTAAACCACCATTCAACAAAATAACGTATCGTCGGCTTAATATCGGCTATATTGACGGCAGTAAATTTTTCGCCACACACTTCTTTGCCCGCTTGCGGCCAACCTGTTTTCTGCTGATTAATATCTACGTGATAGCAGGTGTTAATATAAAACTTCCTGGATGGGAAACCCAACTGCTCAAAGGGATAGTCTGAACCTCGGCCCATATTAACACTGGTTGCTTCAAATAATCCCAAAGAAGGGTAAAGCTGAATAGCCAAATCACTGCGTAAATTTGGCGAAGGTCTTACTGGCAATGAATAAGGCGAATTATGTGTGTAATTGCCCATGGCGATAACAGTCAAATCTTCTGGGGGAAACTGGTAAGCTTTGATACCAAATGCCTGCCAATTTGAATCATTGAGATGTGTTAACCAACCTTCATTTATTATCATACGAGCAAACTCCCCAGACGTCAGCCCGTGCACCATAGGGACAGGATGCATACCAATACCAGAAATGTTCTCCTCTTCAAGAATTGGCCCATAAACATGGTTTCCAAGTGGGTTCGGCCGATCAAATACCATAAATTGTTTATGATACTTTTGCAGACTTTCTAACATATGATGCATGGAAATAGTGTAGGTAAAATAACGAACACCAACATCCTGTAAATCATAAATAACGATATCAACATCAGATAACTGTGCTTCGGTGGGATGTGCCCTCATTCGCCCATATTTATCTCTTCCATATAAAGAAATAATAGGAAGACCGCTCTGTTTATCGATGTGATTATCATCCCCTAATCCGGCATCTGCATTCCCACGGATACCGTGCTCAACAGAGAATAATTTTGTCACTGTAAAATGGAATTTATTCTGCTCGGATAACAATTTGTCGATGGTATGACGTCCTTCCTTGTTAATCGAGCTTTGGTTGACCATTAAGCCAATACGCTTATTTTTAAGTAATGGCCCATAAATATTTTCCTGATCAACGCCTAAAATAATTTCTTGGGTAGCGCTGGCATGGCCAGTAGCTATAATAAATAGTCCATACAGACATAATAATATTCGCAGGAAATACCCCATCCCTAGTCTCTCACTATTAATAAATTGATGTTCTGATATCTCTTATTAAGTATCAGAAATTATGTCTCAACTCCACAGCCCAAAACCAAAAATTATTGCTGGTTTTGTGGCTGTTAGTCCAGGTTTGCTCTGGGCGGTAATAGGTATCAGCAAAAATTGAAGTCTGCTTCGTTAACGGATAGAGCACCTGCAAACCATAGCGGCTACGATTTTTTTCTTTATGTACAATTTCATTATTATTCTAGTCACGAAAACTCTGCGAACCTTTAACCAGAGCCAGACGCGTATAAGGCATAAACAGAAGACCATTATCAAATTTATGGCGGTAAATTCCCCATAAGAAATGCTCTTTGTTATAAAGCGTATTGACCAATTGCTCATCAATGTACAAATAGTTTAACCAGAGTGAATTTTTCTGATTAAAGGTGATATTAGCACCCGCGAAATGCTCATTTATTTGGCTCCAATCTCGTTTGTATACGCCATAACTCCCTTTAGCACGAGCATAATCCAACTTACGATCAATCAGGCGAAATGAGAAACTGGCGTTAAAACTTAGATTTTCAGAATATTGATAATACGCCTGTGGACGGATCCAGATTTCATGCCGCTCTTCACCTTTACGGACATCCCCCTTGTACTCAGGGTCAGCCAATGCTGGATTACTAATCGAAGGATAATGCCAGTTATCATTACGATAACCCAAGCGTAATTTCGTATTACCACTCTTACCATCATAGGTGAAAGGAAAAGTTCTGGTGACCCCAGCCTGCCAACGTGTACGATCATACTCTGGATTATTATCCAGATATGTCTTTAAAAACTGAACGTCATATAGCCACAGTGAGTCATGCTGATAAATATAAGCACCAACATAAGGTGAGGTTGCCATACTACCTTTAATAAACTTCCAGCTTTCATCACTGTCTATCTCTTGTTCTGCACCTATATAAGTTTCGAAGTTCCAGGCTTTTTGCCTTAACTTATCCTGTACTTCTTTTTTTTCTTTTTCTATTTGCTGAATTCTCTTATTTAATTTGTAAATCTCTTGGTCATAGTCAGTTTCAAATTCATCTGCTAATACGGGCGTACACATTGTTAGTGTGCTGAAAACCACAATTCCTTTTAAGATATTCATTTTCACCTTCCATAATTTTATAACGTCGTTAATCCATAACCACGTGGATAGAGTATCTGGCTATTATCAGGAGTTCTAATATCCACCGGTAATTTCCCATGTGACTCTGCCAATACATCTAATTTCCCTTTTGGCCCCTGAAATAGTGTTCTTAGCCCACTGCGGATATTAGTTTCTAAAGTGTTTCGTACATTATTAGTCACATCGAACCCGGTAATACCATAAATAGCAATATTCGCCTTTACGCCGGATAGATAAGCAATATCATAAGGGTTACGACTTGATATAACGACTAAAGGGATATTAGCCTTATTGGCTTCATCGATGATCCGCTGCACATTAACTGGTTCAAGTTTAAGATTATAGGTAGCAAGAATAATAAGATCCTGGCCTTTAATCTGTTTGGCGATATCTTCAGGATTTGCATCGCTTTTATCCAGTTTTATTACTTTATTTTTAACGGCAAAGTCAACGTTAAATTTATTAGCAATATCATTAAGATGCTTAGTAATGAGTTCATTGCGTGGTTTCTCATCAGAGAATACAATTATCTTATTTTGTGGCTTAACTTGATAAGGTAAAATATTATCATTTTTGATTAACGTGATAGCCTGTTCAGAAATGAAATTTTCAATATCTTTATGATTTTTTGATGCGACAACTTTTTCCGCGATAGCAACATCATGCGGTTCAGGAGAGATACGTTTATTCAGTTTGGTGTAAATGACTCGCTGTGCTGAATCCTCAATACGTTGTTTAAGCACAGGATCTTTTGTGGCTTCAGTTTTTAAATAATCATAAAGTGCATCGAGTTGTTCAATACTGGCGCGGTTCTTAATTTCCATTGGCATTAAGACAATATCATTGCCTGCCATAATGGCCTGCTTGATAGACCAATTACGCTCAAAGTTACTGGTAATCGCGCCCATATCCATAGCATCTGTCAGGATCAAGCCATCAAACTTGAGCTGATTACGTAAGATATCAGTCAGGATGGGCTTTGATAATGTGGCTGGAGTGCCCACTTTTTCGCCCTTAGTATTTGTTAACATTGAATTATCCAGAGCTGGCACAACCACATGGGCAGTCATAATTGCATCAGTTACTGGCATGACTTCAACAAAGGGTTTCAGTTCGACTTGCTGCCATGCAGCTTTGTCAATATTGACTGTCGGCAAGGCAAAATGTGTATCCGAGGTGACATTTCCATGACCGGGAAAATGTTTGAGTGAAGTGAGTACATTGTATTTGTGAATGCCACTAATATAACTACGGGCTAACTCCGCCACCAACACCGGATCATTGGAATAAGAACGCACGCCAATGACAGGGTTATTCTGGTTATTATTGACATCAACGACAGGGCCAAAATTAAAGTTAAAACCCAAGCTAGATAATTCATAACCGTGGATACTTCCGGCCTGTTGAGCAAACTTGGATGATCCGGTTGCCCCTAATGCCATATTTCCTGGCATTTCAGTACCCACTCGTAGACGAGTGACATACCCTCCTTCCTGATCAGTGCTAATAAACAGAGGGAGATTGCTGCGCGCATTTTGAAGATTATTAATTAACGTAACTGTTTGTGGAGTATCAATCAGGTTTTCACGGAAAAGAATAATAGAACCTAAATGATAATCGCGAATCATCTTACTGACAGCCTCATTAATCTCAATGAATGCTGTTTGGTCTCTGTTATCCGTATGACTCCAGGATCGAATATCAACCATTAATATTTGCCCCAATTTTTCTTCAAAACTCATTTTTGAGATGACTTTTTCAGCAGATATCTTTGGTGACAACCACATATCTTTAAGTTGTGCATCTGGAATAACATCCGCATAAGTACAGGTGCTAAATAAGAGAATCGCAGGTATTAATTTTTTCATTAACTCCTCCATTAGTTATGTTAGTCGGGCGATTTTACTTTTTAGCTCACACAATAAAGTGATAATTATCACAGTTGATTGATTCGCCTTTTTACTCGAATAAGGAATAATAACACTTATTTTTTGTGACTTCATATCCGCAAACCCACTATACAAGGTGGCAAAGCTAGGAATAACTTATTACCATCAGGAATACTTATTATTAAATTAATCTAAATATAATCATCTAATAACCACTAGAGTTTGTAGGTAATTTCTGATGAAAATAAAACACTGAAAGTAGCATAGGGCAATGAGATAATTAAAATATATTACCTTCATTGCCTTAAAGTTTATGAATCGATATGCCAGCACATCAGTCATCCAGATTGTTTATTGTCATACTGGCATTCAGGATCAAGGGCTTAGCTATTTCTTTCCGTTGCTGCATCAATGCCAGGAATATCAGATCGGTTAGGGTATTTTGGGCCGTTCGGGAAGAAATTGAAGAACTTCGCCACTCATTTTCATCCGAAATACTTTCAAGGACATAATCTGCGATCTTAGCCAACGGCGAGACTTTACTGCCAGTAATCGCGATGACAGTTGCCCCTTGCGCTTTAGCGACTGTTGCTGCAATTCTCATGTCTTTTCTTCTGCCAGTGAAGGAAAGAACAATTTGTACATCTTTGGGTGTGAGGGTGAGTGCTGCCGCAATCTGCACATGGAGGTCCGCTTCAACCAGGGTCATTATGCCAATTTTTTGTAATTTATAGCTCAGGTCTTTTGCAGTAAGTCCTGATCCCCAAATACCCACTATTTGTACGCGCTGGGCAGTATTAATGAGCGAGATCACTTGCTGGAAAACAGAAAAATTAATTTTCCTCGTTGTTTCCATAATTGACGCCGTCTTCTCATGCGCAAGCTTTTGCGCCATCACCATCAATGAGTCTTCGGATGAAATAGAATTGTGTAGCGCTTTATGTGGATAGGATTTAAATAAGTTATTTCTGCTTAATTCTTCACTGATGGCAATTTTTAGTGCTGGAAAGCCTTTCATACCAATCTTCTGACTAAATTTTACAATCGCCGATTGGCTGACGCCTGCATCCTCTGCAAACTGAGAGGAAGATATACTGAGAATAGACTCAGGATTATCAAGAATGCATTTCGCTATTTTTTTCTGGTTTTCAGCCAGTTCAGGTAGTAACCAGGTTATTTCATTCAAAATCGACATCAAAGGTTTCCCGTTAAAGACAATAGATTATTCCAGCCAAATACCTTTTATGACTAAGGTGTAACTGCATAAATGTAATGAAGATAATTTATTTATTTGTTCTATTTTATCTGTATTTATTCCTCATAACCCCAATGATTAGAATAGATTTTACCGTGATATATATCACGTTTAATAAATAATTAATTACTTAACATCGCCGATAATTTAAATAAAAGGAAGTCCCCATGATGATTAATCTAAGCTCAATGGTTACGGAAAGCCGGAACCCCGCCAGTTCTCAAATTGATACTCTTTCAGCACTGGAGATACTCAAGGTTATCAATCATGAAGATAAAAAAGTGCCCTTTGTGATTGAGGAAAAACTGCCCGAGATTGCCCAAGCCGTTTCGCTTATCGCCGAGGCTTTCGCACACGGCGGTAGATTAATTTACTGTGGGGCCGGTACTTCCGGGCGACTGGGGATTCTGGATGCTAGTGAGTGCCCACCAACATATGGAACGCCACGAGAAATGGTTGTCGGCC
This sequence comes from Yersinia sp. 22-579, assembly GCF_030433455.1. NCBI lineage: Bacteria > Pseudomonadati > Pseudomonadota > Gammaproteobacteria > Enterobacterales > Yersiniaceae > Yersinia > Yersinia sp. 22-579. Next base: position 40,563 of record NZ_JAUJTZ010000011.1, on the reverse strand, counting down.
TTATCGCTGGCGGCAACACAGCTATTTTGCAAGCGGTTGAGAATGCAGAAGATAGCCGAGAAATGGGTGAGCAAGACCTGCGTGACCTACATTTCAATGTACGAGATGTGCTGGTCGGAATTGCAGCCAGTGGCCGCACACCTTATGTGCTGGGGGCGATGGCCTATGCCCGTAGTGTTGGGGCTAGTGTAGTGGCGATTTCTTGTAATCAGAATAGCGAAATGAGTAAAGCGGCAGATATCGCTATTGAGGCGCTGGTCGGCCCTGAGGTTGTCACGGGGTCATCACGGATGAAAGCAGGGACTGCCCAGAAGTTAATTCTGAATATGCTGACAACCGGCGCAATGATTCGCAGTGGAAAAGTGTACAGCAATCTGATGGTAGATGTTGAAGCGACAAACGCCAAGCTGGTGCAACGTCAGGTAGATATTGTTGTTCAAGCGACGGAGTGCTCCCCCAAGGAGGCACAAGCTGCACTTGATGAATGTAACCGTCACTGCAAAACAGCCATTATGATGATTCTGAGTGGTATGTCTGTAGAGGAAGCTACCGATATCCTTATAAAAAATAAAGGATTCATCCGTAAAGCGCTCAAGGAGATTAAAGTATAAACATGGCGAAAATAACCAGTACTACGATAGACCAGATCTTACTCTTGATTGGCGGGAGTAAGAATATCATCGTCTGTGGAAACTGCATGACGAGGCTGCGCCTGACCTTAAAAGATCGTCAACTAATACAACATGAAAGCTTAAAAAAGATACCCGGAGTGATGGGGATCGTTAACGGCGATGATCAGTTACAAATCATTCTCGGGCCGGGCAAAGCTCAAACTGCCAGTGAGATGATGAATAAGGTGCTGAGTTCTGAACCGCAGCCGCAACATGAAAGCACTCAGGATGCAGATTTGCATGCACTGGCCAGCCAGACAAAACAGCAAATGAAAGCGAAACAGCAAAGTGCTATTCACAATTTTCTGACCAAATTCGCCACTATATTTACCCCACTGATTCCCGGATTCATTGCCGCAGGATTACTGTTGGGGATCGCAACATTGCTCCAGCAAACACTGGCATTGGATGGAGTGATTCAATCCCCGTGGTTAGCGGCACTGATTGCTTACATGAAAGTATTCAGCATCGGTTTATTCACCTTCCTCAGCATTTTAATTGGTTTTAATACACAGAAAGCCTTTGGCGGGACGGGAGTCAACGGCGCAATTATCGCTTCGTTGTTTATTTTACGCTATGTGCCGGAAGGCACTGTTGGCTACTACGGTGGGATGGAAAGCTTCTTTGGGCTGGCGATTGACCCACGCGGTAACATCATCGGTGTTCTGTTGGCCTGTATGTTAGGTGCCTGGATTGAGCGACAAGTACGTCGTTTTATTCCCGATAATTTGGATATGATCCTGACATCGGCGATCACGTTATTGATTACAGGTGCAATCACTTTCGTTGCCATCATGCCAGTCGGTGGCGAGCTATTTAAAGGCATGTCATGGCTGTTTATGCATTTAAATGGTAACCCGTTCGGCACCGCGATTCTGGCTGGCTTATTCCTGATTGCCGTAGTGTTCGGTATTCACCAAGGTTTTGTTCCGGTCTATTTTGCCTTAATGGACGCGCAAGGTTTCAACTCATTATTCCCTATTCTGGCTATGGCAGGAGCGGGCCAAGTGGGTGCAGCACTGGCACTATATGCCCGTTCGCCAAAAGGTTCTGTCCTGCGTACACAGATTAAAGGGGCCATTTTCCCTGGGTTATTAGGGATTGGTGAGCCACTTATTTATGGTGTGACATTACCGCGCCTGAAACCTTTTATTACGGCCTGTTTAGGTGGTGCTGTCGGCGGCTTCTTTATCGGTCTGGTTGCCTGGTTGGGGCTGCCGGTTGGCTTGAATACGGTGTTTGGCCCATCGGGATTGGTGTCTATTCCACTAATGACATCAGCCCAGGGGATTTTCGCCGGAATGATGGTTTACGTGGTTGGCCTTCTCATCTCATATGCTGCGGGTTTTATTCTGACGTGGTTTTTCGGCCATAAAGATATTGATTTAAGCTAATTGGATAATTAATTTGGCCCTGCTGCACCGCAGGGCCGCTAACCGAGATTAAAGCGAACCTTTATATAGGTTATATCCCAACTGTTGCGCCACTGATGCCACCATTTTTTGACCGCGTACACTATTGCCTACCGGGTCAAGGGGCGGTGAAAATGCCGCAATCCCCATAACACCCGGCACTACCGCCAGGATCCCACCACCGACACCACTCTTACCCGGTAAACCCACGGTATATGCCCAATCTCCAGAGCTGCCATACATCCCTTCCATGGTCATTTCAGCCAAAATAAATGGCGTATTGCTGGCCGTCAGCACCTGCTTTTTAGTCACAGGGTTAACTCCCGCCGCCGCAAAGGTTGCCCCCATCGTGGCCAGTTCAATAGTATTGAGCAATGTTGAACACTGACGAGTGTAGACGTCACAAGCTTCCATCGGGTCGCAATACATGGCCTGAGCCGAATAAAGCAGCCATGCAATGGCGCGATTGTGAAAATTGGTGGTTTGTTCTGAATGGTTAACTTCATCCGAAAGTGCAATCGGCGCACCAACCAGTTGCTGTTGCATGTCCAGAATTCGTGCCCAGCGATCCTCTCTATTACTGGCCTTAATCGTACTTACTGTCGACATTGCTCCCGCATTTACCAATGGCGACAAGGGCTTACCATTGTGCAGCTCCAACGCAATGACCGAGTTAAAAGGTAAACCGGTAGGATCTGCGCCTATCTTGTCTTGCACAGCTTGCGGGCCAATATCTTCTAGCGCTAAGGCAAGAGAGCACACTTTCGAAATAGATTCCAAGGCAAAACGAAAATCGGCATCACCTTGCGAAATAATATCGCCATCAATCGTGACAATGGCCAACCCAACAAGCTGACTGGGAACACTGGCCAGATAAGGAATGTAGCTGGCATTCTCCCCTCCAGCGAGGGTGGAATATTGTGAATAACTATCCTTAACAACGTGATTCAAGCGAGCTAGGTCAATAGTCATAACACTGACTCCAACACTAAATATTATTGAGCAGGGCGCCGAAGCCGCCCTGTATGAAGAGAAAAGACGTTAGCTTTTTGGTGCTTTTACAGCCGCCGCAGTGACGTCATTGGTATGTGTCGCCGAAGTGCTCGGAATACCTGGATGACTATTTTCTGCTTGCCAGGTAAATGGGGCGAAATCGCTATTTTCATCACGCCAGTGAGGTTTGCGAACGATATAAATCAAGAATGGCAAAATGACAAAGAACAGTGTGGAAGCGATCAGAATACCGACATATTCTGTTGGGCTACCTACCGTAATTTGACTGGGTGGAATAAAGCTGAATACGAAAGCCAGAATTGAGCCAATAAACCCCGCGCCACCAATAATCCACATGCCGATTGCTCCTCCGGGAATATGATATGGGCGTGGACGATTCGGTTGACTGTAACGCAGATAAATTGCAGAGCTGAACATCAGCATATACATGATGAGATATAAGATAACGGTCATTTGACTCATTATTTGATATGCCGCCTGCACCGAAGGTAATACCACAAACAATATTGCCAACAAGGAAACCAGCAGAGCCTGTAGCAGCAGAATATGAGTCGCCATGCCATTCTTATTGGTATGTTGCCACCAGCGTGGCAAATAACCCGCTTTCGCCACTACCAACAAACCTGAAGATGGGCCAGCAACCCAGGTCACCACCCCCGCCAGCACGCCAATAGCCAAAGCAAAAGCCACCACTGGCCCCAGCCATTCCAAATGCGCCCACTTGAACATATCATCGTAAGCCACCAGCAGGCTTTGCGTCAGGCTAATTTCAGATTGTGGAATAATAAAGGCAATTGCTAAAGTTCCTAATACGAAAATAAGTACCGTCCCCACCGCGGACAACATAATAGCAATGGGATAGTTTCTATTCGGGTTATCCACATCTTTAACATGGATGGCATTCATCTCCATACCGGCATAGAACAAGAAAATACTGGCGGCCAGCACCACATTATCAAAGTTGGTAAAGTCGGGAACCACCTGATCCCAGGATAATTCTATTTGTGGAGCCCCACCGCCAATTAAGTAAGAGAAACCCAGCACAATCAAAATCACCGCAGGAATAATCGTACCGATAATACCGCCCCATTTTGAAACTTTGGCGAATGTATCGACGCCTTTAAAGGCAATAAAGGTGGCGAGCCAATAAATAAATAGCACTATTCCCAAGACAAAGAATTTATTGGCAGACAGGGCCTCGTCCCATCGTTGTTCTGGGCCGATAAAGGCCAGTGATACCGCGGCAAATGTCAGTGCGGTGGGGAACCAGACGGTCACCTCAACCCACAGCATAAACATGGCAAGAAAAGCTAAACGCGGGCCAAATGCTTCGCCAACCCAGCGAAATACCCCACCTTTTTCAGGCCAGCCGGTGGCTAATTCCGCCGCCACCAGTGAGACCGGAATTAAGAAAAATACCGCAGCAAACAGATAATAGAAAATTGAACTCAGGCCATATTCGGCTTCAGCAGGTAATCCCCTCAGGCTAACCACAGCCACGATATTCATGATCGCCAGTGTAGCGATACTCAGTTTTTTAACTGGAACAGCGGATTTACCTGTCCCGGAGCTATTATTCGACATAATTTATCCACCTTATTTGCAGGCATGAGGCCATCTTGGATGGTTAATAATCAGAATAAAGACCACCATCTGGTTTATGTATGGCTAAAACTATTCTGACTTGCCTCGCCTCCAAGGGATGGATGTTCACTCAGGTATTTCAGTGAGGATTTAAAATCATCCAACAGCAGCCCGGCGAAATCCATCTCGAACCCACGGCGGCACATGATGCGCATAACTACCACATCTGACATTTTGCCACTAAGGGTAAATGCCGGAACCTGCCAGCCACGCAATCTTAAACGCTCGGAGAGGTCGTAGAGGGTATACCCCGCCTTGGCTCCTTTTTTGATGCGGAAACAAATCGCTGGAATGCCCTCGTATGGGCCGCCGCTGCAATAGAATTCATAAGGCCCAAGCGGGGCTATTTCTTTGGCGAGGAATTCAGCTACCTGATAGCAGGCGCTTTGTACTTTGGTATAACCTTCACGCCCTAGGCGTATAAATTCATAATATTGGGAAATAACTTGCCCCGCCGGACGCGAGAAGTTGATAGCAAATGTGCCGACCTGCCCGCCAAGATAATCGACATTAAATATCAGCTCTTCAGGTAAAGCGGCAGCATCACGCCAAATAACCCAACCACATCCCAAAGGAGCAAGTCCGAATTTATGCCCAGAAGTGCTGATTGATTTAACCCGTGGCAAGCGGAAGTCCCACTCAATATCCGGCGCAACAAAGGGAGCTAAAAAGCCGCCACTCGCCGCATCAATATGCATATCAATATCGAGGCCAGTATCTTTTTGCAGTTTATCCAGCGCGTCATGCAAGGGTTTGGGTAATTCATAATTGCCGGTGTAAGTCACACCAAAAGTCGGCACTACACCAATGGTATTTTCGTCACAGGCCTCTATCATCCGCTGCGGGTCCATAAATAATTGCCCTGGAATCATAGGAATTTCTCGAATTTCCACATCCCAATAACGAGCAAATTTATGCCAACAAACTTGTACTGGCCCACAGACAAAATTAGGTTTATTGGTGGGTTTACCTGCCGCTGCCATTTTTTTACGCCAGCGCCACTTCATCGCCATACCACCCAGCATACAAGCTTCTGACGAACCAATGGTATTCGTCCCTACCCCTTGTGCACCCTTTGGTGTAGGGGCATTCCACAAATCAGCCATCATATTCACACAGCGCATATCTATTGCCGCTGATTGCGGATATTCCTCTTTATCAATCCAGTTTTTATTTATCGAAAGATCCATCAGTTTGTGGACATTATCGTCATCCCACGTCTGACAGAATGTCGCGAGGTTTTGTCGCGCATTACCATCAAGAAATAGCTCATCACTGATGATTTGAAAAGCAATATCCTCGCGCATCTCCTCTTTAGGGAACACTTTATTTTCTGAAATATTACGAATCGCTTTAGAGCCAAAGCGAGAGTCTAATAAATCTGAGCGATAATTATCCAGAGATTTTCTAGTCATTTCCTACCCCTATCCTAATTGATATAAACATTCAATTAAAAATCAGTGAAATCAAATAACTATAGAAATTAAAATTATTATTTAGCACAGAAAATATATCAACAGAGCACTATTATGATTTCACATGCTAATAAACGTTAGCACTGAAAAAAAAATGTGCCACTGCAAATACGAATATGTTTGTTTTAGGGATGGATGATTATTGTATTACTTGCATGCTAGTTTCTATTTATTAAGAAATTTTATGCAGAGACTTTCAAAAATATATTTCTTCTTTTTTACCACTCAGATTCTGTGAATAAGACTATTTCTATAGTGAATTATTTAACGTTTAATCACTTTTTCCCGATGACAATCACTGGCATCCAGAACCTGACCTTGCTGGGAAGATACCGCCAATTTACTGATAGGTTGCCCACTCAGATTATCAACTAAAATAGAATGTTTCTCGCCCGCTGAAAATAGATGCTCTTCACCCCATTGGCGTAAGCTGACAATAATCGGAAATAATTGATGCCCCTTCTCAGTCAGCACATATTCATGGTAAGCGCTGCCATCAGAGGCAGGAGCCACCCTCAAAATTCCGTGTTCCACTAAGTCGCGCAGACGCGCCGCCAAGATATTCTTCGCCAATCCAAGATTGTTACGAAACTCGCCAAAGCGGCGGATCCCATCAAAAGCATCACGAATAATCATCAACGACCAACGATCCCCCAGGATCTCAAGTGTTCTGGCAACGGGACACTCTTCTGCTTCGGTCTGGTCTTCACTCATTTTAGACATTCTTTGACTCCGGTCTGGCATGGAAAACTAGTTGCATATTAAAACCACCTCTGTTAAAAATCAATTAAGTGGTTTCAATTAGAAACCAGATTATGTATCAGGCATTTTATGTCAACTGTAAAAGAATCGGCAAAAAACCGTATCCAGCCATTACCTAAAACGGCTTTTACGCCGCACCTCAGCTCAATCATGGTGCTGCTCTTTGCGATGGTATCAGCCATGGCTGTTGCCAATGTTTATTTTGCTCAGCCCCTACTGGACATTATGGCGGGGGAGCTGGACATTAGCCCATCGACGATTGGTCTGGTGGTCACTCTGACGCAAGCAGGTTATGCCCTGGGACTGATATTCATAGTACCGCTGGGTGATCTTTGGGATCGCCGAAAATTAATTATTGGGCAGCTATTGCTGTCTGCTGCGGCATTGATCTCGGCAAGCTTTGCCCCCACTTTTTCACTGCTACTGATAGCAATGCTGGTTATCGGGTTAATGGCCGTTGTGGTGCAAGTGGTGGTCGCCTTTGCCGCAACCCTGGCCCCCGAGCAACAAAGAGGAAAAGTGGTGGGTAAAGTCACCAGCGGAATTGTTTTGGGGATCCTGTTGGCGCGCTTTATCTCTGGTGCAATGGCCGATTTTGCCGGTTGGCGTTCGGTCTATTTTTGTTCCGCTGCCATGATGTTATTGATGGCGATAGCGCTCTATTTCGTGATGCCGCCCGCAACTAAATCAGCTCCGTCATCCTATCGACAGTTGCTGCTTTCGCTGTGTGTGTTGTTTGTCAATGAGCGTGAATTCCGCATACGAGCCACCCTCGCATTGTTGATATTTATGGCTTTTAGTGTGCTATGGACCGCAATGGTGTTACCACTGAGCAGCCCAGACTATGCTTTGTCTCATAGCCAGGTGGGATTATTTGGGCTGGCAGGTGTTGCGGGGGCATTAGCCGCAAGCCACGCTGGGCAACGTGCCGACCGGGGGCTGGGAGCGAAAACAACACAGATTGCCTTGGCGCTGCTGCTGTTTTCCTGGCTTCCTATCGCATTTTTGCCCCACTCACTGTGGTGGTTAGTTATCGGCGTAGTGATATTGGATTTTGCCGTACAAGCAGTGCATGTCACCAATCAGAGCATCATATTTGCACTACGACCTGACGCCCAAAGCCGTTTGGTCGCAGGTTATATGCTGTTCTACTCGATTGGCAGTGCCATCGGAGCTATCGCCACAACTTGGGTATTTGCCCATGCTGGATGGTCAGGTGTTTGTATGCTTGGTGCGATAATAAGTGCCGTTGCAATCCTGTTTTTACATCTGACGTACAGGAAAGATTCCACATGTGTAATCAATTGAATATCATAAATTTTATTTATGTATCTATTGTTCGACCTATACTCATGTTAGTTATCTATAACTGAGTTCAGACCATACAGGAGTAGTCGTTATGCTGAATATAGATCGGAAATACCTTCTGAGTATTGATGAAGGAACCTTAAAGAAACAACGTCTTATCATGCGAGTCATTGCCATATTACTGCTGCTCGGTGGGATTTTTTGTCTGATTAACCCATTAGCTTCCGGAGCTGCCCTGAGTATGATTATCGGTATTCTGCTGTTGCTCAGCGGGATCGCAATGATAGTTGGGATGATAGCCAACCGCACTAATAACCTTTGGCCGATGGTCACCGGTATATTACTGGGTGTGGCATATATCGTAATGGGCTATGTATTCATTACCAACCCTGCGGTGGGAATGATAAGTCTGGCGATAGTGCTGGCGGTGCTGTTTGCCTTCGGTGGGGTCATGCGGCTGATAACCGGCTACAGAACATGGGGATTACCAGGCGCATGGCTGCATATTTTACTGGGGATATTGGATCTGGTTATTACCTATTTACTGGTCAGTGCCGGGCCGTTGATGTCAATCACCATGGTCACCACCTTGGTGGGGATTGAGATGCTATTCAGCTCATTTAGCTGTTTTATGGTCGCGGGTTTATATAAACGCCAATCTTAATTCTTCTCCCTGAGCGGTATCGTGGGCTGCGATACCGCTGTCCTGGAAATATTTTCATGTTCTCGAACAATTATTGATACTCGCCGTGGAAACTGCCACAGTGATATCCGTCTACTCAAATTAATTAACCCCAACAAATATAGGCAGGTTGTGTGAAACTCACTGATTTTTTAATTGCTCTATTGATCACTGCCATCTGGGGCGTAAATTTTTCTATTATAAAACTTGGTCTAATTACCACAGATCCGCTTATTTTAGCGGGTATTCGCTTCACTCTTTGCGCGTTGCCAGCAGTCTTTTTTATTAAGAAACCAGATACTTCATGGCGTTATATAATAGGTTACGGACTCTTATTTGGCATCGGTCTCTGGGGCATTGTCAATCTGGGTATCAAAGCCGGCATATCTGCTGGAATCGCCTCTTTAGTGCTGCAATTTGGTGCTTTTTTTACTATGGTTCTTGGCGCATTCTTATTTAACGAGAATCTATCGAAATATCAATATATAGGTATTGTCGTCGCCCTATTAGGGCTAACCAGCATCATATTTATCAGTGACGGTTCCGTGACATTTATTGGCCTGGCTTTGGTATTATGCGGCGCGGTAGTTTGGGGGTTAGTCAGCATTATTATTAAAAAATCCGATACTAAGCAGGTATTTTCATTTTTGGTGTGGTCGAGTTTATTCTCCCCTATTCCACTATTCATACTGAGTTATCTCTTTAATGGGCCAAGTGGATTTACTGAATTAGCCATACATTTTAATACAACCACACTATTTTCTATTTTGTTTCAGGTTTATCCGAATACATTATTCGCCTATTGGGTGTGGAATTCATTGCTCACCAAATACCCCGTTTCAGTCGTCGCACCGTTATCCCTGTTAGTGCCGATTTTCGGCATGCTAGGCTCAGTGATGATTTTTAATGAAAGTATTCCCTCCGGGAAAATCATCGCGATGGTATTCATTATTAGTGGGCTAATTATCGGTCTATACGGCAAACGGCTGATCGGCCGACTAAAGAGAAAATCTTCAGTGGCCCTCATTGAATAAAACGCAGTCATATTCATGACGGCTATCACAATCAGCACATTGTGATTTCCCAAGTTGCATCGCACCGTCTAAATTTGAATAAAAAATCTCATCCGACCACTTGCCGAAAGCAGTTGTAACGGAGAGGAATAACAATAATGGAGACTGCAATGTTAGCTTACCCTCACCTGCTCGCCCCCTTAGACCTTGGTTTCACCACCCTGAAAAATCGCGTATTAATGGGCTCGATGCATACCGGGCTGGAAGAGTTGCCTGATGGCCCACAACGCTTGGCGGCATTCTATGCTGAGCGAGCTGCGGGAGGCGTCGGCCTGATTGTCACTGGGGGTATTGCGCCCAATAAAAAAGGCGTCGTGTATCAAGGTGCATCGGTGCTAAATGACGCCACACAAGTGCCACACCATCAAATTGTGACTGATGCGGTGCATCTTGCAGGCGGTAAAATCGCGCTACAAATTTTGCATACGGGCCGTTATAGCTATCAAAAACAGCCAGTCGCCCCCTCAGCATTACAAGCTCCGATTAACCCGTTTGCCCCTCAGGAATTGAGTCACGACGAAGTGCTGCAAACTATTGCCGACTTCGCCCACTGCGCGCAGTTAGCCAGACAAGCGGGTTATGACGGCGTCGAGGTGATGGGGTCTGAAGGGTATTTGATTAATCAGTTTCTGACTGCGCGAACTAATCAGCGCAATGATGAATGGGGCGGTGACTTTACGCGTCGCATGCGTTTTGCCGTTGAAATCGTACGGGCCGTTCGAGCGGCAACTGGCCCTGATTTTATCTTGATTTACCGCCTTTCGATGCTCGATTTAGTGGAGGATGGCTCCAGTTGGGATGAAATAGAACTGTTGGCGCGAGCAGTCGAGCAAGCCGGTGCTACCTTAATTAACACCGGTATCGGCTGGCATGAAGCCAGAATTCCCACTATCGCCACCATGGTGCCACGCGCGGGATTCAGTTGGGTGACCCGCAAATTGATGGGAAAAGTGAACATCCCGCTGATCACCACCAACCGGATTAATGACCCCTCAGTAGCAGAGCAAGTTCTGACCGACGGCTGTGCAGATATGGTATCAATGGCACGCCCCTTCCTCGCCGATGCCGCTTTTGTGCAAAAAGCAGCTCAGGACAGGGCTGATGAAATTAATACCTGTATCGGGTGCAATCAGGCCTGTCTGGATCAGATTTTTGACGGCAAGCTGACTTCGTGTTTGGTCAACCCTCGCGCCTGCCGTGAAACCGAAATGCCCGTATTACCGACAGAAGCGCCAAAACGGCTTGCCGTCGTCGGTTCTGGCCCCGCCGGGTTAGCTTTTGCCGTCACCGCCGCCAGCCGTGGCCATCAAGTCACACTTTTTGATGCAGCAACCGATATTGGCGGCCAGTTTAATATTGCCAAACAGATCCCCGGCAAAGAGGAGTTCTACGAAACTCTGCGTTATTTCCGCCGTCAATTAGTGCTTCATGGTGTTATTCAACAGTTGAATACTCCAGTTCAGCCGGAGCAACTGGCTGATTTTGATGAAGTGATCCTTGCCTGCGGTATTCGGCCACGTTTACCTGCAATCAAAGGCATTGAGCATCCCAAAGTACTCACTTATCTGGATGTCCTGCGTGATAAAAAGCCAGTGGGCAAGCGAGTGGCTATTATTGGTGCGGGTGGAATTGGGTTTGATACAGCCGAATATCTCAGCCAATCGGGTGATTCCAGCAGCCTGGATAGCCGCGCATTCAGCCAAGAATGGGGCATTGATCAAGATTTGGCCCAGCGCGGCGGTTTATCTCCCGTCGGGGGAAAAGTCCATCCATCACCACGGCAAATTTTTCTGTTACAGCGAAAAACCAGTAAAGTGGGTGAAGGATTAGGGAAAACAACCGGTTGGATACACCGCACCAGCCTGGCTATGCGCGGAGTGAGAATGCTCAACAGTGTCAGCTACGAAAGTATTGATGATGAGGGCTTACATATCATTCGAGCAGAACAAGCCAGTTGCCTGCCTGTCGATACCATTATTATTTGTGCCGGTCAGGAGCCACGTCGGGAGTTGCATCAACCCTTGCTGGAAATGGGAAAAACGGTGCATTTAATTGGTGGTGCTGATATCGCCGCCGAACTGGATGCCCGTCGGGCAATAGATCAAGGAACACGGCTGGCGCTGACTATATAGGGATCACAGCAGCGGAGTGTGGCAAATACCATACCCCGCAGCAGATATACCCACAGTCATTGGAATCGCCGCTAACACCCCTGTGGCTTCCAGAACAAAGGTTTATCCAACGTCATTGGAGTCACAGGTCGGCAGCAAGTAAACAAATCCCGATGAGCTGACTCAAGTCAGTGATTCGGGTGAGTGCGCGCCGCTAACACCCCTGTGGCTTCAAGGACAAAGGATAATTAGAAATCGCTGTACGACATGTCCAGACTACCACTACCACCGCCCTCAGAGCGCGATGAGGCCGTCTTCACTGCCTTGAGCACCATAAACTTCTGATTGGAATCCAGCGTCTCGCAGTTACCAAATAACCGTTTTAGTTTGTGGAAATAATCCAGATGACGGTTACCGACAATCATCAGTTCGCCGCCCACTTTCAGACAGCGTTTGGCATCACAGAACATCTGCCAGGCCACATGGTCACTGACGGCGTGTTGTTGATGGAATGGCGGATTACATAACACCAACTGTAAGCTCTCACGCTCAACACCAGCCAAACCATGACTCACCATAAATTCACAACGCGGCAAATCTTGCGGACGGTTATAGGTCACATTCAGCTCACTGGATGCCACCGCCATGTATGACTCATCGACGAATAACATTTCTGCCAGCGGGTTTTGCTCCAACGCGATTAAACCCACTACCCCATTACCGCAACCCAGATCGGCTATTTTACCCTCAACATCATAGGGCAGAATTTCCATAAAGAAGCGCGCACCGATATCCAAATTATTGCGAGAGAAAACGTTCGCATGGTTATGAATGACATATTCGGTATTTGCCAGCGGCCAATCGATCGTTTCCGGCGCATCCTCAGCCAGTGGAATATCGGCCACTTCGCAGTGAATCAGGCGTGCTTTTTTCCATGCAAGCGTGGTTTTAGTCGGCCCGAGAATTTTTTCGAACAATTGCAGGGTTGAATTATGCACATCACGAGATTTCGCCCCGGCAATAATCACCGTGTCTGGCGCAACGACACGTCGCAAAGCACGCAATTGATGCTCCAACAGCGCCAAAGCTTTAGGGATCTTAATCACCACCAGCTTAGGGGCCTCAGGCAAAGCATCCATACTGCTCAGCAATGAGACAGCATCTTCATCCAGATGGTTTAAACGTAAATTATGTGCCGTTGCCAGTTGGCTCATATAAGAGTCGCTGACACTAAACGGGCGATAAGCATGTAAAGCACAGGTCAGCGTACCGAACTGATCGTTAAACACCAGCACCGGGCGGCCATCAATTTGGTTTAAGTCAATGTTTTGTAGCAGATATTCATCTGCTGCTTCCCATGCCTGTAAGGTATTGGAATTTTCTTGTGGGGGGAAACGCTCAAGCTCAAAGCTTTGTGTCCCCAGTAAGACTTGGCTCATCACCGCTCCTGGCTTCTATTAGAAATAACAAATTTGGGCTGTTTATCCCCTAAAACGGACGCTCAGTAAAATGTTTTTTTACTTAAATGCCGTTTTAGGCGCCGACATGTCACTTTAAGCTGCACCTCAGAAGGCAGATTTTACACTTTTGCGCTGAAAACATCCCGCTAAACCATAACTATCAATTATCAAAGGAAATAAATATCTCTTATTAAAATATGAGAGTAATAAGAAACAAGTAAATTAAGAATTATTAACAAGTATATCTCACACATCAAAATAAAAAATTATAAAGACTAATTCACATTGTAATATAATCCACAGCCACGAGGTTTACTGTCTTATTTATCATATATTTAAATTAGAAATTAAAAACAATTCTCCATAACAATAAGTCATGGGGTTGCCAGCCATTTATAAGGATTAGTGATACTAAACCATGGAAAATATAAATAACTCAAGAGAACATATGTTAATAACTTCGCTACCTAAACAAAATGAACTCATGCTAAAAAAAAGCCCTATCGCTAAATTTGTTGCATCCGTATTATTTATATTAGGTGGTATATCTACAAACGTAAATGCAGACATAGCTCCCACTCATGAGGGAGTAGTGAACGATAAATATGTAAAATTAATATCGAGTCAAAAAGCGGAGAATGCTGTCCTCAATGCGGAAGGGCCATTGACGCTCACTGAAAACGCCGAAGCTTTCAATACTCTAGTTGATAGCGATTATATGGTGCCAATATTTTCATTAAATGACGAAAGCCAAGCTAATACCACTATAATTAGCAAGGGCACTATGTGGGTAACAGACAATGCCACAGCTTCAAAGACTTTTGTCGGCTTAACTGAAGAGGAAAATAACCAGCAACCAGTAAGTCCAGAAACGACTATAAAAATGGCGATATTCAAAACCGGAAAAGCCAAAGATACCACTGTTGGAATGCATGGCCGCTTTTACATCGCTGATAGTGGAACTGCAGAAAAAACGTATATAAGAAAAGGAGGAGAATTAATCATTGGCTCTTTTTACGGAGGTACTCCAATACTATCAGATACCACCATTGAAGGTACCTTCGAATTACGCAATGATGTAACACTAAATGGCAGCACCACATTTTTGCCAGGCTCAGTATTAAAAGGTAATAACTATGATATTACGAATGATGGAGATATGATTTTCAAAGGTGTAGGTGGCAAAATAGAAGTGTATTCATATATGGATGGCAGTGGTTCATTAACCATAGACAGCCCTGGAAAAACACTCACATTACAAGGTGACCAATATATATACCAAGGCCAAACGAATATACAAGCAGGTACATTAAAAATATTAGAAACAGATTTTTCTTCCAGCCCAATTATAGGTAAGGCCGATGCTGAACTCGTATTATCTAATAGTACAGTTAATACAAAAGCGAACGGTGTTCGTATGACTATCGATGGGCAAAGCAAATGGTATATAGCTGGAGATTCAAGTGTTGCTGCACTTAATATTTCAGAAAATAGCCAGATCCATCTAAATCATGACCAGGCAGGCAATAAATTAACCATTAACGGAGATTATCATAGCGACGGCGGCACCCTAATTTTCTATAGCAAACTAGAGGGAGATGACTCCGAAACTGACCGTATGCTGATCGAAGGTAATACATCGGGTGATACCAAGGTCATAATTAATAATTTAGGCGGTGAAGGCGCACAAACTGATTTAGGTATTCTATTAATCGAGGTTAAAGGTCAATCTGATGGCAACTTTAAACAAGATGGTCGTAATGTCGCCGGTGCATATGAATATTTTCTCAGACGTGGTAGTGAGGATAATCGTAACAAAAACTGGTATATGATCAGTGATGCTGCAATTGTTGATAAGAAACCTATGACAGGGAAAAAGATAGAGGAGGCTATACCAAATGTAGGTAATGAGGAAGATAAAGCCAATAAACCAAACGTTAATCCACCCACTACTGGAAAATACCCTGACAGGATAGTATATGAGTTACTGACTGCTACTCTCTCAGAGATCCTGGAGCAAAAAGAAAAAGAGAAGAGTGCATCAGCTAATGCATCTCAAAAAACAGCTCCAACAACTGAAATAGAAAACGAACCAAAGAATATTTCAGTGGATAAATCTCCTGAAGTTACAAAAGATATCCCACCAAAGGATATTAATGCTATGGCAGCGCCAACCAAACCCGAGGTTGAGATTCAGCGTAGCAAAAATGCGCCCCAAAAGACCTATAAGCCCGTTTATCGCCCTGAAAACGGCAGTTATATTGCCAATCTCTCAATGGCAAGAAATCTATTCACTACTGACCTGGATAATCGCTCCGGGAACTATAAATATAAAGATGCAGCGACCGGAGAATGGCGCACCTCCAGTATGTGGATACAGACTCAGGGCGGAATAAAACAGTTTGGAAAAACCGTTGACCAACTGAATATCAAAGGAAAATACTACTCGATTCAGCTTGGTGGCGATGTAGCCAAGTGGGATATTGGCACGCAAGGCAGCGGGCGAATCGGTATGTTGGCCGGAATGGGTAAAGCAACTAATCACAGCAAATCTAACATTACAGGTTATTACTCTAATGGTTCCGTTAATGGCTATAACTTTGGCGTATATGCAACCTGGCTAACCGATCAACAAAATAAGACTGGGCTCTACATTGATACCTTGGCGCAATATAGCTGGTTTAATAATGCCGTTAACGGTCAAGAGCTGGCAGAGGAAAAATATAAATCTTCTGGTTTCACCAGCTCAATAGAAAGCGGTTATACCTTTAATATTGGTAGTACTGAGCAATTGAGTTACTTCATCCAGCCTAATGCAAAAATTACCTGGGTAGGCTTAAATGCTCAAACTCATACTGCGACCAATAAAGACATCATCAATTATACGAATAGAGGCCAATTGATAACGCGTATTGGTGCCAAAACATACCTGCAAACCACCAATAACTCAGAACAACAATTCATGCCATTTATTGCTGTTAACTGGCTTCACCAAAATCACAATACCGGCACACAACTTTCAGGGCAAGGTGTTGAGAATGGCAGCAAAAACAGTGCTGAATTCAAAATTGGCGTAGAAAGTAAAATTGACCAGCGATTGCATGCTTGGGCAAATATCAATCATCAGATTGGAAATTATAATACCAACGATACTAATGCCTTGGTTGGCATAAAATACGCGTTCTGATAGCAACAAAAGATACCTGTAAATTTATTGCAGGTATCTTTCCTTCAGCAAAGATTCACCGGTTTTGTCTAACCCATCGGAAAACGCTATTATCACCCTCAAGATACACAAAACCATTGGCAGCCAGAGCACATATATATGCAGGAACTCACCTATCTGCAAGGTTATCCAGAACACTTACAATCCCAGGTACAGCAACTTATCAGTGAACAACGGTTGGGAAGTGTATTACGGCAACGCTATCCGCAACCTCATGATTACAATACAGATAAAATGCTGTATCAATATACGGTTGATTTAAAGAATCAATATCTGCGTAATGCTCAACCACTCAGTAAAGTAGCCTATGACAGTAAAATCCAAGTGATGAAACATGCGCTAGGGCTGCACACCGCTATCTCCCGAGTGCAAGGTGGTAAATTAAAAGCCAAGGCAGAAATCCGAGTCGCTACGGTATTTAAAAATGCCCCTGAAGCCTTTTTGAAAATGATTGTGGTGCATGAATTAGCACATTTGAAAGAGAAAGATCACAACAAAGCATTCTATAGTTTGTGCTGTCATATGGAACCGCAATATCATCAATTAGAGTTTGATACGCGCCTTTATCTGACACACTTGGATCTGTTTGGCACTATTTACTAGCCTTTAATAAACCAATCCGTTGCTTACGGGGCGGTTCAATGTGTTTTTCTTCTGTAGGAATGGAGTTCACTATGATTCGCTTCGCTGTTATTGGTACCAATTGGATCACCGCGCGCTTTGTTGATGCCGCCCACGAAAGTGGCAAAATGAAACTGGCCGCTGTTTATTCGCGTAAATTGGAGCAAGCTAAAGAGTTTGGTGATAATTATAACGTTACTGAATACTTTGATGATCTTGAAGCCATGGCGGCAAGCGATCAGATAGATGCGGTGTATATCGCCAGCCCAAACGCCTTGCATTACTCCCAAGCCAAATTGTTCCTCAGCCATAAAAAACACGTTATTTGTGAAAAGTCATTAGCCTCTAATTTTGCAGAAGTTGAAGATTTGGTTGCCTGTGCTCGCGAGCATGAAGTGGTATTATTCGAAGCATTTAAAACAGCCTATCTGCCTAATTTTACTCAGCTAAAGCAGTCTCTGCCGCGTGTGGGGAAATTGCGTAAAGCTTTCATCAATTACTGCCAATATTCTTCACGCTACCAGCGCTATCTGAATGGCGAAAATCCTAATACCTTTAATCCAGCATTTTCAAATGGCTCTATCATGGATATCGGTTACTACTGCCTGGCAAGTGCTTTAGCATTATGGGGAGAGCCTAAATCCGTACTGGCAAGCGCGAGTTTATTACCGAGTGGTGTTGATGCGCATGGGACGGTTTGTCTAAATTATGGTGATTTTGATGTGGTGATTATCCATTCAAAAGTGAGCCAATCCGATATTCCCAGTGAGATTCAGGGCGAAGATGGTTCATTGGTTATCGAAAGCATCTCTGAATGCCTGTCTGTGGCCTTTACCCCCCGAGGCAGCCATTCACAAGATCTGACGCAGCCCCAGCATATTAATACTATGCTGTATGAAGCTGAGGTTTTTGCCAATCTGGTTGAAGCCAATCAGGTGGAACACGATGGCTTGCAACTGTCATTACTGACGTCACGTATCCAGACAGATATTCGCCGCCAAACAGGGGTTATTTTCCCAGCGGATTCTCAGCCACCGGCAGTATATCCACAGTAATGGGTGTTACTGGTAAGCTGCGCATATGAAGGATACATAGTTAATATTTTGTTTCAGCGATTGACCTGTCGGCCGTTTTCCATTATTTTTGCGCGGCAAAGGGGAGTAACTTCATTGCCGGTTTGCCGTCATTACGGTGCGAAAGCACCCGGTTACCGGGCAACCTCATTAATGTTTTGGCATCTGTTTAGATGCTTCCATACCCAAAATAATTCGAGTTGAAGAATGATGGGTATGCATTAATAGAGTTGTAAGTGAGACCTTGCCGGAAGGCGAGGTTTGCTTGCAGCTCAGACATAGCGGCTGGCGTCTTCCGACGTTGGCCGTTTTTGTTTTTATGAGGTTCCTTAATGATGAATACCGTGGGTACTCCCTTATTGTGGGGTTGTTTTGCCGTTGTTGTGACAATTATGCTCGCCATCGACTTATTGTTGCAGGGGCGTCGTGGCTCACAAACCATGACTCTACGCCAGGCTGCCTGTTGGTCGCTGGTGTGGGTGAGTTTGTCTTTGCTGTTTAACGCTGGTTTCTGGTGGTATCTGACCGAAACTATGGGCCGGGAAATCGCCGACAAGCAAGCACTGGCCTTCCTGACCGGCTATCTGATTGAAAAAGCACTTGCTGTCGATAACGTCTTCGTCTGGCTGATGCTATTTAGCTATTTTGCTGTTCCTGCCAATTTGCAGCGCCGAGTACTGATTTACGGTGTATTAGGCGCGATCGTGCTGCGTACTATCATGATCTTCGCCGGAAGCTGGTTGGTATCGCAATTCAGTTGGATTTTGTACCTGTTTGGTGCCTTCCTCCTGTTTACCGGTATCAAAATGGCATTGGCGAAAGAAGACAGTACACCGATCGGCGAAAAGCCACTGGTACGCTGGATTCGCAATCACCTGCGCATGACTGACGAGTTACATGGTGACCGCTTTACTGTGCGCAAAAATGGCCTGCTCTATGCCACGCCATTAGTATTGGTATTAATTCTGGTTGAACTGAGCGATGTGATTTTTGCCGTCGACAGTATCCCGGCTATCTTCGCTGTTACCACCGATCCCTTTATTGTTTTGACCTCTAACCTGTTTGCGATTTTAGGCCTGCGCGCTATGTATTTCTTGTTAGCAAACGTGGCTGAGCGTTTCTCCATGTTGAAATACGGTTTATCCGTAATATTGGTCTTTATCGGTGCCAAAATGATGCTTATCGATCTGTTCCATATCCCTATTGGCATTTCATTAGGCGTGGTGGCAGGTATTCTTGCTCTAACATTGTTAATTAATGCGTGGGCAAATCATCGTGCAGACAAGCGTTTAGCAGCAGATAATACTACCGATAAATAGTTAGCATAACGATACAATATATTATGCGGGGCGATTACTGCCCCGCATTTATCTCGCTTATTTCGCCAGCAACCAAATGTTATTGCCATCACACAAATGTAAACAAAATGTTATGCAAATTTGATCTGCATTGGATTTTGCTGATTGTTTCTTTCCTGCTCAATAGATTCCCTTATACTGTCAAAGCAAACACACCCAGTTACAAATAATACAAAGTTACAGGTGTGGAAACTTAGCATTGGGCCCCGTTCCGGCTCATGCGCTAATTAACTAAAGATTGGGAAGAGGTATCACTGGAAACTATGGAAAAGACACAGTCTGGCTTTATCGGATTTATTATCCGCGGCAGTTTGGTTAAGCAAATTCTGGTCGGTTTGATTGCCGGGATTATTTTAGCGCTGGTATCAACTCAGGCCGCACTGGCCGTGGGTTTGCTGGGTACATTATTCGTCGGCGCGTTGAAAGCAGTCGCCCCTGTTTTGGTTTTGATGCTGGTCATGGCCTCTATTGCCAACCATAAGCAAGGTCAAAAAACCAGTATCCGCCCTATTTTGTTTTTATATCTGTTGGGCACATTCTCTGCCGCACTGATTGCCGTGGTAGTGAGCTTTATTTTCCCATCAACCCTGATCCTGGCCACTCATACTGCGGATATCACCCCGCCGAGTGGGATTACTGAAGTATTGAAAGGCTTGTTGAACAGTATCATTGCTAACCCAATCCATGCACTACTGAATGCGAACTATATCGGCATTCTGGCCTGGGCTGTCGGCTTGGGCATTGCTCTGCGCCATGCAGCTGATACCACCAAGGCATTGATTAATGATATGTCTGACGCGGTAACCAAAGTGGTACGGGTGGTTATTCGTTTTGCACCGCTGGGTATTTTTGGTCTGGTGGCATCCACTATGGCCGAAACCGGCTTTGGCGTGTTGCTGGGCTATGCACACCTACTGGTGGTATTGATTGGTTGTATGTTAGTCGTGGCGTTAATAGTTAACCCACTGATTGTTTACTGGAAAATCCGCAGTAACCCCTATCCACTGGTGTTTGCCTGCTTGCGCGAAAGTGGCGTTACCGCTTTCTTTACCCGTAGCTCAGCCGCAAACATTCCCGTGAATATGGAAATGTGTAAGAAGATGAACTTACACGAAGATACATACTCCGTTTCTATTCCATTGGGTGCCACCATCAACATGGCGGGTGCCGCTATCACCATTACCGTGTTAACACTGGCGGCGGTTCATACCTTAGGTATCCCGGTAGATTTGCCAACAGCGCTGTTATTAAGTGTGGTGGCAGCTATCTGTGCTTGTGGGGCATCCGGTGTTGCCGGTGGCTCATTGCTGTTGATCCCGCTGGCTTGCGGTATGTTTGGGATTCCCAATGAAATCGCTATGCAAGTGGTGGCGGTTGGTTTCATTATCGGCGTATTGCAGGATTCAGCTGAAACTGCGCTGAACTCGTCAACTGACGTCATTTTTACCGCTGCCGCCTGTCAGGCAGATGATGCCAGATTAGCAAATCCAGATCCGCTGGCGAGCCGTAAATCAGTCTGAAGCACATTATCGAGATGGCTATTGGGGGCAATTTGGCCCCCGTTTGAGATTAATGACAAAGTGCCCGTATCGGTGAAAACAGGCAGATCGTAAAGACGCCGTAAATACATCCTTGTAGGCTCGAGCCGCGCCCTCCCTGGCGCGGACGCTTTACTCTTCTGCCAGTCCTCACCTTGCAAGATTGGGTTGTCGAGGTTTGTCAGCAGTCTGCGGGGGCAACCTGGCCCCCGTTTCTTATTATTTTGCGACGTTCTTTTCGACCAGAAAAGGGTCTATCCCTTGCCGTTGCAGACGGTAAAAACGAATAATATTAAAACCATTAAGCAACAAGAAACTGCCCTCAATCAATGATCCCCCGATCGACCCCAACCAGACGTTATGAATAACCCAACAAACGGTGGATACCCACATTACACAGCGGGTTGTCAGGCCAGTGGTACGAAATATCGCCCAGGTGCTGATAACGGTGCCGAAAATTGGCAATATCTCGACTGCATGCTGCATACGCCAGAGACCAAAAGCCAATGTCAGAATAATAAACACCAGCATGGCAATACTGCTGCGGGTTTTAGCCGCGACCAAATTTCGTAGCGCATTAAGCATGGCACTGCTGCCGGCAGCACTGGCCCCCATCAGAAAGAAATGGCAGCCAATAATGGCGCTGTAAGCAGAAAGTTGCAGCCTGAAACGCTGCTCATCGCGGTTGAAGAACATGGTTATACCGACAAAAAATGCCAGTACACCAACGGCTTGAGCAAACCAATAGAAAGTCATGAGGGGATAATCCTGGTGTACGGTGACCGTACAAATTAATAAGCAAACGGCACTCCCCTTCGAGCTTGAAGCCGCAGGAACTCGCGGCCTGCGACTTCAATACCTTGGGCAGAGTGTCTTATCCATAAAAAATAAAACACCGTTTCATATTAATCAAAAGGCACAATATTTACAAGGTGACACCGCTTTTAAAGATTGCCAGTTCACGGAAGTCATTCACTTCATTGCGCGCGGGTTTGCCGTTGGCAATGTCGACAATCAAATCAACAAACTCTGTCAGCAAATCATCCATTGACGTGCCGTGAATCAGTTTACCGGCATCGAAATCAATCCAGTGGGGTTTTTTAGCGGCCAATTCGCTATTAGTTGCCAGCTTAACTGTCGGTACAAAGCCGCCATAAGGTGTACCACGTCCGGTACTGAACAACACCATATGACAACCTGCGCCCGCTAATGCACTGGTCGCTACTGCATCATTACCCGGCGCACTGAGTAAATTCAGCCCTGGGCGCTGTAAACGCTCACCATACTTCAACACATCAACCACTTTGCTCTGGCCCGCTTTTTGGGTGCACCCCAGTGATTTCTCTTCCAGCGTCGTGATACCGCCTGCTTTATTGCCCGGTGAGGGGTTTTCATAAATCGGCTGGTTGTGCGCAATAAAGTACTGTTTGAAGTCATTGACCATACTGACAGTCTTTTCAAACGTCGCTTCATCACGGCAGCGGCTCATCAGAATCCGCTCAGCGCCGAACATTTCCGGCACTTCGGTCAGAACAGAGGTTCCGCCATTGGCAATCACATAGTCAGAGAAGCGGCCCAGCAATGGGTTCGCGGTGATACCAGATAACCCATCAGACCCCCCGCATTCGAGACCAAACTTGAGTTCACTCAACTTACCCGCTACCCGTTGGTCATTGCGCATGGCCTGATACAAAGCATGCAGATGCTCAAGACCGGCTTCAACTTCATCATCCTGCTGCTGACAGATCATAAAGTGCACGCGATGTTCATCAACCGGCCCCAAAGTGGTTTGGAAAACGTCTACCTGATTGTTTTCACAGCCTAAACCAATGACCAGCACTGCGCCTGCATTGGGATGACGCACCATGTTTTGCAGCATGGTACGGGTATTTTCATGATCTTGACCCAGCTGTGAACAACCAAATGGGTGGCTGAACAGATAGACCCCATCAATACCTTCAGCGTCTTGTGTCTCTTTCAGAAAACGTTGTTGGATCTGACGGGCGATCCCATTCACGCAGCCTACCGTTGGAATGATCCACAGTTCGTTGCGCACCGCCACATCACCGTTGGCCCGGCGATAGATCTGCACTTCGCGATCTGCCATTTGTGGCGGTAACTCACTGAATTCTGGCTGATACTGATACTCATCCAGATCGCTGAGGTTAGTTTTAGCATTTTGCGAATGAATATGTTCGCCGGGCTGGATCAGGGTTAATGCATGGCCGATCGGCAAACCATACTTGACGATCATTTGCCCCGGAGCGATGGCCGTTAAAGCAAATTTATGACCACGCGCTACTGGTTGAGCCAATTTAACACTGAATTCTCCCATTTCGAGAACATCATCAGCGGCTAAATCTTGCAGTGCGACAGCCACATTATCCAAC
This sequence comes from Yersinia sp. 22-579, assembly GCF_030433455.1. NCBI lineage: Bacteria > Pseudomonadati > Pseudomonadota > Gammaproteobacteria > Enterobacterales > Yersiniaceae > Yersinia > Yersinia sp. 22-579. Next base: position 16,745 of record NZ_JAUJTZ010000011.1, on the reverse strand, counting down.
GGGTGAATTTTTATAATACTTTGCATAGTTAAACCTTTAGCTGTATGCCGCGACCGCAGCTCTCATTCCGCTGTCAATGATGGTTTGTAGTTGTTCTGTCACTTGATTTGCCAGTTGTGGTACCGCAGTCAGATCCTGTCCCCAATGGGCGGTATCAGACAGTACCGTGTTAACCAATTCAGCCAGCTTAATATCGCCGTGCTTTACACCATTCCACAAGGTGGAATAGCGCTCCAGCCAGTGAGCATCATCCTGCAACGGGTAAGTTTGACCATCACGCTCGCCACGATAAAAGGCCATCAGAGCGGCCAGTGCAAAAGTCAGGCGTGGCGGCAACTTGCCTTGCTGCTGCTGATAAGTTAGCAATTGCGGCAAAATGCGTGTGCGGAATTTGGTCATGCCATTCAAGGCAATAGACAACAACTGATGCTGAATGAACGGGTTACGGAAACGGCTCAATACAGCCTGAGAGAATGACAACAGCTCGTCTTCCGGTAAATCCAATACCGGCACAATCTCTTCAGTAATAGTTTTTTCAACAAAGCTGCTGATTTGCGCGTCATCCATCGTCTGACCAACAGTGTCCAGCCCAGACAGGTAAGCCACTGGCACCAATGCCGTGTGCGCACCGTTCAGAATCGCAACTTTGCGTTCTTTATAAGGTTTGATGTCATCGACGATACGGACATTCAGGTCTAATTTATCGAGGCGAAGCTCTTGTGCTAATTCTTTTGGCCCTTGGATAACAAACAGATAGAAGTATTCGGCGGTATCCAGGAAGCTATCTTGATAACCTAGTTCAGCTTGCAGTGCTGCCACTTCATCACGTGGGTAACCAGTCACAATGCGGTCAACCAATGTGGAGCAGAACGTGTTGTTCTCAGTCAACCACTGGGTAAATGCCTCAGGCAATTGCCAATGGCTGGCATAGCGCAGAACTAACTCACGCAACGCTTCACCATTATAATCAATCAGTTCGCAAGGCAGCAGCACCCAACCTTTATCCGCCGCACCGGAAAAATGCTCAAAACGTTCGAACAGTAAACGGGTCAATTTAGCAGGGAAAGAACTGGGTGGTGCATCGCTGAATTGATCCGCTTCGTTCCAGGCAATACCGGCTTCGGTGGTGTTTGAAAACATAAAACGAATATTAGGATCACGAGCCAGCGCCAGATATTCATCAAACTGGCGGTAAATATTAATTTCACGGTTAACCGAGCGGATCAGGCGGGATTCACGCACCGCTTCGCCTTGTTCGTTCAGACCGCGGATCACCGCAGTATACAGGCCATCCTGAGTGCTGAGTGACGGTGGAAAATCGGTGTCGATCGGACGGATCACCACAATCCCGGCATTGAGATCGGTGTGCTCATTCAGTAAATCGATCTGCCAGTCAACAAAGGCTCGCAGGAAGTTACCTTCACCGAATTGAATGATTTTGTCAGGGTGGCTACGGCCAGGAAAGTCACGACGGTTCAAAGTTTGCATCAGGATTCACCTCATAACGCATACAGCCGGGCGTTAAATATTCAATATGTTAATGTTATAAGGGGCTGATATTCAGCCCCGAGATTGTTATTAGCTATTCATCACAGAAGCAGTTCGACGATTACAATTCGATGGCAAAATATTGCTTAGCATTATCAAAGCAAATGTTTTTCACCATAGAACCCAGCAGTTCAATATCTGCCGGAGCCTCGCCATCCTCGACCCAACGGCCAATCATTTGGCACAGGATGCGACGGAAGTATTCATGGCGGGTATAAGACAAGAAGCTTCGGCTATCAGTCAGCATGCCGACAAAGCGGCTCAGTAAACCAAGCTGTGCCAGTTGGGTCATTTGACGTTGCATGCCATCTTTTTGATCATTGAACCACCAGCCAGAACCAAACTGCATTTTCCCGGCAGCGCCTTCGCCCTGGAAGTTGCCTACCATGGTGCCAATCACTTCGTTATCACGAGGATTCAGGCAGTAAAGGATGGTTTTTGGCAGTGCATTACGCAGGCCTTGCGCATCCAATAAGCGAGATAAAGGTTGAGCCAGTGGCTGGTCATTGATGGAGTCAAAGCCGATATCCGGCCCGACCAGATTGAACATGCGGCTGTTATTGTTGCGCAGTGCGCCGATGTGATATTGCTGCACCCATTCGCGACGGTGATATTCGCCAGACAGGAAGACCAACACGGCGGTTTTGAACTGTGCGATTTCTTCAGTACCTGGCTGATTACCCGCCAGACGGCGAGCAAGGATGCCGTCCAGAGTCGCTTCATCTGCTTCACCGTAAACCACCACATCCAACGCATGATCAGACACTTTGCAACCGTGAGCGGCAAAGTGATCCATACGTTTATTCAGCGCGGTACACAAATCGGCGAAGCGACTAATTGACGTGTCAGCGGCAGCTTCCAGGCGCTGCATATAGTCATTGAAACCTGCGGCTTCAATATTGAAAGCTTTATCTGGACGCCAGCTTGGCAAGACTTTGATATCGAAACTGCCGTCGGCAGCAATCGCTTTATGGTGGCGCAGGTCATCAATCGGGTCATCAGTAGTACCAACCATTTTGACATTCATCTGCTGCATGATACCGCGGGCAGAGAAGCTATCCTGAGCCAGTAGTTCGTTTCCGCGCTGCCAGATTTCGTCAGCGGTGGTTGGGGACAATAACTTACCTGTAATACCAAACGGACGGCGTAATTCAAGATGCGTCCAATGGTAGAGCGGGTTACCAATAGTATGAGGAACCGTTGCAGCCCAAGCATCAAACTTCTCGCGGTCACTGGCATCACCGGTACAGAAACGCTCAGCCACACCATTAGTGCGCATCGCACGCCATTTATAGTGGTCACCTTTCAACCAGATGTCATACAGATTCTTAAAACGAGTGTTTTCTGCAATCTGTTCTGGGGGTAAATGGCAGTGATAATCATAGATCGGCTGATCTTTTGCATAGTCATGATAGAGACGACGGGCAAATTCGGTGTCGAGCAAAAAGTCTTCGGTCAAAAACTGCGCCATATTAGGTTCCTCACTTGAGTACATCTAGAGTACTGCTTTCTGTTATCGCGAAGTTATCACACCAATTTCATCTATCGTCCAGTATTTTTTGTAGATAGAGATCGCAAAAATCTAACAAAAAGAACAAATACCCAACATTTATAGTCCATTTAGTCCCTTGCGGCACTAAGTCTGCTGGGTTCTATTATTCCCTAATTGAAAAGTGGTTTTTGTGATATCACTCAACTTTTAAATCTGTATGACAAGTTATTGTTGCGTCGCCATCAGTCATCTCATTCGTCATGTTCATCAAACGCACTGATTTGACCTCAATGGAAATACCGAAGAGTGAAGCCGTACCAGCACTACGGCTTCAAACAAGAGAAGGGATAGCCAAAGAGTTGAAGCTGGCACAGCACGGCCAGCCTCAATTTAATAAGAAGAGCCAGGTACCACCGCGATGTCGGATTGGACCAAATTGCGCCATGAAACGTCACGACAGGCGGCGTTTCATGGCAGTAATCTAAGACTGGGAGAAGTTATAAATGATGCGTAAAATTAAAGGCTTACGCTGGTACATGATCGCTTTGGTCACCGTTGGCACCATATTAGGTTACCTAACACGTAACGCTATTGCCGTTGCCGCACCAACGTTGCAAGAGCAGTTACATATCACCACTCAGCAATATTCTTATATTATCGCCGCTTATTCAGCCGCTTACACCCTGATGCAACCGGTAGCCGGTTATATTCTGGATGTGATGGGGACGAAAGTCGGTTATGCCATGTTTGCCGTTATGTGGGCCATATTCTGTATGAGTACCGCATTAGCCAGCAGTTGGGGTGGTTTAGCGATCGCTCGTGGTGCTGTGGGTGCAGCAGAGGCAGCGATGATCCCTGCGGGTCTGAAAGCAACCAGTGAATGGTTCCCGGCAAAAGAACGTTCTATTGCTGTAGGCTATTTCAACGTAGGTTCTTCTATTGGCGGCATGATTGCACCACCATTAGTGGTGTGGGCTATCGTGATGCACAGCTGGCAGATGGCATTTATCATCACCGGTGTGCTCAGCCTGATTTGGGCCATTGCCTGGTTAATCCTGTACAAACACCCGAAAGATCAGAAAAAACTGTCTGATGAAGAACGTGAGTACATCCTGAGTGGTCAGGAAGCGCAGCACTCTACTGCAAACTCCAAAAAGATGTCTGCAATGCAGATTATCCGTAACCGCCAGTTCTGGGGTATTGCGATCCCACGTTTCCTGGCAGAACCTGCCTGGGGGACATTCAACGCGTGGATCCCACTGTTCATGTTTAAAGCTTATGGCTTTAACCTGAAAGAAATCGCCATGTTTGCCTGGATGCCAATGCTGTTTGCCGACCTCGGCTGCATTCTCGGTGGTTACCTGCCACCGTTGTTCCAGAAATACCTGAAAGTTAACCTGATTGTGTCACGTAAGTTAGTGGTAACAATGGGCGGCTTGTTGATGATTGGGCCGGGGACCATTGGCCTGTTTACCAGCCCTTATGCTGCTATCGCCTTATTGTGTGTTGGGGGTTTTGCTCACCAATCACTGTCTGGCGCACTAATCACACTGTCTTCTGATGTCTTTGGTCGCAACGAAGTGGCCACCGCCAACGGCTTGACGGGAATGGCGGCCTGGACTGCCAGTACCATGTTCGCTCTGGTAGTAGGTGCTTTGGCAGATACTATGGGCTTCAGCCCACTGTTTGCCGCACTGGCGGTGTTTGACGTGTTGGCAGTAGTGGTTATCTGGACGGTGCTGCAAAACCGCCCGGCAGCCGAACCGGCTATCGATCCGGTGCAACAAACACCAGCCGGACAGAATTAATCCACACCATGATTTGAAGTTATAGACATCACCAGCCCGGTAAAATCTGCCGGGCTTTTTTATACCCGCCCGCCCCCCTTTTACCGCACATTTTCCATCATAACTGTGATAGCAATAACTAGAACCCGATTGGGATAAGTGGTATAACAAGTCCCATTGTATCTCCTACGGGATATCATGCCTTCCAGACAAAATGAGCCGCAAAATTTGCTGCCTCAATTGATCCCAAGAGCCTTAATCATGGAATTCACAGAAACCAGACGGTTGTACCAACAGTTAGCCGCAGAGTTAAAGCAGCGCATCGAAGCCGGTGTTTATCCGGTGGGCGATAAATTGCCCGCAGAACGCTACATTTCCGAAGAAATGAATGTCAGCCGCACCGTGGTCCGTGAAGCGATTATCATGCTGGAAGTGGAAGGCTATGTAGAAGTGCGCAAAGGCTCCGGCATCCATGTGATGTCGAATAAACAAAAGCACTTGGTCATGCCTAACCACGGCATTGAATTCGCCACGGCGGGTCCTTTTGAGCTGTTACAAGCGCGCCAATTGATCGAAAGTAACATTGCCGAATTTGCGGCCACGCAAGTGACGCGACAAGATATCGTGCAATTAATCGAGATCCAAAAACATGCGCGGCAAGAGGATCGTTTTCGCGACTCGCAGTGGGATTTGAAATTCCATGTACAGGTAGCGCTGGCGACACAAAACACCGCCATGGCAACGATTGTCGAAAAAATGTGGAGCCAGCGGGTACATAACCCTTACTGGATCAAGCTGCATGAGCATATCGATGATAAGTCGATCGAGAGTTGGTGCGAAGATCACGACAGGATCCTCGAAGCCTTGATGCGTAAAGACCCTTACGCCAGCAAATTAGCCATGTGGCAACATCTGGAAAATACCAAACAGATGCTGTTCCGCGCAACCACCGATGATTTCGAGTTTAATGTGGACCGCTATTTATTCACTGAGAACCCGGTTGTTCACCTCGATATACCCAGTGTTGCCAATAGCGTTGCTACTAGCAAAAACTGACTTCTATCCTATAAAGAGATAATCCGCCGGGAGAGAAACTGACGCTATTCTTTCTCTTCCCGGCAAGATTATGCCGCTTTGAGGTCAGTAAATGTCGAGTTCTGTCAGCAAACGTCAGTGTTATGCCTGTTTTTCAACTATTGCTTAAAAAACACTCAATTAGCCTCTATATTTCCCTGTTTCATATCCCGCTATTTTGCTAAAGTGGCAGCACTTTTTTATTCGGATGTTTTGGGAGCGAAACGCAAATATATGCGCTGGTTGTTTGCTCTGTTTATTGCAGTGTCTGGCTGGGCCGGTTCGGCTTCCGGCAACCTGCTATCGCCCACGCATCCCACATCAGGTATCGCCTTACCTGCGCTTGACTGTCACTATGTCAGCAGTACTTCATCGTCGATAAATATATCTTCGTCAGATCTGCGTCTGCAAAAGAAAGCCTTTTATTCTCAATTACGCCTAATGGGCATGCCCGCCAAAAAAACCGCCATAAAAAACCGGTTGGGTACGCTTAAATTTGCCGGTCCAGTTAATCCTTCGCTCGCCAACAACATCTGGCATGGCACATATCTGGCGATGTCCCGCAGTCATCGTGCGGATGAAATCTACAAACAGCCACGGCAATCACAGCCACTGCTGAACTATTCCAATTGGATATTCCATGCATCGACACAGCAAAATCGTGTGGGTGGTTGGAAAGAGAGTAATACTCAATATAGCGGGATGCTTACCTATCACATTATGGCGTGATGCTTTTTCTATTGTCGTAATACGTGGGCATCGCAACAAGAAGTAAATTTACCTCAAGATATCAGCGAATTGGTTTGCTCTGGTTCATTTATCATAACCATCGCTAAAACACGAAAAATCATCAGATATTTTTGTGATCGTGTTTATATCCATAACGATCCATACAACAAACAATGACGTTTTAGGAATACCAGATGGATATCATTAAAGAACTCTTACATGCTTTATGGGCACAAGACTACGAGACGCTCGCGAACCCGTCGCTAGTATGGGCCATCTACATCCTGCTATTTGTGATACTTTTTCTGGAAAATGGCTTGCTCCCGGCAGCCTTTTTACCTGGCGATAGCCTGTTAATTCTGGTGGGTGTACTGATTGCAAAAGGTGCCATGAGTTTCCCGGTAACTCTGGTGGTATTAACCACCGCAGCCAGTCTGGGTTGCTGGGTCAGTTATATTCAGGGGCGATGGCTGGGGAATACGAAAGTGGTGCAAGGGTGGCTATCCCACCTACCAGCCCACTACCACCAACGCGCACATAACTTGTTCCACCGTCATGGGCTATCCGCACTGTTAGTCGGGCGTTTCCTGGCATTTGTGCGCACCTTGTTGCCAACAATTGCCGGCCTTTCCGGCTTGAACAATGCGCGTTTTCAATTCTTTAACTGGATGAGTGGCTTCCTGTGGGTGTTGATCTTAACCACCATGGGCTTCGCCTTTGGTAAAACGCCGGTTTTCCTGAAATACGAAGATGAAGTGATGTTTTTCTTGATGTTACTGCCTCTGGCGCTACTAGTGATCGGCTTGTTTGGTTCTTTATATGTGCTTTGGCGCAAGAAAAATCCCACGCCCGTGAATGATAGCAATGACAAAGGTAAGCCAGAGTGATTAACTTCCGTGGCCCTTTTGGCCGCCCAGTTTGGCACTATCTTATCCTGCCGGTGACAGTTCTATTGCTGGCAGCACTGCTGTTTACGCCCATTATTATGCGCACGGAAAGTGCGCTAAAAATTCGGCCTAATCAGCAGGGGCTGTCATTACCTGATGGGTTTTCTCTGTACCAGCATCTTGATCAGCGGGGGATTCGCATCAAAAGCATCACTCCAGAGAATGACAGTTTGGTAGTGAGTCTTGAGTCTCCAGAGCAGCAACAAGAAGCCATTACAGCTTTACAAGATATCCTGCCAAGCGGTTATGTCATTGTCTCCAGTGAGTCGAAGAAACGTCAGCGTTTATTGCCCGCATTCAGAAATAACCTACAAAATGTAGGGTAATCTGCATCATGGGGAGTTATCTCCCCGTCATTTGATCTTCGTTATTACCAATTTATCCCCGTCATACTTCAAACTGCATGTGCGTTGGCTACGCTCCGTCACCCGAATCACTTACTCATGTAAGCTCATCGAGATTAATGAGCCTCAAAGAGGCTCACCCTGCGGGCAGGCATAAATGCTGTTCAAATCGGTTTTCAACCGATTAGTCACTCGCTTGCCGCCTTCCTGCAATTCGAATTATTTAGGAGATATCCTGCTGATATATGATTAATCTATAAAAAATCCTGTAGTAAACTTGGGTATCATATAATTCAGCGCTATGCTTAGTCATTCACAGTAGCCTATTTCGCCCCGATTCTTGTTGTAAAAGGAAGCAATACCATGTTGTTACGTACCGTTTTTTCCCTACGGGCCTTTCTCCTGCTGGTATTACCGATGATTGCGTTTTGCAGTGTCGCCCAGGCAAATGAATGCGATACCAAAGCCAAAGAGATCCAACAGCAGATTGATTATGCCAAACAACATGGCAATACCCGTCGCGCCGCTGGTCTGGAAACAGCTTTGAAACAAGTTAAGAATAATTGTACGGTTGAAAGTCTGGAAGCCGACCGCCAGAGCAAAATTAAAGAAAAGCAGCACAAAGTCACTGAGCGTAAGGAAGAACTAAAAGAGGCTCAACAAAAAGGTGATGCTGATAAAATTACCAAACAACAGAAGAAGTTAACGGAGGCGCAAGCTGAGTTAAAGCAAGCTCAGGCACAGAAGTAGCGACTCCGGGTTTTAATACAGACACAGTGAATCATTCGGGAATTATTAGGATAATTAACCTATCAACTTCCAAAGAAATTCACTAGATTAGGTATTCACCTCAGTTATGTTAAGGAGCTATTACATGCCACAAGATAAAACCTCTGAACATTTGCGCGCTGAACTTAAGTCACTTGCGGATACTTTGGAAGAAGTGCTGCAATCTTCGACCGATAAGCCGAAAGCTGAGTTAGATAAGCTGCGGGCCAAAGCGGAAAGCGCGTTGAAAGATACTCGTGAACGTCTGAGCGAAACAGGCGATAGAATCGCCGCCCAAACCAAAGAAATTGCTGATAAAGCTGACAACTATGTCCATGACAACCCTTGGGCTGGCGTAGGCATCGGTGCTGCTGTTGGTGTGGTGTTAGGCGTTCTGTTGTCTCGCCGCTGATTATGGCTGAACTTCCTCAAACTCAGGGCCCCGGTAAAGGGGTCCTCGATACTGTCCACCGCATCGCTACCATCGTGGTTGGCATGGTCGAAACCCGTGTTCGGCTAGCAGCTATTGAACTGGAAGAAGAAAAAGCAACACTGATTCAGTTGCTGATGATGGCGGGGATCACTCTGCTGTTTACCGCTTTCGGTTTGATGAGCCTGCTGGTGCTGGTGATATGGGCGATTGATCCTGCTTATCGTTTAGTTGCATTGGGGTCGACAACGGCAGTGCTGTTAGCACTGGCGATAATAGGTGTTATCTGGACACTCACCAAAGCGCGCCGTTCCACCCTGCTGGGGTCAACCCGCAAGCAACTGGAAACGGATCGCGAATTATTGGAGAAAGAGCGTTGAGTCGCCGTCAATTAGCACAGGAAAAGGCCGCATTGTTACGGGAGATCCAGCAACAACGTCTGGATCTCGCTAACAGCACCGCACATTGGATTGAAGTCACCGCACCTTATGATCGTGGCTGGGCGAAAATCGTCAGTATGCGAAAATATCTGATGGTAGGTTCAAGCCTGGTGGCGTTATATGGCATTCGCCATCCCAGTAAGTTAATCCGCTGGTCGCGTAGAGCGGTCAGTGCATGGGGTGCTATCCGATTGTTTCGCAGTACTTTTTTATTACGTTGATCTCCCATTCCACTGCACTGTACTGATCCGCAGCTATAATTTATGTTTGATAAAACCAGCATATAATTCAGCCTGCTAGCAGCATCTTTCCCCATAAGCAGGCTTTTATATTCTGTCACTTCAATTTTTTTGATAAAAAACGACAGTTTTACTTGCTAACAACTTATCAACTTCTCGACTAACATTCTCTCATCAAGTCAGGACGTTTGCAGAAATACACCAGCAAACAATCATATATAAGCTTTTTAATTAAAAATTAACGCCAGCAGATGCCAGGCATTAATACAAAACACTTTTTGGAGAAGTCGTCGATGAACAAATTACAAGATACTGGCCTGTTGGTAGCACGCATTCTGATGCCAATTCTGTTTATTGTTGCCGGTTACGGCAAAATGGGTGATGCCTATGCCGGGACCCAACAATATATGCAAGCAATGGGCGTCCCTGGTTTCTTCCTGCCACTGACTATCCTGTTGGAATTTGGCGGCGGTTTGGCCATTCTGTTTGGTTTCCTGACTCGCACCACCGCACTATTCACTGCCGGTTTCACCATTCTGACCGCACTGATTTTCCACACTAACTTTGCGGAAGGTGTTAACCAACTGATGTTCATGAAAAACCTGACCATCGCTGGCGGTTATATTGTCTTAGCAGTTGCTGGCCCTGGTGGTTTCAGTATCGACCGCCTACTGGGTAAGAAGTGGTAACACTGCTTTTACCCAAAGCATACTTAAGCAATTACGCCCTATCATTAGATAGGGCGCATTTTTTAGAGAGGAACATGAGATGGGACAACTTGTAGACGGTATCTGGAAAGACATCTGGTATGACACCAAATCTACCGGCGGTCACTTCAAGCGCAGTACCTCTCAGTTCCGTAATTGGGTCACGGCTGATGGCCAGGCTGGGCCGCAAGGCAAGGCCGGTTTTAAAGCCGAAGCAGACCGCTACCATTTGTATGTTTCTCTCGCCTGCCCGTGGGCGCATCGCACTTTGCTGTTACGTACTCTGAAAGGCCTGGAGCCACTGATTTCGGTTTCCGTCGTACATCCGCTAATGAAAGAACATGGCTGGACATTCGGTGATGATTTCCCCGCTGCCACCGGCGACTCGCTGTATCACCTCGATTATCTTTATCAACTCTATTTGCGGGCTGACCCCCACTATAGCGGGCGCGTCACCGTCCCGGTGTTATGGGACAAACAGCAGCAAACTGTTGTTAGCAATGAGTCAGCCGATATTATTCGTATGTTCAATAGTGCTTTTGATGGCGTAGGTGCCAGAGCCGGGGATTATTATCCACCCGCATTACGCCGCGATATTGATGACATCAATGGGTGGGTCTACGATCAGGTCAACAATGGCGTGTATAAAGCGGGCTTTGCTACCACGCAAGAAGCCTATGACGAAGCTGTCAATACCCTGTTTGATGCCCTGGCGAAGTTGGAACATATTCTGGGGAAACAGCGTTATCTGACCGGTGATCAACTTACCGAAGCAGATTTGCGTTTATGGACCACATTGGTACGTTTTGATCCCGTGTATGTCACGCATTTTAAATGTGATAAGCACCGGATCAGCGATTATCTAAATTTGTATGGTTTCCTGCGTGATATTTATCAAATGCCAGGCATTGCCGAGACGGTAGATTTTGCTCATATCCGCAATCACTATTACCGCAGCCACGGCACTATTAATCCTTATGGCATTATCTCCATCGGCCCACAGCAAGATCTGCTGGAGCCACATGACCGAGATACCCGTTTCGCTTAGTTAACCGGTTAGCCGTTCACCTCCCAATCGAGGCGCAGTAGCCGTTTATTTATTAGAAAAGAGTTTAGGGATCTCGCGCAGACACCACGACTTAGCCTCACCCATACTGTCGCGCCGCCAGGCCATAATGATATCGGCCTCGCGGCTGTATTCTGGCCCGACAACCCGTAAGCGCCCCGCTTCAATATCTTTCTCAACCATTTCATACGGCATGGTCGCTACCCCCAAACCGGCCAATAATGCCCGCCGCTTATCTTCGATGGTACTCACCGTTAACCGCTGCTGTTTATCCAGCAATTGCACGGTCAAAACCGGCCGTTCACGAGCGGTATCGGCTACAGCAACACCACGATATTTCACCCGCGTTAGCTCTGACAGCGGCTCTGGCTCCAGATGGATTGGATGGTCAGGGCTGGCCACATAGACACTGGTGACTTTGTACAGTTTGCGGCTGTTAATCTCTGAAGATGCGCGAAAATGCATGTCTGGCGCAATCACAATATCCGCCCGCCCCTGCTCCAACCGCTCCCAGGCACCCGCCAATACTTCAGTAAAAATAGAGACTTGTGTATTCGCTTTTAGCGCCAATCGGTCAACCAACGGGAACAGTTTCCATGCCGGAGACAAGGCTTCACTGACGATAGTGATATGGGTTTCCCAACCACGCGCCAATGCCTCAGCATCCGTGGTCAGCTTATCGGCAGCTTCCAGCAGCACCCGCCCACGATCCAACAGCATACGACCCACATTAGTAAACTTGGTGCGATGCCCGGAACGGTCAAACAGCACCACATCCAGCTCTTCTTCGAGTTTTTGCATGGTGTAACTCAATGCCGAAGGTACACGCCCCAATTCATCGGCAGCCGCAGCAAAACTGCCACGGCGGTCAATGGCGTCCATCACTCTCAACGCTTCTAACGTTAGCGCCCGATCTTTGCCCATCGTTTTCTCAATCAGGAAATTTGAATATAGTGACCAGATTAACTGGCTAACAATCTGGCGTCCAGACGCTTACCATTTGTTTATCGATTAATATCAGGAAAGAGCGATCATTGTCATGATTACATGCAGAACAGCAAAACAGTGCGGGCAAGCTGACTTTGGTTGGCTCCAGGCGCGCTATACCTTTTCATTCGGACACTATTTTGATCCAAAATTATTAGGCTATGCTTCACTGCGCGTGCTGAATCAGGAAGTTCTCGCGCCGGGCGCGTCATTCCAACCACGAACTTACCCACGGGTTGATATTCTGAATATCATCCTACAAGGTGAGGCAGAATATCGGGATAGCTTAGGTAACCATGTACGCGGTAAAACTGGCGATGTCCTGTTATTTTCTACCCAGCCGGGTGTGAGCTATAGCGAGCATAACCTTAGTTCGGACAAACCATTAACGCGAATTCAGTTATGGCTCAATGCTTGTCCCGAGCAAGAAAGTCAATCGGCTCAGCAGCTATCACTGTGTACCCAGCCATTAAGACTTTTGGCTTCCCCTGACGGTGAAAAAGGCAGCCTGAAGCTGCGCCAGCAAGTATGGATTCATCATTTGGATTTGGCTGCAGGTGAGCAATATACGATTGATTTGCACGGCCCGAGGGCTTATCTGCAATCTATTCACGGAACCGTGGAAGTGACCGGCCCACAAGTGAGCGACGCTCAGCGTTTGACCTGTGGTGATGGCGCTTTTGTGCAAGAGGAACAGCATTTAGTGATTAAAGCGCAAACCCCCCTGCGAGCATTGCTGATTGATTTACCAGAATGACCGGGTATTCGCCCGGTCAGTTTTAAATGCCGCAGTAGTATTTATATCTATCAGTGATGAGCGGCTTACGCTTTCAATGACGCCATATCAATCACAAAACGGTATTTCACATCACTTTTCAGCATACGTTCGTAGGCATGATTAATGTCCTGAATATTAATCATTTCTATATCTGAAGCAATACCGTGCTGCGCGCAGAAATCCAACATTTCCTGAGTCTCCGCAATACCGCCGATGCATGAACCCGCCACCGAGCGTCGTCCCAAAATCATCGGTAAAGTGCTCACCATTGGGCTGATATCCCCCAGGAAACCGACAAATACCAGTGTGCCATTAATATTCAGCGTCGGCATATAAGGGTTGATATCATGCACATAAGGCACAGTATCAATAATCAAATCAAACTGCCCTTTGGCCGCAGCCATTTGTGCATCATCGGTAGATAAAACAATATGATGAGCGCCCAAACGACGAGCATCCGCCTCTTTGTTAGGTGAGCGGGTAAAGAGAGTCACTTCAGCACCGAGCGCATTAGCCAGTTTCAAAGCCATATGACCCAACCCACCCAGCCCCACCACGGCCACTTTACTGCCTTTACCCACCTTCCAGTGACGCAATGGTGACCAGGTGGTGATGCCAGCACACAGCAGTGGTGCGGCCGCTTTTAGATCCAGGCCAGCAGGCATCTTCAACACGAAATCTTGTGATGCCACAATAGCTTGTGAATAGCCACCATAGGTTGGGGTATGGTCATGACGGTCAATACCATTGTAGGTCTGCACATTCCCTTCTTCGCAATACTGCTCTAATCCCTGTTGACAGGGTTGGCAATGTCGACAGGAATCCACCATACAGCCAATACCAGCAAGGTCGCCGACCTTAAACTTCGTGACTTCCTTACCCACTGCCGTGATGCGCCCGACTACTTCATGACCGGGAACAATAGGATAGGTACTAAATCCCCAGTCATTACGTGCCTGATGTAGGTCAGAATGGCAAACGCCGCAGTAGAGCACCTCCATCACCACATCATCTGGTCGAGGAGCACGACGAGTAAACTCAAAGGGTGCCAGAGGAACTTTTGCTGACGTGGCAGCATAACCGAGTACTTTCATTGTCATGGTGTATCTCCGGTATCATAAACACTGTGATTTGCAGCTCGATAAACCTTAAAAAAGGTCAAGGTAAACTGTATAACTGTAGACGCTACGAGCCATTTCACCGTGATTCCTGAGGATGTTCAGGTGACAGATCAAAGTCCGGTCAGTTTTTCCAGTGCTTCAGGGTAGCGCTCCCCGATTAATGTCACTTTTGCAGCCGCACTGTCGATTTGCTGAAGGTCTACGGCAGTCAACTCAAGGTTGGCGGCAGCGATATTTTCTTCCAGCCGATCGAGCTTGCGTGTCCCTGGGATCGGCACGATCCACGGTTTTTTCGCCAGCAACCAAGCCAAAGCGATTTGCGCCGGTGTGGCACCTTTTTGCTGTGCCACATCCTGAATCAAGGCTATCAGCCCCTGATTTGCTTTTAATGCCTCCGGTGTGAAACGCGGCAGTGTGCGACGGAAATCATCACTGGCAAACTCGGTGGTTTCCGTCATCTTGCCGGTCAAATAACCTTTACCCAGCGGGCTGTAAGGCACCAGACCAATACCTAATTCTTCCAGCGTGGGAATAATTTCCAGCTCCGGTTTTCGCCACCACAAAGAATATTCACTCTGTAGTGCGGTAACCGGCTGAACCGCATGGGCTCGACGAATCGTTGCTGCCCCCGCCTCGGACAAACCGAAGTGTTTAACTTTGCCTTCTTTAATGAGATCTTGTACTGCTCCAGCCACATCTTCGATAGGCACATTCGGATCCACACGATGTTGATAAAACAGATCAATAACATCGGTTTTCAGGCGTTTAAGAGAGGCTTCCGCGACTTTCTTGATATGTTCAGGTCGGCTATTTAAACCCACCCATCTTGGCCCACCATTCGGATCGGCCTGAAAACCAAATTTGGTCGCAATGACCACCTTATCGCGCAAAGGAGCCAACGCCTCACCCAATAATTCTTCATTGGTATAAGGCCCGTAGACCTCGGCGGTATCAAAGAATGTCACCCCAAGATCTACCGCTTTGCGTAGCAATGAAATCATTTCCTGTTTATCTGTTGCCGGGCCATAACCAAAGCTCATTCCCATGCAACCTAAACCCATTGCTGACACTTCAAGATTACTACGACCCAATCTGCGCTTTTGCATTGTCTTTACCCCTGTCTGTTGTTATTACCATCACAAGGCATTCGCCAAATGAATATCGGTTGCGAAAAAGGTAGCAAATGCCTGGGCGGAGTATTAGAGGGGGAAATACGCATGAGTATATGAATTTAATTCATAAATTGAGCTACACTCGAAAGTCTCAGGGCTAACAGGCAGGAACCATGATGTTAAAAGAGAATTTTAACGATTTAATTTCATTTCTTATGGTCGCCAGAGAGCGTAGCTTTACCAAGGCTGCGGCAAAACTGGGGGTTTCCCAATCTGCCTTGAGTCACTCAATTCGTGGGCTGGAGGAGCGCCTTGAGCTGCGCCTGCTGACCCGCACCACCCGCAGTGTTGCCCCAACAGAAGCCGGCGAAAAACTGGCAAATAGCCTCGAACCCCGTTTTGCAGAAATTGAGAGCGAGCTGAATGCGCTGAGTGAGATGCGGGCGCGCCCTGCGGGAAATATTCGTATCACTGCCGGTGAACATGCTGTCGATTCAGTGCTCTGGCCGGTGCTGAAATCCTTTCTCGCCGAATACCCTGATATTAATGTAGAAATCACGGTCGACAATACCTTAACCGACATTGTAACAGGTCGTTTTGACGCGGGTATTCGCTTGGGAGAACAGGTCGCAAAGGATATGGTCGCCGTGCGGATTGGGCCAGATATGAGTATGGCCGTGGTCGGCTCCCCTTCTTATTTGGCTAAATATGGCATCCCCACCACGCCAGCAGATTTACAACATCATCGTTGTATCAATATGCGCCTACCAACTATGGGTGGCTTGTATGCTTGGGAGTTTGAAAAAGAAGGGCGTGAGTTAAAAGTACGTGTTGATGGTCAGCTAACTTTCAATAGTATACGACAACGCATTGATGCCGCCGTCATCGGCTTTGGTCTGACAATGGCACCAGAAGATGCAGTGAAAGCGGAGATTGCCAGTGGCAACTTAATTCGCGTGCTGGAAGATTGGTGTGAGCCTTTTCCCGGTTACTATCTTTATTACCCCAGTCGCAGGCAACATACCACTGCGTTTTCGTTGCTCGTCGACGCCTTGCGTTATCAGCGCTAAATCCAAACAAAAAAACGGTCGAAGCGGGGTCAGACTGCTGACAAACTTCGACAACTCGATCTTGCAAGGTGAAGGCAGGTAGAAGAGTAAAGCGTCCGCGCCAGGG